>JANMJM010000259.1:0-2214 GCA_031371345.1 Vicinamibacteria bacterium
ATTTCCGGACTGGTCGAGCGACCCGTGGCGCTTTCGCTGGACGATCTCAAGAGGATGCGCAGCGCGGAGCTCGTGGCCGGGTTCGAGTGCTCGTGGCCGGGTTCGAGTGCTCGGGCAACCGACGGCCCCTGCAGGGTCTCTCGGGTAACGGTCGCTGGAGCGGTGTGCCGTTGCGCGCCGTGCTGGATCGCGCCGGGGTCAAACCCGAGGCCCGCGAGTTCGTTTTCTTCGGCGCCGACCATGGCGAGGAAGACGTTGAGTTCAGGACACAGAAGTTCAAGGTCGACGTCCCGTTCGGCCGGAGCCTGCCGCGAGAGAAGGCATTGTCGGCGGAGCCCTTCCTGGCCTATGCGCTCAACGGCGAACCGTTAACCCGACATCAGGGTTCGCCGCTCCGATTGATCGTTCCCGGCTGGTACGGCGTCGCCAACGTGAAATGGCTGTCGCAGGTTCACATCCAAGAAGACCAGTACCTCGGAAAATACCAGGCGCGCTGGTACCGGACGATGAAGAGCGAGATCATCGACGGCGAGGAGAAGCTGACCGAGGTCGCTATCACGCGCATGCAGCTGAAGTCGTTCATTGCGCGCGTCACACGCAGCGGCGGCCAGCTGAAGGTAACGGGCGTTGTCCTGAGCGACGGGACACCGCTGAAGTCGGTCGAGGTCCGCGTGGACGAGGGACCATGGCAGCCGGCGGTGCTCGATCCGTCAACGCGGGAGAAATACTCCTGGAAGCTCTTTAGCTATAACTGGTCCGGCGCCACGCCGGGCGAGCACACGCTCGTGTCGCGTGTGACTGACGCCACCGGAAGGATCCAGCCAACGACAGAGGAGCTGGCCGTCAAGAAAACCTTCCTCGAGGACAACTCGCAATTCCCGCGGAAGCTGACAATCTAGCGCTGCACTTTCGCGCAGGTCAGTTGCCTCGACGCGGGTAATATACGGCGTCCACGGGCAGCTTTTCGGTGCGATAGTCATTCGCCTTGTCTGGGTACTCCGGCCTCGGCTTCGAATTGATGAACGCCGCAAGCTGCTGCGCCTCCTCATCGGTCAGGCTGCCGGGGTTGAGATAGGGCATCGAGTAGCGGATGATGCCGGCCAGTGTGTACACACGCGCCGCGCCCGCGCCGTCATTCCACGAATCGGGACCCCACAGCGGCCCGGGCTTCTTGTCTCCAACAGACACGCCTTGTCCATCGACGCCGTGGCACGTAGTACAGCGCTCTGTGAAGATCGCCTCCCCTCGCGCCGCCTCGAGTTTTTCAATAGGAATCAGGCTCGCCGCCGGAATCACATTTTGTCCGCGCCAAGGAGGGTTGCTACCAACCTGAAATCCTTTCGACAGCCAGGTGAGATACGCGGCAACGGCGAGCACTTCCTTTGAGGCTTGCGATGGAAGCTCGCGGCTCGCTTCCTTTGTCCCAGTGCCGTTCTGACTCCGCAGGAAACAATCGACGATGCGATCGCCGAGGGTGAAGAGGCGGCCCGCCCGACGGTTATATTCGGGAAACATGCCGACGATGCCAACGACTGGCAGCGACTTCTCCCGCTGGCCGGCATTTAAGTGGCAGTTGCCGCACGCGATTTTTCCAGGCGTAAACTGTGGAGCCTCGGCCCGAGTGTTGGTGAAGATACGAAAGCCCCAGCGGATTTGCTCTGAGAGCCGGGATTTGTCCAGTTCTGGATCCGTCAGCGGGTTCTTCGGGATCTCCCACGCCGTCACCATTGTCGTCGTCGAGGAAATCAGCGCGGGCTTGGACGCACCCGCACACGATGTGGCGCCAAGAAGCAGGACGGTGGATGCCCAGAAGTTTAAATGACGCGTCATCATCGCGTTGACCAGCGCGCGGCCGCAGCTTACCATGACGGTGAAAGCGAGGATGTAATGGCTGCCGAAAAGGACAACGCCCGGCGTGTGTTTCTTTCATGGGTTGGGGCCGGGGCGCTCGCGGCCACCGCGACTGCAAGCGCGCAGACACCGGTGGTCGTGAACGGGTCCTGGCAACCGGCGCGTCATCCGCAGGATGACTGGCTCGACCAGTTGGCTGGGGTTCATCGATTCGTCGTCGATACGACGACTCCGGCGGGATTTGAAGCGGCGCTGCGCTTTGTCGGCAACTACTTCGCGGCCAATCGCAGCGGCTACGGCCTCAGCGACAAGGATCTCGCCGTCGTGATCGTGGCGCGCCACGATTCCACGCCGTTTGCCTAC
>JANMJM010000260.1:0-14156 GCA_031371345.1 Vicinamibacteria bacterium
CCGCGACGATAACCCGGTCGTGTACTTCGAACACAAATATCTCTCTCGGCGCGCCAAGGGCCCGGTGCCTGAAGGAGACGAGATCGTACCGATCGGCGTCGCCGCCATTCGCCGGCCAGGAACCGACGCGACGCTCATCACGTACGGTGCGATGGTTCAACCATCGCTCGAAGCCGCCGATCGTCTCGCGAAGGAAGGCGTGGAGGTTGAGGTCATCGATCTCCGCACGCTTCTGCCATACGACAAAGCCGCGCTGTTTACCTCGATTGAAAAGACGAACCGTCTGCTGATCGTTCACGAAGACGTGAAGACGTTAGGCATCGGCTCAGAACTTTCAGCCAGCGTCGTGGAAGAACGGTTCGACGCGTTGGATGCGCCGGTGATGCGCGTGACATATCCCGATACACACTGTCCGTTCTCTCAGGTCCTCGAGCACCACAACCTTCCGAACACAGACAAAATTACCGAAGCACTGCGCCGACTCGCCGCATACTGAGAGCTGGAGGTTTTTATGAATCGCAAAGTTCTTCACGGAGCGCTTTCGCTAGCGGTGTTGTCGCTGACGATTGCACCTATCCGCACGCGTGCGCAGACCGAGGAAGCGGAGCGCGTGCAGGAATCGATCACGGTGTTCAACGAAATCATGGCCGCGCCCGACAAGTCCATTCCAAATGCGGTACTGGAAAAAGCTGAAGGCATCGCGGTATTTCCCGGAACGATCAAAGGCGGCTTCATCGTCGGCGGCCAACACGGGCGAGGCATTCTGAGCGCGCGCCTGGAAAGCACTCGCGCGTGGTCGGCTCCAGGTTTCATGACGGTCACCGGAGGCAGTTTTGGTGCGCAAATCGGCGCGCAGGCAGTCGATATCGTGCTCGTCGTGATCAATCGGCGCGGACTCCAGCAGATGGTCAGCAACGAATTTAAGATCGGCGTCGATGCCGGCGTGGCCGCGGGCCCCGTGGGCCGTGACGCATCGGTCGCCACCGACATACAGATGCGCGCGCAAATTCTCAGCTACTCGCGATCGCGCGGTCTGTTTGCGGGGATCAATCTCAATGGTTCCTCGATTCGGTCGGATGACGACGCGAATCAGCGTTTTTATGGCAAGCCGCTGAACACCGCGGATATTATTTTCAAACCGATGATGGACGTGCCTCAGCCTCCCAAGGACTGGCAGACGACGCTGGCGAAATACGCGAAATAGGCTCTCGGCTTTGGACTTTAGGCTTTGGGCCCTGGGCCAGACGTGGCCTAAAGCCAGAGCCTAAAGCCAGTCACGATTCTGCGTTAGTTCCGTTCCTTAAACCCCTCCGGTATCGCCACATCGGCCGCCGTGGCGTTCGGTGCAATTTTCAGAACCTCGTTGTTGATGGTCATGAACGTCGAGCGCGCCGACGGCGGATTGCTCTGCTGATTTTGTTGTGCGCGGCGCCGCATGAACCCGCCGATCGCGCCTCCAACAGCCCCGCCAACCGAAGAGGGCGTCGAGCCGCCGTTATCAGCCGATGACTGCTCCTGCTGTTTCATTTGCTCCGGGCTTTTCACCGATTCGACCGTCGTTGTGGACGAAATGGAGGTGCCGTCGAGGCCGGCACGCTGCATGCGCGCGAAGGCGTCCTTCAGGCCAGGCATCATGGCCAGCGCGGTGGCGAGTTGCTGCGCATCGACGGCGACTTGCGGACCGGCGAGTGCTTTGTAGTACCGCATATCAAAGTCCGTAATTTCCTTTAGCGCCGGCACGCTCTTCGTCATCCAGTTGTCGGCGGTCATCACGAGGCCGCCGCTCTCTTCCAGCTTTTTTCCTTTTTCCCGGACTGTGACGGTGACGACCACCTGTGAGGTGTTGAAGCCGTTGAGGGTTTTCGTCTGGCCGGTATTTTTCACGTCGAAGTCGACCTCGAATTCCTTACCCTGGTTCTGGGGCTGCTCGTCCTTTGGCGCTTTCGCCGCGTCGTCTTTGGCCTTCGCCTCCATCTCGGACATGCGTCGGCGCAGTTCGTCGAACGTTGTGACGGTGTAGGTTTTGCGCCGCATGTCCAGGTCGTAGACTTTTTGTTGCGTCAGATCGATGATTTCGCCCCGCGTATCGTTGACCGTCATCTTTCGATTGCCGGACACCGCGACCGTCGAGACGACGCCCTCCTTCGCAGCCTTCCCTCCGAAGAGATTCGCCATGCGGCCGAGGATGCCAGAGAACGTCACAAGGTTCTTTTCTTCCTTCTTGACGTCGGCGTGAAGAACAGTCGCAACGCTCAATGCCATCACGAGCGAGAGACTATGAATCAGCAGTCGGTTTTTCATGTGCCTACCTTACCTTAAAGATGTCGGCCAGCGCGTCATCGATGTTGGAGAAACGGAACGAGAAACCGGCATCGGCCGCACGGACCGGCAGTGCCCGCTGGCCGCTGAGCAATAGTGCGTCGGCCATTTCGCCAAGCGCCAGTCGTAATGCGAACGGCGGAGCCGCAAGGAGGCTCGGCCGCTTCAGCGCACGGCCGAGTGCCGTCGAAAAATCCTTATTCGTCACCGGCATCGGGCCGGTGGCGTTGACGGCGCCGCGCACGGCGTCGCTCGTCGCGGCCCACGCTACCAGACGTGCCCAGTCAATCTTGTGGATCCACGCCATATATTGCCGGCCAGAGCCGATGGGCCCGCCGGCAAAAAGATAAAACGGCGGCAGCATTTTTGGCAAGGCGCCGCCGCGGCGATCGAGGACGATGCCGGTGCGCACGAGGACGACTCGCGTGAGATCGCCAACGGTGCTCGCTGCCGCTTCCCAGTCCTTACACACGCCCGCGAGAAAGTCATCGCCTGGCGTCGATGACTCGGTGAGCGTTTCATCGCCTCGGTCGCCGTAGTAGCCGACGGCCGAACCGCTGACAAATGCCCGCGGCGTCGTTGTTGCGCTGCGGATGGCCGCGGTCAGGCTTCGTGTGGCAAGCATTCGGCTCTCGCGAATCTTTTGCTTTTGGGCGTCGGACCATCGCTTGCCGGCAATCGACTCGCCGGACAAATTGATGACCGCATCTGCGCCGTCAAGCGTCTTGGCCCACGGTCCAGTTTGTCCGTTAGGGGACCATGTCTCGTAGGTCGTGTGCGGGTGCGGCGGGGGCGCCGTGGCCGGGTGTCTGGTCAGGATGACGGTGTGATGGCCGTCGGCGGAGAGTTGGGCGGCGAGGGCGGAGCCGAGGAAACCGGAGCCGCCGGCGATGATGATGCGCATGGCGTCAGGATAGGTCAGGTTGACAGCGCGGGGCTCGTGGTATTAACTAACCGGTCAGTTAGAAGATGTCTCCCCGATCGCGCGCCGCCGCCCCGGGCACTCGCAGCCGAATCCTCGCGACCGCCGCCGAAGAGTTCGGCGCCCGCGGCTTTGCCGCCACCACCGTCGATCGCATCGCCCGCCGCGCCCGCGTGAACAAGGCGATGATCTACTACCACTTCCCAAATAAGCGCGCCCTCTACACGACGATCGTCCGCGATCGCTATACCACGATCACCGACAGACTCCAGACGATCGCCAACGAGCCGCAGCCGCCCGATCGGAAACTGGACAGACTGATTGAAATGCTCGTGCAGTCGATCGACGAAGCGAATAACTTCCTGCCAATCTTTCTGCGGGAAATCGCCGACGGCGCGGTTCATTTGGGTTCCGAAGAGCTGGCGTTGATTGCCGGCATCTTTGCAACCGTCAGCGGAGTCATCGGCGACGGCATCAGGGCGGGCGTGTTCCGGCCGGTGCATCCAGCCCTGGCGCATTTCACGATCGTCGCACCGCTGCTCATGTTCCGAGCGACCGCGCCCGTGCGAGCGCGCATCAGAGCCGTGAGGCGTGTCGAAATTCCCGAGGCCGATTCGGCCACGCTCGTCGCACATTTACAAATGGTTGCCAGGAAAGTGCTGTCGATCACCGACGCTGAAAGGGCGAAGGTCTGAAGAATGTCGAAAACCCATCTTGCGTGCTGCGTCATGGCCACGCTTCTCGTGAGCGGATGCCAGAAGAAAAACGCCGACGCCAACACCGCGCGCGTCTCGGGCCAGGTCGAGGCAACCGAAGTGCAGGTCGCGCCTGAAGCGGGCGGGCGCATCCTGGACATGCCGGTCAACGAGGGCGACCGTCTGAAACAGGGCGATCTCGTGGCGCAGCTCGACACGCGCGACGTTGAGCTGGCGCTGCAGCGCGCTCAGGCAGAACGCAGCCAGGCCGAAGCGCAGCTCCGGCTGCTGCAGGCAGGATCCCGGCCTGAAGATATCAGGCAAGCCGAGGCGCAGATGGCCTCAGCGGCCGCCGACGTGTCGGCCTCGCAGGTCGACCTTGCCGCCGCGGAAACTGATCTTCAACGATTCGAGCGGCTGCTCCAGAGCAACTCCGGATCACAAAAGCAGCGAGACGACGCCACGACGCGCCGCGACCTCGCGAGCGATCGCGTCGTGGCGGCGCGTGCCCGCGAGCGTGCGGCGCGGGAAGGGGTCGCACGATTGCAAAGTGGCGCCCGCCCTCAGGAGATCGAGGCGGCGCGCGCCCGCGTCCAGGGCGTCGACGCCCAGATCGCTACCCTCGAAAAACAGAAGCAAGACGCGACCGTGCGAGCGCCGGTCGGCGGCGTCGTCAGCGAGCGGCTACGCAATCGAGGTGAAATGGTGGCGCCGCGTACTCCGCTCGCGGTCATCACCGATCTCGATCGCGCCTGGGCCGAGGTCTTCGTCGACGAGCCCCAGGTGCCGCGCATCACGCTCGGTCAGCCCGCGACGCTGATCACGGATGCCGGCGACCGATTGACCGGGAAAGTCAGTTTCATTTCTTCGAAGGCCGAGTTCACTCCACGCAATGTGCAGACCGCGGAGGATCGATCGAAGCTCGTCTACCGCGTGAAGATTTCCACAGATAACAGCAAGGGCATCCTCAAACAGGGCATGCCCGTTGAAGCCGAAATCCCGCTCCAATGACGACGATGGACGATCGACGATCGACGATCGACGACGTAGCTCTTCGCTTCGATCGTGTCACAAAAAAGTACGGCGACGTCCTCGCACTGCGGGAGGTGTCGTTCTCGGTGAACCGCGGCGAGATGTTCGGGCTGATCGGTCCAGACGGTGCCGGGAAGACGACGGCGATTCGGTTGATGTGCGGCCTGCTGAAAGCCGATGGCGGCAAGGTGCTGACGATGGGACGCGATCCCGTCGGCGAACATCTCCATGTGACCCAGTCAATCGGGTATTTGTCGCAGCGATTCAGTCTCTACGGCGATCTCACGATCGACGAGAACATCGCGTTCTTTGCGGAAATCCACGGTCTTCGCATGCGCGACCCGAACATTCAGGAGCGGCGTCAGCGGCTGCTCGACCTCACGCAGCTCACGCCGTTTCGCGAACGACTCGCCGATCAACTCTCGGGAGGAATGAAACAGAAGCTCGCACTCGCGTGCACGCTCGTCCACGAACCGAAGCTCATTCTGCTGGACGAGCCGACGACGGGCGTCGATCCGGTCTCGCGAAGGGAATTCTGGAAGCTCCTCTCGGAATTCCTTGCGCAGGGCATCACGATTCTCATGGCCACGCCCTACCTGGACGAAGCCGAGCGATGCACGCGTGTCGCCCTGCTTCACGAAGGCCAGCTGCTGGCGCTCGATCGTCCGGAACATCTCCGCGCAAGCCTCCCGGGAGCCGTCATGGAAGTGATCGCCGACGATCGCGATCGGATGACGGAGGTGATCGAGCGCTTCCCGGGTGTTGTCGAGGTGCAGCTGTTCGGCGAGCGTGCTCACGTGCGACTGCGGCCGGAGTCGCCGTTGAGCGATCCCGAACGGTTTCGCGCAGCGTTGCGGACGGCCGGCATCGAGCCCCAAGGCGTCAGGCGTGTCCCGACCTCGCTAGAGGATGTGTTCATCGCGCAAGTCATGCATCACGTGTAAAGGACTTTATGAAACGAACGGCGATCGTGCTCACCATGGTCTTCCACGGATTCCTGGCCAGTGCCGGGCGTGCGTCGGCGCAGACCCCCGTTGTTCGGCTGACGTTGCCCGAGGCCATCGCACGCGGTGTCGACGCCAGTCATCGGCTGGCCGAGTTCGGCGCCAGAGCAGAGGCCGCTAAGGCGGTGGAACGCCAGCGCAAGGCGGCAGAGATGCCGCACCTGGCCTTGCTCGCAGGCTATTCACGCACCAATCACGTTCAGGAGTTCGTGGTGCCGAACCCCGGGGGCGGGCTTCGGG
The DNA here is from genome assembly GCA_031371345.1 of Vicinamibacteria bacterium. Lineage (GTDB taxonomy): Bacteria > Acidobacteriota > Vicinamibacteria > Vicinamibacterales > JAMQPK01 > JAMQPK01. The sequence goes on from JANMJM010000260.1 coordinate 6,213, forward strand.
TGATTTATCCCGATGTGCCGGACAACTATGGCGCGCGTGTCGATTTCCAGTGGCCGATTTACACGGCGGGTCGCACCACGGCGCTTGTGAAAGCGGCCGCGGCCGACGTCGACGCCGTGTCGCAAGATCGCGAAGCGGCCCGCGGCGATCTCAAATTAGAAATTACGCGCGCCTACTGGTCGGTGATTACCGCGAACGCCGCCGTCGACGTCGTGCGGCAAGCACTGAGCCGCATCGAGGCGCATTTGACTGACGTGAAGAATCAACTGAGCGTTGGTCTGATCCCGCCGAGCGACGTGCTGACGGTCGAAGCGCAGCAGGCACGCCAGCAGATGCTTGCGATCGAATCCGAGAACGTGCTGGCCACCGCGTCGACAGATTTTCGGCGCCTTGTCGGGTTGCCGCCGGACACGCCCTTCGCGCTTGCCGACGTGATGCAGCCTCCGCCTGCGCCGCCGAAAGAAGTGGCCGCACTGGTCGATGCCGCCCGATTAAATCGGGCAGAGCGGCGGGCGCTCGAAATCCGTGTCAGTGGAGCCGCCGAGCGTGTGAACGCTTCTGCCGCCGGACGCAAGCCGATGCTGATGTCGGTCGGCGGCTACGACATGGCACGACCGAACCCGCGAATCTTTCCCCGGCAGGCGGTCTGGAAGCCGTCGTGGGATCTCGGCGTGAACGTGAATTGGCCGTTGTTCGACGGTGGGCGTGTTCGCGCCGAGGTCGCTGAAGCCGATGCGAATCGGCGCGCGATCAGCGAACGGCTAAAGGAGTTCGACACGACGGTGGATGCCGAGGTGCGTCAGCGCGTGATCGACGTCGTGTCGGCGGAGGCGTCAATCGCCGCGGCAGGGGTCGGGGTGAGAAGCGCGGCGGAAGCGCGGCGGGTGCTCGCAGAACGATTTGCCGCCGGAGTGGCCACCAATACGGACGTGCTCGATGCCCAGGTCGCGCTGCTGCAGGCCGAGCTCGATCGCACACGCGCCATCGCCAACGCGCAGCTGGCCGCGGCGCGCCTGGATCGCGCGCTGGGACGGTAATGACAGAGGCCATCAGCGTTCGCGATCTCACACGGCGCTTCGGCAAGTTCGTCGCCGTCGATCGGGTCAACTTTCAGGTCGAGCGGGGAGAAATCTTCGGCTTTCTCGGCGCCAACGGCGCTGGCAAGTCGACGACCATACGCATGCTGTGTGGATTGCTGAAGCCCACCTCGGGCACGGCCCTGGTCGACGGCATCGACGTCAGCCGCGATCCCGAACACGTCAAGCTGCGTATCGGGTACATGTCGCAGAGGTTCTCGCTTTACGAGCTGCTCACGGTCGACCAAAATATCCGATTCTTCGGCGCGTTGTACGGGCTCACCGATGACCAGATTGCTATGCGCAAGAAATTCGTACTCGATATGGCCGGTCTCGCCGGCCGCGACAACACCAAGGCACGCGATCTTGCCGGCGGATGGAGGCAGCGTCTCGCGCTTGGTTGTGCGATCCTCCACGAGCCGCGCATTGTGTTCCTCGACGAGCCGACGGGAGGCGTCGATCCAGTGTCGCGCCGGCAATTCTGGCGTCTCATCGAGGGGCTGTCGCGCGACGGGGTCACGATTCTCGTCACGACCCACTATCTCGACGAAGCCGAGCACTGCCACCGCATCGCAATCATCAATGCCGGCAGGCTCGCGGCGATCGGGACGTCGCACGAACTGAAGCAGGTGTTTGCCGACCGTCCGATTCTCGAAATCCACTCGAGCCGCCCCGTCGAGCTCATGCAGGCTCTCGAACAGATGGATGAGGTTGAAAAGACGACGATTTTCGGTACAGCCGTGCATGCGGTGTTGAAGCCTGGCCTCGGAGACGCCGACGCACTCCGCAAACGTCTGGAGCAGCTCGGCTTCGACGTCGCTGCGATCGACCGCGTGACGCCGTCGCTCGAGGACGTGTTTCTCGATGTCGTGGAGAAGGCGTCGTAAATGAGCGTTCGCAAGACGTTCGCCGTCGGTCGAAAAGAGTTCCGTCAGATCGCGCGCGACCGGCGTTCGCTGCTGGTGCTGCTGTTCGTGCCGGCGTTCTTTCTGCTCTTGTACGGCTATGCGCTGAATTTCGACGTGCAGCACATCGCGCTCGCGGTCGAAGACAACGACCATACCTCCGGGAGCCGACGAATCATCTCGGCGTTCGTCAACTCCGGCTACTTCGATCTGGTCGCAGAGGTGCGGAGCGATCGTGAGGCCGAACGGCTGATCGATCGCGGCGACGCACGTGCGGTGCTCGTCATTCCTCCACGGCTGCACGCCAGGCTGCAGATCGGCGAACGCGTCCCGGTGCAGGTGATCATCAATGGCGACAACGCGAACACCGCCGCCACGGTGATGGGATACGCGCTGCGTATTCTGCAGACGGTGTCGCTGCAGTACCAGCTTCAGGCATCCGCGCGGCCAGGCGGGCCGATGGTCTCGGTCGAGCCGCGCGTCTGGTACAACCCGGAACTACGCAGCGCGCTGTTCCTGGTGCCAGGCCTCATCGCATACATCGGCATGATCTCGTCGGTCGTGTCGACCGCACTCTCCGTCGTCCGCGAGAAAGAGCGCGGCACGATCGAGCAGGTGCGCATGGCGCCTCTCGGAACAGGTTCGTTCATTGTCGGAAAGACGCTGCCGTATTTCCTCATCTCGATCTGCTCGTCGACCGCAATTATTCTCGCGTCGATGGTCTTGTTCGGATTACCGATGCGCGGGTCGTGGGTGCTGCTCTTCCTGTCGCTCTCGCTGTATCTCGCCGGCGCGCTCGGCCTCGGGCTCATGATCTCCACGATTGCGGAATCGCAGCAGGTGGCGTTTCAGATGGCGCTGCTGTCGTCGTTCCTTCCGACCATGATGCTGTCCGGATTTGTGTATCCCATTGCCAGCATGCCGGCGCCGATTCGCGCCATCACCTACCTCGTCCCTGCACGGTACTTTCTCGTGGCCCTCCGGGCGATTGTCCTGAAAGGCGCCGGCATTCAGGTGTTCTGGCCGCAACTGCTCGCGCTGGTTCTGTACGCGGGCTTTCTGCTGACGATGGCCTCGCGGCGTCTGAAAAGGCAGTGGACGTAGGTATGCGACGCATCTTGTTCATGATGTGGAAGGAAGTTCTGGAGCTTCGCCAGGATCCGCGGATTTTCTCCATCATCTTCATCGCGCCGATTGTGCAGCTGACGATTCTCGGCTATGCCGCGACCACCGACGTCACGAACGTGCCCATCGTCATCGTCGACGCCGATCGAAGCTCGGCAAGCCAGGCCCTGATCAGCCGGTTCACCTCCTCGAACATCTTCAAAGTGGTTGATCTGGTCTCGAGCATGCAGGACGTCGATCCGTATATCGAAAAGGGAGAGGCGTGGATGGCGCTTGCCATTCCGCCGCGCTACGGCCAGAGCATTCAATCGGGCCGGCCTGTGAAGCTGCAGATTGTGGCCGACGGCTCCGATGCGAGCTCGACGAATATCGCGCTGGGGTACGCGAGCAATCTGATCGCGGAGTATACGCAGGACTTGCTTCAAACCACCGCACGCATGGCCGGCGCGACTTCCTCCGGCGGGGGGATCGATCCGCGTGTGCGCGTCTGGTTCAATCCGACGGTCGAGAGTCGCTACTTCATGCTACCCGGCATCTTCGCGTTGCTACTTCTGGTGGTCACGGCGAACTTGTCGTCGATGGCGGTTGTGCGCGAGCGGGAAATCGGCACTCTCGAGCAGCTGAACGTCACACCCCTCAGCCGCTTGGAGCTGATCGTCGGCAAGCTGGTGCCGTATGCCGTCATCGGCATGATCGATGCGCTCATTGTGCTGCTGGTAATCGTGTTCTGGTTCCAAGTGCCGCTGCGCGGCAGCTTCTGGCTCCTGATGGGGATGAGCGGCATCTATCTTCTGACGACGCTGGGGCTGGGGTTGTTCATCTCGACGATTTCCAACACCCAGCAGCAAGCCATGATGACATCGACGTTCTTCTTCATGACGCCGATGCTGTATCTCTCAGGCTTCGTCTTCCCGATCGAGAACATGCCGTCGTGGATTCAGCCGCTGACGTTTCTGATTCCACTGCGGTACTTCGTCATCATCCTCCGAGGGATTTTCCTGAAAGGCGTGGGTTTGGAAATTCTATGGCCGCAGGCGCTCGCGCTGTTTGCGTGGGGCGTCGCGATTCTCGCGCTCGCCGTGTTGAGATCCAGCAAGCGATTGGCGTAAAGTCAGCGAGGAGAGCGCGCATGAGCGATCAATTCTCGCCTGTTGAATGGACGCTGCTTCGAACCTGCACGACGCTCGTCGAAGCAAGGTTTCTGTGCTCCGTTCTCGAAGGGTCAGAGATCGATTGCTACCTTCCGGACGAGCACATGGCGAGCGTCCAGCCGGGCGCGGAAATAGCGTTGGGAGGCATTCGTATGATGGTTCCCTCGGACGAGCTCGAACGCGCGCGAGACGTGCTAGCTCAGGCTGATCAGTCGGCCGCTTCACCTGACGACGACGTGTGAAACGTCGCACGTCGGATACTTCAACTTTAGGTTCTCGAGCGCGTCGACGACGATCGAGGCAACGATGTAATCGCGGTACCACTTGTGATTGGCCGGCACGATGTGCCATGGCGCCCACGCGGTTGACGTCTTTGAGAGCGCATCTTCGTAGGCCTGTTGATAGTCCTTCCACAACTTGCGTTCCTTCAGATCGCCCTCTTTGAATTTCCAGCATTTAGTCTTGTCCGCAAGGCGCTTCTCCAGCCGCTCGCGTTGCTCGTCCTTGTCGATGTGCAGAAAGAACTTGAGAATCAACGTACCGGTTTCGGTAAGCATCCGCTCGAATAGATTGATCTGTTCGTAGCGTTGCTTCCAAACATCCTTAGGGACGAGATCGTGCACCCGGACGACGAGGACGTCTTCGTAGTGGCTTCGGTTGAAGAAGACGACCTCGCCCTTCCCCGGCACTTGGCGGTGCACCCGCCACAGAAAATCGTGGTCGAGCTCATCGCCGGTCGGCTGCCGGAAGGACACGATGCGGATACCCTGCGGATTGAAACTGCCGCCGACGTGCCGGATCGTCCCGTCCTTGCCGGAAGTGTCCATCCCTTGGAGAACGATCAACACCTTGCGATCGTGCCGCGCAAAGAGCATCTCCTGCAGCTCGGCGAGCCGCGCCTGCATCGCTGAAAATCGTTCGGCAGCGTCCTCTTTGTTCTTCACGAGATGCGTGTCGTCAGGATCGACAGCGCCAACCGTTACCTTCTGGCCAGGCCGTACGGCATACTTCTTCATCGCTATATGATGCCCGAGCCGTGGCTGCGCGGTCCTCTTTCTGGTATTTCTCAGCTTCTTCAGCCTCCGGCCCATGCATTCGTGATGGCGCTTGAAGATGTCGAAGCGGCAGTCGTGGGCCTGAGCGCCGACCAGTTGTGGCGGCGTCCCGGAGACGCCGCGTCGGTTGGATTTCACCTCGTGCATCTCGCCGGCAGCACCGAGCGGCTGTTGACTTACGCTCGTGGCGAGCGCCTGTCCGACGCACAGATTGCGGCGTTGAATGCCGAGCGTGAATTACGGGAACCGTACCCGCCTCCCGACGTTCTTCTGGCCCGATGGCGAGAGGTAGTGCAGAATGCACTGCGGCAGATTGCGGACACACCGGAATCGACGCTGGCCGAGCCGCGGGCGGTGGGTCGAGCGCAACTGCCATCAACGGTACTTGGATTGATCTTCCACTCGGCCGAGCACGCGCAACGTCACGTGGGACAGATCGTCACGACAGCAAAAATCATTCGAGGGACTTAACTATGAATCTGAAGGGTGCAACAGCACTGGTGACAGGCGGATCGAACGGGATCGGTTTGGCGATCGCGAAGATTTTGATTGGCGCCGGCACGAAGGTCGCCATTACGGGACGCGATGAGAAACGGCTCGCCGGCGCGGCGAAGGCCATCGGCGCGCACCCGGTTCGTGCCGATGTGTCGAAAGAGGCTGACGTTCAGCGTACCTATAAAGAGGTGCTGCAGCAGTTCGGCCACCTCGACATCCTGGTGAACAACGCGGGGTTCGGCGTCATCAAGCCGCTCGTCGAGATGGATCTCGCCAGCTTCGAGAAGGTGTTCGCGACCAACGTGACCGGCGCCATGCTGATGGGGCGGGAGGCCGCGAAGCATTTCATCGAGCGGAAGAGCGGCAACATCATCAACATCGGATCGACGGCCGCCGTTCGCGGCGCAGCCAAAGGCACGGCGTACTATGGCAGCAAGTTCGCACTTCGCGGTATGACCGAATGCTGGCGCACCGAGCTGCGGCAGTACAACGTACGCGTCATGCTGGTGAATCCGAGCGAAGTGCTCACCGACTTCTATGCGACCGCAGGGCTTCCACAGAACAAGGAGAACCCCTCGAAGCTGCTGGCAGAGGATATTGCCCACGCAGTCAAGACGGCGCTCGAGATGCACGATCGAGGCTTCACGATCGAAATGACGGTGTTTGCGACCAATCCGAAGGACTGAAGGGGCTTTCTATGAAAATTGTGCTGCGTGTCATCGCGTTGCTTCTCCTTATGGCGCCTCTGCTGGCGCAGAGCCCCTCGAAGTCGACGTTCGCGTTGTGGCGGGCCGACGAGCTGACCAAGCGCAATCAAGCCCTGTCGATCCAGATTGGCCCGGATCATTCGGCGCGGGAGACGCTCGCCGATTATGGCGACCATCGCTTTCGTTTCATTCGTCGCGATGCCGACGGTTTTCCTGAACAGCACGACAAAATCGTCGACGTGGTGTTCGTCCAAAGCGGCGAAGGCACGCTGCAGCTCGGTGGGAAGGTCATTGGACTGAAGGCGACCGGCGGTGCCGGAGAGTTCGTCGGCACCTCGCTCGAGGGTGGCGAACGCCGCGCGATCGCGGCAGGCGACGTCGTCCACATTCCAGCCACGATTCCGCATGCCTTCCTGGTACCGAAAGGGAAGCACATCACGTATGTGCTTCTAAAGTTTCCGGGGAAATAGGATGTCGATTCTGAAGCAGCGTGGCGTCGTTTACGCGCTCTCGGCTCTGCTGGTCGTGACGGCGGCTGTTCGCCTTGTGCATGCACAACAAGCGATCGATCCAACTGTCGCACTGCTGGTCGATTTGATTCGCATCGACACCAGCAATCCCCCCGGCCACGAGGCCGCCATCGCTGAGTATCTGGCACCGAAGCTGAAAGCCGCGGGCTTCGAGGTGGACGTCGTGCAAACCCCGGCCCCGGGTAAAGCCGTGCTGATTGCGCGCCTCAAAGGCGACGGGTCGAAGCGGCCGCTGTTGCTGGCGGCGCACGCCGACGTCGTCGGAGTGGAGCGAGAGAAATGGTCGGTCGATCCATTCGCCGGCCTCATCCGCGACGGATACGTCTTTGGCCGGGGCGCGATCGATTTCAAAGGCGGCATGGCGGTGTTCGTACGCGCAGCGATGATGCTGGCAGAAAACAAGGTGCCGCTGGCGCGCGATGTGATCGTGCTGGCCGAAGCCGACGAAGAAGGCGGTTTGGCCTACAGCACGCCGTGGCTCGCGGCCAACTACTGGTCGAAGATCGACTGCGAGTTCGCGCTGAACGAAGGCGGCTGGATCATCAAGGGTCGCGATGGGCGCGTGCAATACGTGAGTATCTCGACGGCCGACAAACTGACGCTACCGATCGTCATGACGGCGCGCGGGACGTCGACACACTCATCGATGCCACGGCAGGACAGTGCCATCTTTGCGCTGTCGCGCGCGTTGGCGAAGCTCGCCGATTACGAAACCGCCTTACAGCTGCTGCCGAGCACTCGCCAGTTCTTTCAGACGCTGGCACGAACGAGCAGCGAGCCCATGGCGACGCATTTTCGCAATCTCACGGGAAGCGATGCCGCGCGTGTGCGTGAGGCCGACAGAGAGATCAGCAAAGATCCGCTGCTGCACGCGATCATGCGCAACACGATTGCCCCCGT
>JANMJM010000263.1:0-8434 GCA_031371345.1 Vicinamibacteria bacterium
GAGCGCTTCCTTCTTACAGTTCTCGCCGTCGCGCTCGGCATCTTTCAAGGTGCGGAGCGCTTGCTCGTCGGCCCGCCCGATGGTCTCGGCGGCGATCCGTTTACGATTGGCGAGCCAGTAAGCAAACACCCCGGCGGCAACCACCGCCGTGATGACGAAGTTGATGAGGTAGAACGGATACAGGCCCATACGGGTCCTTTGAAGGGCTCAGGGCAGAGGGCAGAGGGCTGAGGTCGAACCTAGACCTGAACCCAGAACCAGGAACCTGAACCCGAAACGTTCGTCGTGGACTGGAGCGTATAGAAAGGCCCCGCTTTGCCGTGTGGGGAGGTCGAATGGACCTGCGTAAGCAGGTGGAACCGCTGTGAAGCTGCGCTTTAGGCTTCCTCGCGCGGAGGCATGCTCACCGCGCAGCGTTGCGATTCTCTTAGGTTAAACGTTGGCCCAATCGAGCCTCCGAAACCATCACGCGCAAAGCAGGGAACTCAGTTTCCGAGAGGATCTTATTCCCCTATGGACAGGAGAGCAACAGAAGTAATGGGCCCTGGCGGCCAATATGCGCACTTTGGCGCTAGGTGGCGAGCGCGGCGTCGACCAGCCGCTCCAAGGCCTCGGTGCGCTCCGCCAGGGCGCCCCGGCGCGCTTGCTGGGCCTCCTGGCATCGGAACAGCTCGTCGGCGATGTTCAGCGCCGCCAGCACCGCGAGCCGGACAGTGTCACCGGAGGGCGTCGATTCCCCAGCCGCCCGCATCTTCGCGTCTACGTATGTCGCCAGGCCGGCGACATACTGGGCGTCGAGTGCGCTGCGGATGGGATAGCGCTGTCCGCGAATCTCCACCGAGACGACATCAGCGTCGGCCATAGGCTCCTTTTGTTAAAGACTCAGCCCCTCGAGCTGATCGAGCATGTCGGTCACGCGCCCGCGGATCGTTTCCCGCTCAGTGCGCAGCGCCGCCATTTCGGCCAATCCCTCTTCGGAGTCGGCGATGCGCGCCCTGGCCGCTTCCAGCTCGCGTGAGAGCCGGGTGTTTTCTTCGCTCGCGCGCGATTGATCGGTTTTCAGCCGGGTGATCATCTCGACGAGCGCCTTCACTTTTTCTTCAAGTCGATCGATCGGTTCGAGCTCGGTAGACCGGGTCGCGGTTCGGGACATACGAAACCTCCGTGTGCGTGCTTATCTTTGAATGGCGTCATGCGCCGCTTTCAGCGCACTCAGAATATCTCTCATCGCGGCGTCGACTTCGGTGTCGGTCAGGGTTCGCTCGGACGATCGGAACGTGAGCCGAAGCGACAAGCTGACGCGGCCGTCCGGTACGCCGGTGCCTTGATACCGATCGAACTCGCGTACCGAGACGAGCGTGCCGGGCGCGGCCGAAGCGATAGTGCCACGAACGGTTTCCGCGGGCAAGATGCCATCGACGACGATCGAGATGTCGCGGGCGATCGACGGATACCGAGGTAGCGGCGTCACAGTGAGCGGCTGCGCATGTTCGGTGCTCATCGCGTCGAGGTCGAGCTCGGCGACATACACATCTTCGTTCGCCGCGAGGCCTGCCGCCGATACGGCTGCCGGCGACAGCATTCCGACCGAGCCCGCCGGCCGCGCGCCAGCCATCACGGCCGCCGCGCGCCCGCGCACCAGGTATCCTGGAAATCCGTCGCCGTTGAACGTCAATGCCGTTTGGAGCGCCTCGCCGATGCGCTCGACGACGCCCTTCAGCTCGAAAAAATCGACACTGCGACGTCCGCCGCTCCAATGCGACGGCGTGGCGTCGCCGACCCAGACCAGACCGATTCGGCGCGACTCGCCGGCGCGCGTGGCGATGGCACCCACTTCGAAAAGTCGGACGTCCGAGCGCTCGCGATGCCGGTTGTGAGCGACCGCGGCGAGCAATCCGGGCAGCAGCGACGGCCGCAGCACCGAAAATTGCGCCGACAGCGGGTTGCCGATGGGCACGATCGATGCGGCATCGGCGAAATGCGCCGCCATCGCGGCATCGATGAAGGTAAAGCTGAGCGCTTCGGACAGGCCGGCGGCCAACACCACGCGGCGCACAAGCTGGTCGCGTGCGATTCTCGGATCGGACGGCGGCGTCGGACCCGTGAGCGCCGGAAATGTCGATGGGAGGCGATCGTACCCGTGGTGCCGCGCGACCTCCTCGATGAGATCGACCTCGCGCAGTACGTCGACACGGTACGTCGGGACAGCGACTTCCCAACCTGCATCGTGGCGGCGAATGTGAAACCCCAGACCTTTCAGGATGCGCTCGACATCCGCGTCGCCGATCGCCAGGCCGAGGATGGACTGCATGCGCGCGCGCCGCAGGTCGATTTTTCTTTGCGCAACCGGCGCCGGATACTCATCAATGGCGCCGCCGCGCGCTTTGCCGGCGCCGATATCCTCCAGCAGATTGACCGCGCGCTCGAGAGCTTTCACCGCAGCGTTCACGTCGGCGCCACGCTCGAAGCGCGCCGAGGCCTCGGTCTTCATGCCGAGTTTCTTGCTCGTGAGCCGGATGCTCTTTGGATTGAAAAACGCACTTTCCAGCACGATGGTTTTTGTCGCGCCTGTCACTTCCGAATGTCCGCCGCCCATCACGCCGGCGATCGCCTGCGCCCGTTCTGCATCGGCGATGACGAGCATGCCGGGATCGAGCGCGCGATCGGTGCCGTCGAGCGTCCGTATGCGCTCACCGGGACTGGCGCGGCGGATGCGGATTTCCCTGCCCGCCAGTTTTTCGAGATCGAACGCGTGCATCGGCTGCCCGAGCTCGAGCAGCACGTAGTTGGTCACATCAACCACGTTGTTGATGGGCCGCACACCGGCGGCCTGCAGGCGTGCCGCGAGCCACGGCGGGGAAGGGCCGACGGTGACATCGGCCACCGCGGCGCCGTACCGCGGGCACAGGTCTGGCGCCTCGAGCGTCACGGTGACATCGCGCGTCGGGGTCTGGAGAAGCGGCTTGGGCACGAGCGGCTTCACCGGCAGCGAATACGCAGTGCCGGCCTCGCGCGCAAACCCGATGACGCTCAGCGCGTCGGGTCTGTTGGCCATCACTTCGAAATCGAGCACGGCATCGTCCATCGTCGATCGTCCGGCGTCCATCGGCTTGACCGGTTCGATTGAAGACAGCTCGAACCCGCGCATCGTCAGCGTGTCGCCGAGTTCTTGCGGCGAGACAGTGAGGTCGACAAAGTCGCGCAGCCACGATACGACAACTTTCACAGCGGAAACTGCTCCAGGAAGCGGAGATCGTTTTCGTAAAACAGGCGGATATCGTCGACGCCGTATTTCAGAATCGCAATGCGCTCGATGCCCATGCCGAAGGCGAAACCCGTGTAGCGCTCGGGATCGTAACCAACCGACTCGAACACCGATGGGTGCACCATGCCGCTGCCGCCGATCTCGAGCCATCCGGTGCGCTTGCAGATCGGGCATCCGGCGCCGTGACAGAACACGCAACCAATGAACACTTCGGCGCTCGGCTCGGTGTAAGGAAAGAAGCTCGGCCGAATCTGCACCTTCGTGTCGGGCTCGAAGAGCTCCCGCGCGAACGCCGTGAGCGTGCCCTTCAAGTCGGCCATCGTGATCCGCTCGCCGACGACGAGTCCTTCGACCTGCTGGAACATCGGCGTGTGCGTCAGATCGAGATCGTCGCGGCGGTAGACCTTGCCGGGCACGATAATCCGCACCGGCGGCTGATGGCTCTCCATGTAGCGGATCTGCATCGGCGAGGTGTGGGTCCGCAGCAATGTTGCAGGACGGCCGAGACCCGGCATCTCGCCGTCGAGGTAGAGCGTGTCCTGCATGTCGCGCGCAGGATGCTCGGCCGGCATGTTGAGCGCTTCGAAGTTGTGGTACTCGTCCTCGACTTCCGGTCCCTCGAGCACTTGATAACCCATGCGCGTGAAGATGCTCTCGATCTGCTCGCGGACGATGGTCAGGGGATGCCGATGCCCGATGGGCGGAGTGCGGCCGGGCAGGGTGATGTCGACCGCCCCCACGGGGGCCTTGCTTGCGTCGACGAGGGTTTTTTTCTCGGCGAGCTCGGCCTCGAGCTCCTGCTTCAGCTCGTTGGCGAGCTTGCCGAGCATCGGCTTCAGTTCAACAGGAGCCGACGCGACCGATTTCATCAGCGCGGTGACTGCGCCGTTTTTGCGCCCGAGATATTTGTCGCGTAGCGCCTGCAGGTCGACCTCAGACGAGGCGCGGGCGAGCTCTTGCCGAAAGTCGGTTCGGAGTCGCGCGATGTCGTCTGTCATGGGTGGAGAGGTTCTTGGTTCCGGATTCTGCGGTTCTGAGTTCTGGTGCGAACCCAGAGCCCAGAACCCAGAACGCAGAACCTTGCGCGGTATTTTACGCGGAAGCTGAAGAGGACGCCCTGGCCTTGACCGTCTTCGGCGGACGCGCGGCTTTTTCGGCGCGCACCGGCCGCGCGGTCGGCAGCGGCTTCGCGTCTTTGGCCTGCTTGGCGAGCGAGCTAAACGCGGCCGGTTCGCTGACGGCCATTTCGGCGAGCATCTTCCGGTCGAGCGTCACGCCGGCGGCTTTCAGCCCGGCCATGAACTGCCCGTAGGTGAGCCCGTTCTCACGCGCCGCGGCGTTGATGCGGATCACCCACAGACGGCGGAAGTCGCGCTTCTTGCGGCGCCGGCCGACGAAGGCGTATTTGAGCGCGGTATCGACCGATTCTTTGGCGGCGCGATACAGCTTGCTCTTGTTGGCGTAAAACCCTTTGGCACGTGCGAGCAGCTTTTTGCGTTTCGCCCGCCGTACTGTTCCTCGTTTAACTCTCGGCATCTCTTACTCCCTTACGCTGTTAGCTTCCAGCCGTCAGCTCCCAGCTCCCAGTTGTCAGCTTCCAGCTTGGAGCAACCAACAACCAACAACTAGCAACTATTTGTACGGCAGCATCCGCGCGAGCTTGGCCGAGTCGCTCTTGGAGACGACGGCGGTGCCGCGCATGTGACGCTTTCGCTTCGACGATTTGCTGGTCAGGATGTGCTGCTTGAACGCCTTGCTTCGCAGAAACTTCCCGGTCCCGGTCTTCTTGAAGCGCTTGGCCGCGCCTCTGTGTGTTTTTAACTTAGGCATCTCAATGTCTCCAGACTCCGGGCTCCCGACTCCAGGCCTGACGCCCGAAGTCCGAAGCCAGAAGTCATTCTTCAGTCTTCCCAACAGCCTGCCGGGCGGGCGCGCGTCCGCTGCCGCCCGGCTTTTTCGCCAGTATCGTATGCATCTGATTGCCTTCCTGCCGCGGCGTGGTCTCGGCAATCGCCACATCGGCGAGCTCGTCGCAGAGGCGCTCGAGGATGCGGCGTCCGATCTCCGGATGCGCCATCTCGCGCCCTCGGAAGAAGATCGTCGCCTTCACCTTGTCGCCATCGGCGAGGAATCGCTCGATGTGTTTCTTTTTGAACTGATAGTCGTGCTCGTCGACCTTCGGCCTGAACTTGATCTCTTTGACGTCGATCACTTTCTGGTGCTTCTTGGCCTCGCGCGCGCGCTTCTGCTCCTGATACTGGTACTTCCCGAAATCCATGATCCGGCAAACCGGGGGCACAGCCGACGGCGAGATCTCGACGAGATCCAAGCCCTTCGTCTTGGCAATGGCGAGGGCTTGCGGCGGCGGCATGATGCCGAGCTGCTTGCCATCATCATCGATGACCCGAATTTCCCGAACCCGGATGCGTTCATTGACTCGAACACGGTCGTCGCGCCGCGGTCCTGATCGATCGAAAGCGATACTGCCTCCTGTTAGCTTCGAGCTTCCAGCTTTGAGCTTCCAGCGTTTGGCTGGGAGCTGGCAGCTGAAAGCTGGGAGCTTTTTACGTCTACTTCTTTCCGGGCCGACGCGATGAACGCGTCGATGGGGCTGGATCCGAGATCCCCGCCCGTCCGGCTGCGCACAGCTACCGTCCCGTCCGCCGCTTCCTTGTCGCCTACCACGAGCATGTAGGGCACCTTCTGAAGCTGCGCCTCACGGATCTTATATCCAATCTTCTCCTGGCGCTCGTCCACTTGTACCCTGAACCCCGTATCCGCCAGGCGCTGGCGCACACCCTGGGCGTACGCGGCATGCCTGTCGGCGATTGGCAGCACGGTCATCTGTACCGGCGCGAGCCACAACGGCAAGGCGCCCGCATAGTGCTCGATGAGCAGGGCGATAAATCGTTCGAAGCTGCCGAAGATCGCCCGGTGGATAACCACGGGACGGTGTTCAGCATTGTCGGCGCCGATATATTTCAGATCGAAGCGCTGGGGCATCTGATAGTCGAGCTGAATCGTCGCGCACTGCCATTTCCGGCCAATTGCGTCGGTGACGTCGAAGTCGATCTTCGGTCCGTAGAACGCGCCGTCGCCCTCATTCAAGGTGTAATGCTCGCCGACGGCCTCGAGCGCGCGCTTCAACTTCGCCTCGGCGTCGTTCCAGGTTTCGATGGCGCCAAGAAACTCGGCGGGGCGCGTCGACAGCCGCATGTCCGGCTTCATCCCGAAATCGGCGAAGACGCGCTGCACCAGCCGCAGCAGTCGCTCAACTTCTTCGCCGATCTGCGATTCCATCACAAAGCAATGCGCATCGTCCTGACTCAGCTGGCGCACGCGCGTCAGTCCGGACAGCGTTCCCGAGGCTTCGTTGCGATGCAGCGGCGTCTGCTCGTGAAAGCGAATCGGCAAATCGCGGTAGCTCCGCACTTCGCTGGCGAACAGCAGCATGTGCCCTGGGCAGTTCATGGCCTTGACGGCCAGCTGCTCGGCGTTGGGAGGTTCTTTGCCGTTCTCATCGTGGTGCTCGATGACGAACATGTTCTCGCGATAGTGCTGCCAGTGTCCCGAGGTTTCCCACAAGGCCTTGTTGAAGATGAGCGGCGTCCTCACTTCGGCGTAGCCGGACGGCAGCAGAATGCCGCGCATGTAGTCGGCGAGGAGATTCCACAGTACGGTGCCCTTCTCGAGCCAGAAGGTCGCGCCGGGCGCCCATGGATGGAACAAAAATAGACCGAGCTCGCGTCCCAGCTTCCGGTGGTCGCGCTTCTTCGCCTCCTCGATACGGGTCAGGTGCGTCTTGAGCTCGTTGTCGGTGAGAAACGCGGTGCCGTAGACCCGCTGCATCGGCTGATTGTGCGCATCGCCCTTCCAATAGGCGTTCGACGTGTTCAGCAGCTTGAACGCTTTCAGCTTGCCGCTGGTCGGCACGTGCGGCCCGACGCAGAAGTCCACGAACAAGTCGCGGTCCTTGATCGTGTAAACCGAGACGTCTTTCTGGCCGGCCGTCTTTTCTTCGATCAGCTGAACCTTCAGCGGCTCGCCGCGATTGGTGAAGAATCGAATCGCTTCTTCGCGCGGCCACATCTGGCGCTCGTAGACGAAGTCGCCCTGCGCGATCTCGCGCATTTTCTTTTCAATCGCCTCGAGATCTTCCGGCACGAACGGTTTCTCCACGACGAAGTCGTAGAAGAAGCCTTCGTCGGTTGGAGGCCCGATGCCGCACTGCACCCTGGGATACAGCTGCGTGACGGCCGCGGCGAGCAGATGCGCCGTGCTGTGACGGTAGACCGTGAGCGATTCCGGATCCTTCGACGTGAGGATGCGAACCTTCGCGTCTTCCTGCAGGGGATAGCTGAGATCGACAACGCGATCGTTCACCATGCCGGCGTAGGCAGCGCTCGCCAGTCGAGGCGATATCCCTGTGGCGACTTCGGCCACAGTCGTGGACTGCGGGACGCTCTTCGTCGACCCGTCGGGAAGCGTGACCGTTACCTGGGACATGGAACCGTAAGTGGCCTTTGACTAGTAGCTGGAAGCTCGACGCTGACAGCTGGGAGCTGAAAAATTGGTAGGCGCGGGTGGAATCGAACCACTGACCTCCTGCGTGTCAAGCAGGCGCTCTAACCGCTGAGCTACGCGCCTCCATGCTCTCAAACATGAGCGTCACAGAACGAAAAAGTATAACAGATTGGGCTAGCGGACGGCGCTCTTGAGCGCCTTGCCGGCGGTAAAGCGGACAACGCGCCGCTTGGGGATCTTGATGGTGTCGCCGGTGCGCGGGTTGCGAGCCACACGCGCGCGGCGCTGTGACGTTTTGAACGTGCCGAAGCCGACGAACGTGATCGCGTCGCCTTTCTTCAGCGCGCGCGTGATGCCGGCGAGCAGTGAATCGAGCGTCGCCGCCGCGCTGCTCTTGGTCGCACCGGTATCCCGCGCGATCCTGGCGACCAGGTCCCCTTTGTTCATGGTTACGCCGCTTTCTTGACCGTGAGTCGCTCGATCGCTTTCTGAAGGATGGTGTCGGCAGGAGCGGGCGCGCCGAAGTCGCCGTCCTGATAGTCGACGGGTACGTCCGGTTCGAGGCCCTTGCCCTGAATCGGCGTACCTCCGGGGGTGAGATAACGCGACGACGTAATCCAGAGGCCGCTGCCGTCAGGCAGCTTC
>JANMJM010000270.1:0-35151 GCA_031371345.1 Vicinamibacteria bacterium
GACGTGAAGATGTCGTCGTAGCGCTCGAGGAGTGCGGCTGCGTTCGGAAACGGCATCCGCACACCGGCCATGCTCACGATGATTGGAAACTTGACGAGCGACGCGACCGCCGCACGGTCGTCGCGTCGAACGGCGGCTTTCAGCTGGGAAAGAAACGTCTCGTATGGAGTCTGCGCACGACCCACCGCCACGAGGGAGAGAACGGTGAACGCGGCGACGAAGACGCGCAAATCACACTTACTCTGATCGGTAGTTCGGCGCTTCCTTGGTAATGGTGACGTCGTGCACATGGCTTTCGCGGAAGCCGGCCTGCGTAATCTTGATGAGGCGCGCTTCCTTCTGGAGCGCCGGAATCGTGGCGCACCCGCAGTAGCCCATGCCCGCGCGCAGACCGCCAACCAACTGATGAATCATCGTGGCGACGCTGCCTTTGTGGGCCACGCGCCCTTCGATGCCCTCGGGTACCAGCTTCTCCTGGGCCGACCTGTCGGATTCGAGATCGAACTCGTCCTGGAAATAGCGGTCGCGGCTGCCGCGGCGCATTGCGCCAATCGACCCCATGCCGCGGTATTCCTTGAAGCTGCGTCCCTGATAGAGGATGAGCTCGCCCGGACTCTCGTCGGTGCCCGCGAACAGGTTGCCGATCATCACGGAGCTTGCGCCCACAGCGACTGCCTTCGTGATGTCGCCGGAAAATCTGATGCCGCCGTCCGCGATAATCGGGACGCCGTGCGCAGCCGCCGCCCGCGCGCACTCGATAATGGCCGTGATCATCGGCACGCCTATCCCAGCGATCACGCGCGTGGTGCAGATCGATCCGGCGCCGATGCCGACTTTGACAGCGTCGACACCGCGCTCGATCAGCGCTTCGGTGGCTTCGGCCGTCGCCACGTTTCCCGCAATCAGGTCGATGCCCGGATGCTCGCGCCGCAGTCTCGCCACCATGTCGAGCACGTTCTGCGAATGGCCGTGCGCGGTATCGATGACGAGCACGTCCACGTGCGCGGCCGCGAGCGCGGCAGCCCGCTCGGGCGTGTCTCTCGCAATGCCCACCGCCGCTCCGACGCGTAGCCGGCCCAGGTTGTCCTTCGAGGCCGCCGGATATTTGATCTGCTTCTGGATGTCCTTCACGGTGATCAAGCCCTTCAGCTTGAAATCGCGATCGACGACGAGAAGCTTTTCAACCTTGTGCCGATGGAGAATTTCTTTCGCCGCATCGAGCGTCGTGCCGACAGGGACCGTAATGAGGTGTTCACGGGTCATCACGGCGGAAATCGGTCGATCGACGTTGGTCTCGAACCGCAGATCGCGGTTGGTGAGAATGCCGACCAGCCGGCCTTCTTTGTGCCCGCCTTCGGTAATCGGCACGCCCGAGATGCGGTACTTCTTCATCAGCTCGAGCGCTTCGTAGATGCGGTGATCGGGCGAGAGCGTAATCGGATTGACGATCATGCCGCTCTCCGATCGCTTCACACGATCGACTTCCGACGCTTGCTCTTCAATCGAAAGGTTCTTGTGGATGACGCCGATGCCGCCGTGCTGCGCCATCGCAATCGCCAGCCCGGATTCGGTGACGGTGTCCATCGCGGCGCTGGCGATAGGCACGTTCAGTTGAATATTTCGCGTGAAGCGGCTGCTGACGTCGACCTGACTCGGAATGACCGTCGAGTGGCGGGGAACCAGCAGAACGTCGTCGAACGTCAAGGCCGTCGGCAAATCCGTGATGACGTCAATCGCGCCCAACTGAAGAATTGACGAAGCGTTCCTGGTTTCCATTGGGCGTCTCCTTGCCGCGTTATGCCGCGGCGCCGTGACATTTCTTGTATTTTTTTCCGCTTCCACACGGGCAGGGATCGTTGCGTCCGACCTTCGGCTCGTCGCGGCGCACGGTTTGAATTGGCGCGTCGTCACCGCCCATGCGGGCCGGCGCCCGTTTGGAGGGCGCGGCAAACGGTTCCACGGTGGCTGGCCCTCGCGGGAGTCCGCCGAACGGCGACGGCGACTCGCCGCCGCCGGTTAGCGTTAATGGTGCCTTCGGCCGACGAACGGGCCTGGGCGCCGGTGGTTCGCCTTCCTCGCCCATGACGGGGCGGATCAGCCACAGCAGGCGGACCATTTCTTCGTCCACCCGCCGCTTCATGTCCTGGAAGAGCTCGAAGCTCTCTTTCTTGTACTCGACGAGCGGATCCTTCTGGCCGTAGCCGCGCAGCCCGATGCCTTCTTTCAGGTGGTCGAGGCTGTAGAGGTGGTCTTTCCACTGCGTGTCGACAATCTGCAGCATGACGTCGCGCTCGACGTGCCGCAAGACGTCGGGCGTGACCAGGGTTTCCTTCGCTTCGTACTTGTGCAGGATGCGCTCCCACAGTCCGTCACGAATTTCGCCGGCGGATTTCCCGGGGAAGTCGACCGCGTCGAAGTCTGCGGTATCGAGTCCGAACACGCGCGTCATGTCCATTTGCAGCGCGTCCAAATCCCATTCCTCGACGTCCAGTTCCTTGCCCGCGTATGCATCGATCGCATCGTCGAGGATGTCTTCGGCGAGCGTCAACAGATACGCGCGGGTGTCGAGCACCTGCACTTCTTCGTTCTCATCGCTGAGGCGGATTTTGCCTTCGAGCAGCTCGCGGCGCAGCGCGTAGATGTTCTCGCGCTGCTTGTTCATCACGTCGTCGTACTCGAGCAGATGTTTTCTGGTGCCGAAGTTCTGCGCTTCAACCTGTTTTTGCGCGCGCTCGATGGCCCTCGTCACCATGTTGTGCTCGATCGGCACGCCCTCTTCCATGCCCAGCCGCTGCATGAGCCCGGAGATGCGGTCCGACCCGAAGATTCGCATGAGGTCGTCTTCGAGCGACAGATAGAAGCGCGACGAGCCGGGGTCGCCCTGACGTCCGGCACGGCCGCGTAGCTGATTGTCGATGCGCCGCGCTTCGTGCCGCTCGGTGCCGATGATGTGCAGTCCGCCGGCGTTGACGACTTCTTCGTGCTCGGCCTCGGTTTGCTGCTTGAAGTGCGCGAAGACGCGATCCCAATCGGCGCGAGGCGCGCGATAGAAACCATCGAGGTGGTAGAAGTGCACCCACTGATCGTCGTCTGTGAACCGCTCCTCGCCCTTCGGCAGACGCTCGGCTTTCTCTTCGCCGAGAAGTTGCTGCCGCGCCATATACTCGGGATTGCCGCCGAGCAGAATGTCGGTGCCGCGACCAGCCATGTTGGTGGCGATGGTGACGGTGCCTTTGCGGCCGGCCTGAGCGACGTACTCGGCTTCCTGCGCGTGGAACTTCGCATTCAGCACGACGTGCTTCATGCCGCGCTTCTTCAACTTCGACGAGAGTCTTTCCGACTTCTCGATCGACACGGTGCCGACGAGCACGGGACGCCCGCCCTGTTGTTGCTGGAGAATGTCCTCGACAATCGCCTCGGATTTTTCCGTATCGGTCCGGTAAATCGAATCGGGCTCCTCGATGCGGCGTAGCTCTTTGTTCGGCGGAATGACGATGACGTCGAGCTTGTAAATCTTGGCGAACTCTTCGGCCTCGGTGTCGGCGGTGCCGGTCATGCCGGACAATTTCTTGTACTTGCGGAAGTAGTTCTGGAAGGTGATGGTTGCGAGCGTCTGGTTCTCGCGTTCGATCTTCACCTTCTCCTTCGCCTCGACCGCCTGATGAAGCCCGTCGCTCCAGCGCCGGCCTGGCATCAGGCGTCCCGTGAATTCGTCGACGATGACGACCTGGCCGTCCTTGATCATGTAGTCGACGTCGAGCCTGTAGATGGCGTGCGCGCGCAACGCCTGTTCGACATGGTGTTTGATGTGCGCGTTTTCCATGTCGTAGAGGTGGCCGCCATTCAACCGGTGCGAGAGGTGTTTCTCGGCCGCCTGCATCCCGCTTTCCGTCAACGTGACGGTTTTGTGTTTCTCATCGACGATGTAATCACCGGTCAGCTCGAGCGCGTCGCGATCCTCGGCCTTCGTGTCGCCCTTGGTCTTGGCGCCCGCCTTCAGCTTTGGAATGATGCGATCGACTTCGTAATAGAGATCGGTCGACGCCTCGGCTGGCCCTGAAATGATGAGCGGCGTTCGTGCTTCGTCGATGAGGATGCTGTCGACTTCGTCCACGATCGCGAAATGGTGTCCGCGCTGCACGTATTGCGACAGCTCGAACTTCATATTGTCGCGCAGATAGTCGAACCCGAATTCGTTGTTGGTCCCGTAGGTGATGTCGGACGCGTACGCCTTCTGGCGCTCCGCGTCGTTCAAATCGTGCTGAATGACGCCGACGCTCATGCCCAGGAAGCGATAGATGCGTCCCATCCATTCCGAGTCGCGGCGGGCGAGGTAATCGTTCACCGTCACCACGTGAACGCCCTTGCCTTCGAGCGCGTTCAAATACGCGGGAAGGGTGGCCACGAGCGTCTTGCCTTCGCCGGTCTTCATTTCGGCGATCGTGCCGGCGTGCAGGAACGCGCCGCCAATCAACTGGACGTCGAAATGGCGCATGTTCAGCACGCGGCGTCCGGCTTCGCGGACGACACCGAAGGCTTCAGGAAGAAGGTCGGCGACCGTTTCGCCTTTGGCGAGACGCTCGCGGAACCCGACGGTCTTGGCGCGCAACTGCTCGTCGTTCAACTGCTTCAATGCCGGCTCGAAGGCATTGACCTGGGCGACGATCGGGCGCAACTTCTTGAGTTCGCGCTCGTTCTGCGTTCCGACGACTTTTGCTAGGAGAGTACCCAGTATCGGCATGTGGATCTTAACGAGGATATCTAGACGATTTTAGCGAAGGGAGCACGGAACCGCAACCCAGGTCTCGTTTGCGGGTTTCCGGGCCCCGTAAGCACTGCTAAATCCAAATGGCGCTCTCGCACGTATATAGAAGCGACGGAATGTTAACCGTCGTGTTGTGGTAACGGTAACGGAGGGACTTGTGAAAAAAAGTGCGTATTTTTCGATGGTATTCGTTCTGCTGGTGGGTTACCAGATGATGCCGGGCCTGGCATCGAGTCATCGCGAGGCGCCGTTGATCAGCGGCGACCCCCTGGCCGATAACACCGACGTCTACGCCTTTGTGAGCCCTGACGCCTCCGACACGGTCACCCTGATCGCGTCGTTTGTGCCGTTTGAAGACCCTCAAGGCGGACCCAATTTCTACCGCTTCGGCGACAACGTTGTGTACGAAATCAAAATAGACAACAACGGCGACGGGGCCGAAGACATCAGCTATCAGTTCCGCTTTACGTCTCAAACGACCAATCCCAACACGTTCCTCTACAACACCGGCCCGATTAAGTCGCTCGATGATCCCAACCGCAACCTGTACCAGACCTACACGGTATCCCGCGTCGAGGGCGGCCGCACAGTTTCAACCGCAGGACCGATGCGGACGATCTATGACAACGTAGGACCGGCATCGACGCCGAACTACGGTGGGAATGGCAGCGGGATCTACGAATTCAGGCAGGCGGACGGCACAGTGGCGAAGGTCTTCGCCGGACAGACCGACGATGCGTTTTTTCTGGATTTACGGGTTTTTGACTTGTTGTACGGCGCCAACCTGTCGGAAGTCGGCAATGACTCGCTGGCCGGCTACAACGTGCACAGCATCGCCCTTCAACTACCTAAGTCTTCTCTCAAAGGAACTGGCTCGATCATCGGCGTGTATTCGACGGCCAGCCGCCCCGCCACCACGACACGGCAGGCGGGCTCGGAGACGACGAGCGGTGCCTTGATCCAGGTGTCCCGCCTCGGAATGCCGCTCGTCAACGAAGTCGTCATTCCTGTCGGACAAAAGGACAAATGGAACGGCAGCAAGCCGACCGACGACAGCCAATTCCTGAACTTTGTGACAGAGCCGGAAGTCCCCAAACTGCTGCAGCTGATCTACAACATTCCAGCGCCCTCGACGCCACGCACCGATCTCATCGAGGTCTTTCTCACCGGTCTGCCTGGCCTCAATCAGCCGTCTAACGTAAAAGCCAGCGAAATGATCAGGCTCAATATGGACATCGCTCCGACGCCGTCTCCTTCGCGTCTGGGCGCACTGGCGAAAGATATCCAAGGGTTCCCCAATGGGCGGCGCTTGACCGACGACGTCCTCGACATCACGCTTCAGGCCGCGGCTGGCATTCTCAAAGGCGCGAACGTCTCATCCCTTGGGGACGGCGTCGATCGGAACGACGTGCGGTTCCGCTCGAACTTCCCTTACATCGCCCTCCCGCACTCGGGCGGCAATCCTTGGAAGCTCAACCCCAGGCCCGCGGTGAACTGACATCGTGAACCGCTTTCTTCGTGCATCGAACCTCATCCCTGTCACCATCATCGCCGCTGTCGCGGCGATGGTGGTGTACGCGAATTTGCGCGACGCGCGGCGGTCGCAAGCCCCGCACACGGCTGCCGCCACCGGCACGCGCGACGCACCGACAACCTCGCGCGAAGATCTGGATACGCGCGTCGCGGGCATGGAAGCGCGGCTTGCGAAGCACCCCGACGACAGCGACGCCGCCTTTATGCTTGCCGATGCGCTGCTGCGGCAGACCCGCGTAAAAGGGAATCCGGGGCTGGCACTACGCGCTGAAAAGATCCTGAATGGTGTTCTGAAGGCCGATCCCGCAAATTACGATGCAAACCGAATGCTTGGAACGTTGTACTTATCACAGCATCGCTTCCGCGATGCGCTGAAGGTTGCGCAGAAGAACAGCGCGGCACGGCCGCTGGATCCCGTGAACTACGGAGCCATCGGCGATGCACAACTGGAGCTCGGGCAGTACGATGAAGCATTCGCTGCCTTCGATCGCATGATGTCGATCCGGCCCAGTGCCTCCGCGTACGCCCGTGTGGCCTATGCGCGCGAACTCCAGGGAAACCTGGAGGGGGCAGCGAGTGCGATGAAACTTGCAGTGTCGGCAACCAGTCCTACCGATCCAGAGGGGCTGGCGTGGTCGCACGCGCAGCTTGGGGAGCTGCATTTCCAACGCGGAAAACTTTCCGAAGCCAAAGCTGAATTTGCGCGGGCGTCGCAGGTCTTTCCCGCCCATCCGTTTGCAGTGTCTGGCTATGCGAAAGTTCTTGCCGCCGAGGGCGACACAGTTGGTGCGCTCGAACTGCTTCGCCGAGCAGCCGACAGATCGCCCACGCCCGATCTCGCCATGCGTATAGGCGATCTACTGGCCCGACTGGGAAAGCAGGAGGACGCCGAACGACAGTACGCGCTGGCGGAAGCCGGTTGGCGCGGTGACGCACCGGATCCGACTAACTTGGCGCGCTTTCTCGCAGAACACGACCGCAAGATTCCTGAGGCAGTCACGACTGCCGAAACCGCGGCGAGTGCTCGACGCGACATCTTTACGGAAGACGCGCTGGCATGGGCGTATTTCAAAGCGGGCCGGATAGTCGACGCGAGGCGGGCTATCGCCCTTGCGACCCGGACCGGAACACAGGACGCGACGATTCGCGCACATGCCGCGGCAATCAATAGCGCACCAACAACAGTGGCGGCCAAGTGAAAGCGATTCTGTTGGCGGTCCTGCTGGTCGGGCTGCCCACGGTCGTCGCCGCGCACGAAATCGGCACAACCCAGGCGAGCGTGGTGATTGACGGAGACACATACACCGTCGACGTCATCGTCGAGCCGGACAGCCTGCTGACGAAGCTCGAGGTATTCAGCGGCGCACCATTGTCTTCGGGCCTCGCTCGGCAGGAGCGGGACAGGCGCATCAATCTATCCGCCTCGACGTTTCTCGATCGCGTCGTCATTCGCTTCGACCATCAGATCGATCGGCCGCGGTTCACCTACGTGCCTGCATCGGCGTTCGGGGATGTCGCAGCGGCGCCATCTGTAGTGCGTTTGTCTGGGCGGCGGCCGCCGGGCGCCGCTGCGATGACCTTCGCCTACGGTCTGGCGCTCGGTTCATATGCGTTGAACGTCCGCGTAGGGGACAGCGCGCTGCAAACAGTCTGGCTCGAGGGGACTGGCGAAAGCCCGCCGATCTCGCTGCAGGCTCCGCCGCCGCCGCCCACCGGACTGGACGTTGCGCGGCAATACTTTGCGCTCGGGTACACGCACATTCTCCCGAAGGGCCTCGACCACATTCTGTTCGTCGTTGGCATCTTTCTCTTGAGCGCGCGATGGCGATCCATCCTTCTGCAAGTGAGTACGTTCACAATCGCGCACTCTCTCACGCTGGGACTGACGATGTACGGGCTGGTGTCGCTCCCTGCGAAGGTGGTCGAGCCGATGATCGCGCTCTCGATCGCGTACGTGGCCATCGAAAACTTGTTCACCAGCGAACTCAAATCGTGGCGACTGGCGCTGGTGTTTTCCTTCGGATTACTGCACGGCATGGGATTCGCGGGAGTCCTCCGCGACCTTGGGCTGCCGAGATCACAGTACTTGACCGCCCTCATCACGTTTAACGGGGGAGTCGAGGCTGGTCAGATGACGGTCGTCGCGTTGGCCTTTGCCGCCGTCGCTTACTGGCGTGGTAACCGGCTCGTCTATCGCCGGTTCGTCGTACAGCCCGCGTCGTTCGCGATCGCATTGGTGGGGCTGTACTGGACCGTGCAGCGAATTGTGGCGTAGACGGTACGCCGGGACGAGACTAGTCCTGAGCTTTGCCGGCAAGCAGCTGCATCGGATTCATCAGCTTGCCGTTGGCGAGGATTTCATAGTGGAGATGCGGTCCCGTCGCGCGGCCTGTGGCACCTACGTAGCCGAGCACTTCACCGCGCAGTACTTCTTTGCCAGCCCACACCGCGAACTTCGACAGATGACCGTACCGTGTGACGAGCCCGTATCCGTGGTTCACGACAACCAGGTTGCCGTAGTCACCAGCCGGCGCCGCGAGCTCGACGACCCCGTCGGCGGTCGCCAGAATCGGCGTCCCTTTATCGGCCGAAATGTCGAGGCCGGGATGGAAGTCGCGCTCACCGGTGAACGGGTCGTTGCGCATCCCGAAGCCCGCCGAGAGCCAGCCATGAATAGGCCAGATCGAGGGCGTGGCGTTCATCAGTGCTTCGCGCTTCTCGACGCTGCGGCGCACGATGTTCAGATGGCTTTCGAGGCTCGTGAGCACGCTCTTCAACAGGCCGAAGGTGCGCTCGGCGGTGGAGAAGGACGCGGGGCTGGCTTCGGGCGACAGCATGGCCGTCGCGCCTGAAACCGTGGTGCCGCCAGCAGCCTGATTCTTGATATTGGCCGGAAGTTTGTCCATCGCGCCCGCCGAGACGGGATCGAGGCGCGCTCTGGTTCCAAGCTCGCTGATGGCCGATTGCAGCGATTCGATCTGCGTAGCCAGGGTCCCGGTCGCTTCCCGGTAGCTGGTGTTTTCCTGTGTGAGCGTCGCGTTGCTCACCTTAAGATGCGCGACTTCGGCGACGGCCGTCAGTCGGAGGGCAAGACCGGCTACAACGGGCGCGGCAAGCACCATCACGACCGCCACAGCGACCGGACGCAGACGGATAGTGACCCGGCGAACGGCACCAGTTTGGCGGTCTGCGACAACAATCGTGTAGCGTCTCGGCATCTAATTCAGCAGTAACGGCGATTGGGGGGAGTGCCTTGCGAGTTCAAACCGAAAGGCACGAGGACTTTAACACATGGTTTCGGCGATTCGGTAGGCAAACTTTAGTGATGCGAAGATTAGGCGAATGTGAACCGGTATTGTAATGCCTCGGCGAGGTGCTCGCTTCGAATGTCCGCGGAGGCTGCCAGGTCGGCAATCGTACGACTTACTCGAAGCAGACAATCGGTGCCTCGAGCGCTCAGACAGAACTTGCGAATGGCCGCGTCCATCAACCTGGATCCCTGGCGGTCGAGGGCACAGTGCTGGCGGAGGACCGACCCGATAAGCTGCGAATTCAGTAACCCGTGAACTCCGCCAAACCGATCGCGCTGACGCGTTCTGGCGGCGATGACCCTTCCGCGGATCTCCTTCGAACGCTCTTCCTGCCGAATGGCCGCTCCACAGGTTCCGGCGGCCGTCACCTCGACGACGAGATCGATTCTGTCGAGCAACGGTCCCGAAATCTTTCCGACGTATCGATGAATCTGCGGCTCCGAACATCGGCACAATCGGCGCCGGTCGCCGCGGAAGCCGCATGGACATGGATTCATGGCCGCCACCAGCATGAATCGCGCGGGAAACGACGCCGTCCGCGCGGCCCGCGCCACCGTGATGCTTCCCTCCTCAACCGGTTGCCGCAGCGCTTCGAGCACGCCTCGCTCGAATTCGGCGAACTCGTCGAGAAACAGCACGCCGTTGTGCGCGAGGCTTATCTCGCCAGGCCGCGGCACTCTGCCGCTGCCGATCATGGCTGGCTCGGAAATCGTGTGATGAGGAGCGCGAAACGGCCGTTCTGTGATGAGCGCGGTCCCGACCGGCAGCGTGCCGGCCACCGAGTGCACAGATGTGCACTCGAGCGCCTCGTCGAAGTCGAACGGCGGAAGAATTCCGGAAAGACGCCGCGCCATCATCGTCTTGCCACCGCCCGGTGCGCCGACGAGCAGCACGTTGTGCGCACCGGCCGCGGCAACTTCCAGCGCACGCTTCGCCATCCCTTGACCGAGCACGTCGGCGAAGTCGAGATGCGGCTCGATTGAAGCTGGCGTGCGGAGGGCCATCGTTGAGGACGCTCTGGCCGCGAGTTCGGCCGCCGCGCATTCGATGGGCTGGTTCAGAGCCGAGACGGCTTCGAGCAGCGAGTCAACCGGCAGGATCGTGAGACCATCGACCACGCGGGCTTCCGCGGCATTCGCACGCGGCAGCAACAGCGCCTTTTTGCCGTCGCGACGCGCGGCCATCGCGACCGGCAGCACGCCCCGGATCGGCTGGATTGCACCGTCGAGCGACAACTCGCCAAGCAGGACAATCTCGTCGACATGCCGGCAGAAGATGACGCCGGTGGCGGCGAGAATGCCGAGCGCAATCGGCAGATCGTAACAAGCGCCCGCTTTGCGCACATCGGCTGGCGCCAGATTCACCGTGACGCGATGATGGGGGAACTGATAGCCCGAATTTCTGATGGCGGTTCGGACACGATCGCGGCTTTCGCGGATGCTGGTATCGGGCAGCCCCACCATGGTGAAGATGGGAAGGCCATACGCCACATCGACCTCGACGATGACGGGCAGGGCATCCACGCCCACCACGGCCGCGCTCCGAAGGCTGGCCAGCATGCGCGGGGTCCGTGCAAATTTTTCTCCGACGACCTCTACGGCGAATCGTTGGGCAATCCGATACTTTTCTCAGTGCGGGTTATGCCGCGTGGCAGAAACAGCAACCTGCGGCAGACGAATTCGATGAAGAAATTAGATGCCCGCACCGTAAGACCATATCCTACGCGTGTTTCCGGGTAACTTCAGCAGGAGAACTCGACATGTTGGACGCATTTGGCATCGGGGCCGGGGGCAAAAGAGCACAAAAGCTGGCAGGCGACGAGCTGCAGGCGCTCATCAACGCGGCGAAAGACGAGCGCAGCGCACTCGCCGAGATGTTGACGCAGGTTTCGGTTCGTAGCGCCAAGCTGACCCAGACCGGGAAGACACTCGAGCAGGTCGAAAAGACCGCGTCCGGCACCAACAGCAGAATCGACGAGCTCGACCGGCGTCTCAACAGCCTCGACGAGCGCACGAAGGCGATGGAGGACGTCGACAAGAGAATCAAGGTGCTGATGGAAACCGTGAAGCAGGCCCAGCAAGCCGCCGAACGGGTTGTCGGACCAGAAGGGGATTTGCAGAAACACCGCGAAGCGGTGAAGGTGTTGTCGTCGCAGACGCTCGAGACGCAAGCGAGCCTCGACACCCTCAAGAAGGAGCGCGCGTCGCTCGAGGATTTACGCACCCAGCTTCGGCAGACACAGGTCGATCTGAAAGGCGCGCTCGATCACGCGAGCACCCTGAAGACCGACCTCGATCAGGTCCGTTCGACG
Source organism: Vicinamibacteria bacterium (assembly GCA_031371345.1). Lineage (GTDB taxonomy): Bacteria > Acidobacteriota > Vicinamibacteria > Vicinamibacterales > JAMQPK01 > JAMQPK01. The sequence goes on from JANMJM010000270.1 coordinate 11,921, forward strand.
GCCACGATTCTCGGTCACGACTACGCCCGCCTTCGTGAAACGTCGCGCGAAGCGCGTGAAGACAGCGGCGCGGCGATGGAAGCGGTGAAGGATGTCGAGAAACGCCTGGGCCCGCTCGCGCAATTGCACGAGCTGAGCAAGAACACCGAAGAGCGGCTCACATCGCTGAATGCGCTCGCCGAGCACGTCACCCACAAAGCCAAAGCTCTGGAAAGCCAGAAGCACACCATCGACCACGCCGTCGTGGAAGCGAACCGGCTGAACGAGATGGTGTGGGCCATGGATTCACAAATCGCGAAAGTGAACGAAGGCACCAAGCAGATTGCCCGCACCGAGGAAATGCTCGGCCGCATGGAGAAACTCGCGACCGAGACGACGGTCCAGCTGGACAACACCACGAAGGCGAAGGACGAGCTCACGCGCGATATGGCCCGCTTCGAAAAGGAAGCGTCGGTCCTGAGCGACTCCATTCGTGGCCATGTCGAGAAGCTCGGATTAGACAAGAAAGAATTCGAAGCGTTCGACCTCAGGCTGAAGTCGCTGCAGACCCATATCGGCGAAGCCGAAGGTCGCATGGACTCGCTTGCGGCCCGGGATAAGAACGTCACGCAGCTGAATCTGCGTGTGGACACGCTGGCGAAGCAGTATCAGGGGCTGTTCACACAGAGCGATGAACTGCTGAAGAAGCAGGAAACACTCGAGACGCTGCACACCAGGCTCGAGCAGGTGGACGAGCTGTCCAAGCGCACGACGTCGCAGCTCGTGGCATTGAACCAGAGTCGCCGAGACCTCGAAGGGCTGAAAAAAGAAATTACCGATTTCCACAAGTCGTACGCCGAAGCGTCGCAGCTGCGCGACAAGCTTGGATCCGATCGCGTCGCACTCGAAGCATTCATCGGCCGCGTGGCGGCTCTGAACGCGCGCGCGCCGGAGCTCGAGGCGAAGATGGACGCGATTCAGTCGAAGTTCGGGCTGATCGAGGAGGGATCGCAGAAGGCGGCACGCGTGAGCGAGCTGGCGAGCGAGCTCGATGGACAACTCAACCGAGTCACTGCGCGCCTGCAGTTCGTCGAACAGGTCGAAACGCGCATGAACGGCCTGAACGGCGTCATGACCGACGTCGAGCACAAGCTGGCCGATCAGCTCGCGCGCAGGGCGGAAGTAGACACCATCCAGACACAGATCGACACGCTGGGATCGCTGATTGGCGACGCCCAGCTCAAGCTCGAAGGTGTGAACGCCCTGCAGCACAAGCTGCTCCCGATGACCGCACAGCTCTCGATGCTGCGGGCAGAAATCGAGAAGGCCTTCACGCGCTTGAAGTCGGTGCAGCGTGAAGAGGGCGTCATCTCGGAACAGGAAGCCAAGTTGACGAACATGCTGGAGACGACGCGCGAGATTGCGACCGACGTCGTCGAACGCCAGCGTCAAGTGCAGAGCATGTCGGAAGAGCTGACGCGATCGGCCTCGGTGAAGGAAGAGCTGCTGGGCGAGCTCGCGCGTATCCAGGCGCGCCAGCGCGATACCGTCGCGCACATCGAGGCGTCCGACGACCAGCTGAAGCGCGTCGAGACACTGTTCAAGCAGCTCGAACAGCGGCGCGCGCAGCTGACCTTCGCGGAGAAGAAGATTGCGCAATTCGAAGGCCGCATCGGCGAGCTCAAACAGCTGACCGACCATGTCGACAAGCAGATCGAGGTGATCTCGAGCCGCCAGGGCATCGTCGCCGCTGTGAAGGCCGAAGTCGAAAGCGTCCACGAGATTGGCGCGCGGAGCAAGGCCGACCTCGTGTACGTCGCCGAGCATCGGGTCGAAGTCGCCCACATCAAGAGCAGCGTCGACGAGGTCCTGTCGCACATCGACCAGACCGAGGAGAAGCTCCAAATCATCCTCGAGCGCAAGAAGCTGGTCGATGAAGTTGAAGTAAAGACGCAGATGATCTCCAACCTGCTGTCCGACGTCCGGGTGAACCTCGAAACGCTCGGCGAGCAGAAGTCGCTCGTCGATCACTTGTCGGAGAAACTCGCGCGGCTCGACTTCCTGACGCAGGAAGCGCAGAACACGATGAAGACGCTGCAGCGTGAACGAGAGCTGGCCGAGAGAATCGAACAGGGGATTCGGCAGCTGCGGTCGCGAACCGTGCCGGCGAATGGAGAGAGCAAGTCGGCTTAGTAGCTACGCGGGTAAGGGGCGAGGGGTAAGGGGCGCGGCGACGTGGCAGAAACTTCTACGTTTCGCCGTTCGGATCGTCAAGCTGTGCGATCGAATGGCGCCGCGAGGTCTCGGCGCTCGGCATATCGCGGCCCAACTGGTTCGGTGTGGGACATCGATTGGAGCGAATGCAGAAGAGGCGCAGGAAGGCCAGACCAAAGCCGATTCCATTGCGAAGATGAGTGTGTCGTCGAAGGAAGCGCGCGAAAGCCACTGGTGGCTGCGGTTGGGTGTGGCAGCAGGAGTCGTGAAAAAAGACGAAGTCGAATGGTCATCGCCGGATCGAGGACGTAGCGTCCAGTTACCCCTTACCCCTTACCCCTTACCCCTTACCCCTTACCCCTTACCCCTCTTTGTTAGCGGTCGATCCAGTAGCCGCTCCGCGCCTGAAGCGTCACGCGCCGCGCGGCTCGCACCTCGATTTGGTGCCAGCCTGGCGCGGGGTGAGGTTCAAAGGCGAGCACGTATTGGTGCCGTAAGTCCGTGACGATCTGCCGCGTCACCACGCTGCCGTCAGAGGAAGTTTTCACCGGAAGTAACGCGCCACCGCTCAACCGGGCCAAATCCGACAGATTTCCCGCCACGTCGCCGGCCGATCCGCCCACAGACACAATGTAGACCGGCATGTCGATGCCGCTCGCGACATCGGCCACCTGCGCTGCCGTCAGGCGGCTGCTCGTATCGACACCGTCGGTCAACACGACCAATGCTCGCCGACCGGGACGGAGCGAGAGCTCATACGACGTTTTCGCAATCGCGTCGTAGAGCGAGGTAGACCCATACGGATGAATCGTATCGAGCGCCGAACGAACGGATTCGAACGCAGAGGTGAAGGGATGTGGGTTCCTGACGGCGGTGTCGAACACGAACAGGCCCGCTTCGTCGACGCCTTCTGAAAGAGAGGCGAGAAGCAAACGCGCGACATCGGTCGAGAGCTGCAGCTTCGGAGCAATCCGCATGCTCCCGCTCGCATCAATCAACAGGGCGACACTCACGGCCGCCTCGTCGTTGCGGAAGTCGAGAATCTGACGCGATTCTCCATCCGCGAGAATTTCAAAATCCCCTGCGGACAAACCTGTCATGGGCCGACCATGACGATCGCGCGCGACGACCGCGACCGTGACTCGGGCGACGCCGCTCTTGAACAGAAGCTCCTGCCCGGTGACCGACACGGACACCCATCCGGCGAAGAGCACGGCAGTGGTTAATCGTGAGACAGAGAATCTGGACACGTCATAGAGACGTATCGGCGGGAACCAGGCTCCAGGCCACTGCCCGGAGCCTGCGGGCCACAAAGGCCACTGACGCTAGTTCTTCGTCATGGTGAGGCCCGTCACGGTGCCTTCGGTGTTATGTGCGAACCGAATGCCGTAGACGCCGTCGGTCGATTTCAGCTTGCCCGGACCAACCAGCGACGCCTTGTCATAACTGCCCACAACGACACCGTTGATGGCGCAGTCGACCTTGTCGCCTTTCACCGAGACGGCAATTTCCTGCGTCACCGGCTGTCCGGGTCCGGCCGCCTTGTGGACGGCCGCGTTCATTTCTCCGCGCCCGCCATTCATCCGAAATGCATCGGGGCCAAACCCGCGCACGATAAAGAACCCGTTGCCGTAGGCCGCGCAATAGAGATAACTCTGCTGCGGCGTTCCCAGATCGTTGCCGCCAATCATGATCCCGTAGGGATGCGGATGATCGTTGAGGTTCATGTACTTGGCCTCGGTAAACGTCGCCTTCACCGTGTAGTTGCCGGCGGCTTTGTTTGCCGGATTCCAGTACGCGGCGGCGGGACCAGTCGTCACCTGCAATGCGGCAGGCGTGCCCGCAAGCTTGGCGCCATTGAGCGTCGAGCCGGCCTTCTCCTCGGCGGCGTCAATTTTCCCGGTCCAGCCAGGCACCGACACTCCGCCGCCTGTCACCGCGCGCGCGGCGTCTCCCTGGCCCTGGGCGGAGTGGGCGAGAGGCATGAGCAAGGCAACGGCGATCGCGAGCGCTGACGCGTGGATAGAACGCATGATGTGTGCTCCTTGAAACAATTGGTAAGCTCCTAATATACCCAGTTTCGTTACCAAGCCCCCAGGCTTGTAATCATCGATGTCCCCGTTTCCGCGTTTATCGCGACTTCGCACACGTCGAGCGAAGCACGTTCCTTGCACTGCTGTCGCACCGATGTCCCGACACGTGTGGATTGCGATTGCCGTGAGCCTGTCGATTTCGTCGGCGTGCGGCTCGAGCTCGCCGAGCGCACCCAGTTCGCCCATCGCCGGGTCCGCGCTGAGCGGGGCCACTGTCAACGCCCTCGACGGTCTGCCGATAGCCGGAATCACCATCAAGATTGGATCGCAAAGCGCTGTGTCGGACGCGAGCGGGTCGTTTCACGTCGAGAATCTGTCGGCAGGAAAACTCGACGTGTTGCTTTCCGCGCCGTCTGTCGTCGAGCGGCGCACGACGATCGTGACGCCGGCAGACGAGCTCTTACACGAAGCCCTCATTCCGGCTGCGTTCGATCTGAACGCGTTCGATCAGATGTTTCGAGGGAGCGGGAGGTTGGAACGATGGACCTCACCGCCGTCGCTCGTCGTCATGACCACGGTGATGAACTACGCCAACGGCTTCGGCGACACCGGCGAGTACCACGCCACTTCTGAACAACTCACCGCTGCGGAAACCGAGCAGATGGTCTCGCAATTGACTGACGCGCTTGCGCTGCTGACCGGCAACGCATTCGCGGCGTTCGAATCAGTGAAATTGGAAGCCGCGCCGTCGGGGGCAAACGTCAGGACACTGCGCACGGGGGCCATCGTGGTGGGGCGCTACAAAGGCCTTCAGGGACTCGCGAACACCATCGGCTTCGGCGGCGGAAACGCCACTGACGCAGGACAGATGACGCTCGGGGCCGTCTACCTGGACAGAGATTTCGACAAGACGAGCGAACAACGGCGGCTGCTGCGAACACACGAGCTCGGCCACGCGCTCGGCTACGGCCACGTGACTTCGCGAACGTCCATCATGAATCCGGCGATTGGTCCCGAGCCAACCACGTTCGATCGGCAGGGAGCCGCGATCGCGTTTCAACGGATGCCAGGGAACCTCTCTCCAGATAGCGATCCGGCGGCAACCCCACCTCGCAGTACGCGCGGCGGCATCTTCTCGTCGGCGCGCGTTTTCTAAAAAACCGCGGTTTTTCGGTGTAGACGTGAGGTTGCCCCGAGATCATCCCGGAGCGGATAGGCAACTCTAGAGTTAAGTCTTCCATGAAATTGCTGGTGATCGCTCAATACGCTTAACCACAGGGTTGAGTGTTTGTCCGAATCAAGGTCTTTCTTCGCATGCTTAACCGCAAGGTTGACTATCGATTCTGGACACGCACGACCATGCCCTTATGGAAACCGCTGGTAATCCGGCCGGGAGCGGCCCGAAAATTTAATTGGCGGAACGGGACGAGAAAATCGTGAGGCGGTCGCCGATATTGATCTGGTTGCCGCGAATCGTGCGGGTGTTCCACGACTTCAACGCATCGACAGTCGTGTTGAAGAGCTTGGCGATCGAGAAGAGCGTGTCGCCGCGCTTCACCCGATAGGTGACGCGCTCCGGTTCGAGGCGGTCGCCCGTGGGCGACGGCGCGAGCGACGCACGCTGCGAGACGACCGGCCGCGATTCGGCGAGTTGTGCGGCTGGTGCCGGGTTCTCGACCTGCGCGGCAAGCAGCGTCGTCGGCGCACGCGGAATAATCAGCTGCTGGCCGGGCGACACATGGGCGCGAATCGACAGGTAGTTGGCTTCCGCGAGATCCGCCTGCTTGACTTTCAGCTTGCGCGAGATCGTCAGCAGCGAATCGCCGCGCTTCACCGTGTGCCACTGGAACGAAGCCAGCGACTCCGGCGTCACTTCAGCCAGCCGCGCGCGGAACGCGTCGCCAGTACCCACCGGCACCTTGACTTCATAACCCGCGGTGCGGACCGGCGTGGTCCATCGGCGCAGTTCCGGATTCAACCCTTCAATGTCGTCGATCGGCGTGCCAGTCCACTCGGCAACGAGCCGAAGGTCGACCGGATCCTTCACGGTGACACGCTCGTAGGACAACGGCTCGGCGGGCTCGAGATTGAATCCGTATTGCGCGGGGTTCTTCGCAATGACCATCGCCGCGAGAATCATCGGCACGTACTCGCGTGTTTCGCGCGGCAACACGCGGGGAGCTTTGCTGAGCTCCCAGAAATCGTCCTTGCGCGCGCGCTTCATCGCACGCTGCACGCGCCCCGGTCCGCCGTTGTAGGACGCCAGCGCAAGATGCCAGTCGCCGTCGAACATGCTGCCGAGCCTCTTCAGGTATTGCGCGGCCGCCTTGGTGGCCTTCTCGGGATCGGAGCGCTCGTCGATATACCAGTTCTGCTTCAGCCCGTGCTCGAGTCCCGTGCCGCGCATGAACTGCCACATCCCCTTGGCTTTCGCTCGCGACTGCGCGTTGGTCTTGAACGCGCTTTCGACGAGCGGCACGTACGCGAGATCGAGCGGCAGGCCGGCTTTTTTGAACTCGTCCTGAATCATCGGCAGATAGCGCGCGCCGCGATGCAATCCCTCGTCGATGAACTCGCGCAGGTTGCCCTGGAACAATTCGATGTAGGACAGCACGCGGCTGTTGAGCGGAATGTCGATGTCGTGACTGGTCTGGCTGAGGTCGCTCTCCACCACGTTCTGCAGTGCGGCGTTCGGCACCGGTTTGTCGAACGTCGGCAGCGCGAGCAGATCGTCAATCGACGCCGGCTCGGATTTCTTTTCGACGAAACCGTCGCCCTGTGCGAGCGCCGTCACTTCGTACGCGCTGATGCGCTCGACGAGTCGATCGAAATGCTGACGGATACGCGGCTCCGAGCGCGCGCCGTATGGCGACTGCAGCAACACGTCGACCGCGTTGTCGAATGCTTTTCTTGCCTGCTCGAGGTGGCCGAGCGACAGTTCGTGCTCGCCGTCCGAGAATTGCTGCTGCGATTGAGCGATGAGGGTGACGACCGGATCCTGGACGGGCGCGGGGGCGGGCGCCTCGGCCACGACCACCTGGGCAGAGGCTGGCGTGACCGTCGGTTTGGCAGTCTTCAAACTGCTGCCACACCCGACAATCGATAAGCTCGCGCCGATAGCGGCTGCAGCCTGCAGCCAGGTCCTGGTGCTCATCCGAAATCTCTACTTACGTCGTTTCGTCCCCGGCACGACCGAACTACAGAGACGACCTACTCGCGGGATGACCGACAGTGGGGGAAAGCCGAAGGCAGCGTAACACGGCGTTTACTCGTCAGTCAACCGTTAAGCCCCGACGCTAAGCCCAATACAATCAGCAGTAACAGGTATGTGATCGACTGAAAAGTGTCTTACCGCGCGTCAATAAACACGCGTTTTTCCTCGCCCAGATCCCGGGCCGAGGGGGTCACGATCGAGCGGCTGTCGATGACGATTTTCGTGCCCGCATTCACGGCCTGCCGAACGTCCTCTTCGCAGACAAACTCAGCCGGACGACCTGCCGCCGGACTTGCAGGTGTCGCTGGGGAAGAGCCCGACCCAGGGGTCGCGATCCCACGGGAGGCGAGAAACTGATCGATACGTTCGCCGAGCACTTCCGGATTCAGTCCGGCGCGCGCCGGCACCGGCGCCCCGGCGATCGACGATGCGTTTGCCGGCGTCAGTTCGTAGGCGAGCCGCTTGATATTCAGCAGATGCTTCGGAGAAATGTTGTCCGACGTGATGTTGCCGCCCCAGCCTCCGCAGCCGAGCGTCATCGCGGGATCGAGGCCGGTCGTCATGCCCACCGAGCCATGTGTCGTCGGCGTATTCACCACAATACGGAACGCCGGCTTCTTGAGACCGAACTCCAAAATGATTTGATCGTTCCGCGAGTGAATCGACATGGTGTGACCCATGCCGCCATATCTCAGAATCTCCTTGCAGCGCTCGCATCCATCTTTCCAGTCCTGCACGACGTAATAAGAAAGGACGGGGCAGAGCTTTTCGATCGAGAGGGGATAGTCGCGCCCGACGCCGGCGAGCGGCGCAATCAGCACGCGGGTGCCTGACGGCACGCCGATCCCCGCTTTCTCTGCGATGAACGTCGCCGGTTTCCCAACCAGCGCGGGATTCGGCAGCCGCTGCGGCGAGATCAGCACTTTTCCAAGCGCGTCGATCTCGGCAGCATTCATGAAGTAGGAACCTTGCTGGACGAGCTCGCGCTTGAGCTCTTCTGAGATGTTGGCATCGACGACGACCGAATTCGGGGAAGAGCAGAGCAGTCCGTTGTCGAAGGTCTTGCCAATGATGATGTCGGAGGCCGCCTTCTTGACGTCGGCCGAGCTTTCCACGTAACAGGGAGCATTGCCGGGACCCACGCCGTACGCCGGTTTACCCGAGCTGTAAGCCGCGCGGACCAATCCCATGCCGCCCGTCGCAAGAATCACCGCGACGTCGCGGCTCTTCATCAATTCCTGCGTGCCTTCGAGCGTGACCGTCGTCATCCAGTTGATGCTGCCATCGGGCGCTCCAGCGCCCCGCGCCGCGTCGTTCATGATCTCGGCAACGCGCGTGATGCAGCGCACGGCAGACGGATGCGGGCTGATGACGATCGCGCACCGCGCTTTCAGTGAAATTAAAATTTTGTAGATGGCCGTCGACGTCGGGTTCGTCGTCGGCACGATCGCCGCGACGACACCGAAGGGCTCGGCAATCTCGATCACTTTTCGATCCTCGAGCCGCGCGAGCACGCCGACGGTTTTCATCGGACGGATGAATTTATAGATGCGGTCGGCGGCGAACTGATTCTTTTGTAATTTGTCGGCGACGACGCCGTATCCGGTTTCTTCCACCGCGAGGCGCGCAAGCGATTCACACTGCGGAGCGATCGCTGCAGCCATGGCATCGACGATGGCGTCGATGCGCTCTTGCGACAGCTCGGCAATCTGCACCTGTGCGACCTTGGCTTTACGCGCGAGCATGCGCGCTTCGGCCATCGACGCGAGGTCGCGATCGGACGCTTTGGAAGAGGGAACTGGCTGAGGAGTCGCCATCGCCCGGCCGGTTTAGGACTTGGGAAGAATTTTTTCGACTTCGGCGTGAGGGCGCGGAATGACGTGCACCGAAACGAGCTCGCCGACGCGACGGGCCGCGGCCGCGCCGGCATCCGTTGCGGCTTTGACCGCACCGACATCGCCGCGCACCATCACCGTGACGTAACCGGCCCCGATATATTCCTTACCGACCAAAATGACGTTTGCCGCTTTCACCATGGCATCGGCCGCTTCGATCGCGCCAATCAATCCTTTTGTCTCGACCATTCCGAGGGCTTCTTGGGACATTTGCGCGCGACTGTATCAGATTAGGAAGAGAGCGGCAACCGAGTTATGATATTGATTCCTCTCGGGTTTAGCCGAAATTACCGAATCGTCGATGATGAAAAAATCTGTTCGTGGCATAGCCCTGCTGGGCGTGGTCGTGGTATGTGCGTTGAGCGTTGCGGGATGCCGTCGCAAAGAGCCGGACGCGCCTCCCGTCGCGACGCCGTCGTTCCACATCAAGCAAACACGCGTGCCGCTGGGCAGCCCGGTTGAAGTGACCTACAAGTTCGTCGTCGCGAAAGACGCGCCGAAGATTACCGAGAATTACCGCGTGTTCGTCCATTTTCTCGATTCCGATAAAGAGCGGATGTGGACCGACGATCACGAACCTTCGGTGCCGACCACGCAGTGGCAGCCTGGTCAGACGATCGAATATACAAAGACGATGTTCGTTCCCGTGTATCCGTACATGGGCGCAACAACGGTGTTGATGGGTCTCTATTCGACCGCGTCAAATTCGCGGCTGCCCCTCGCCGGCGAGAACAACGGGCAACGAGCGTATACCGTCGGACAGTTGGATCTGCTGCCGCAGACCGAGAACATCTTCGTGATGTTCAAGGACGGCTGGCATCCAGCGGAAACGCCGCCGGACAATGCGGCCGTCGAATGGCAGTGGACGAAAAAAGACGCGACGCTTTCGGTGCGAAACCCGAAAAAAGACGTCACGTTCTATCTGCATCTGGATCATCCCGGCGTGATATCCGAGCCGCAGACGGTCACCGTGACGCTTGCCGGACAGACGATCGACACGTTCACGCTCCAGCCGAAACAGGAGCTGATCCGCAAGCCGACGATTACCGCGGCCCAACTCGGCACGGCCGATGTAGTGGATTTGAAGATTTCGGTCGATAAGACATATATCCCCGCCGTCGTCACTGGCGGGAAGAACAGAGATCCGCGGGAACTCGGGGTTCGCGTGTTTCACGCGTATCTGCAGCCGATTAGCTGAACAATGAAACAGTTACACCATCGGAGCATCGGCGTTGCGTTGATGATCGTCGCGGGCTCGGGCTTCGCCGCGCCCGCTTCGGCGGAGCTGCTGTTTTTTTCCGATACGCAATCGATGTCGATTGCGAGCCACCGTTTTGAAGGCGACCACATTATCGTGACGCTGCGGGGCGGCGGCGAGATGACGTTCGATCGCGACATGGTCCGAAGGATTGGCCCCGACGAAGTACCGTATCCGGAACCTGAATCGCTCGAGGCGATCGACCAAGCCAATGACGCGTATGTGCCGGAGCTGGCGACGACGTCGTTTGATCAGATCATCGAGAACGCCTCCTTGCTGCACGACGTGCCTGCGCGTTTGGTCAAGGCGGTGATTCAGGTCGAGTCGGGCTTCAAGTCGCGGGCGCGATCGCCCAAAGGCGCGATGGGCCTCATGCAGTTGATGCCGCAAACGGCGCGTCAATATCAGGCCGGGCGCAATCCGTACGACCCGACGAAGAACATCCAGGCCGGCACGCGGTATCTGCGAAAGCTCCTCAACGAGTTCGAGCTGCCGCTCGCGCTCGCGGCGTACAACGCCGGCGAGGGCGCCGTCCGGCGATTCGGCGCCGTTCCGCCCTACGGCGAGACGCAGGCCTATGTGAAGCAGATCCTGGCGCTCGTCGGTCCGAGCTTCCGGCTCAGGTAACAGTCCTACACAACTATTCTCGGTTCTGCGTGGTCTAAAGGTGGTCGGCGGCCTTTTTCAATGGGCGCCTGCCCGAAATTGGCACTCGACCCCTTATAATTCATACACTTAGCATGGAATTTCGCTGCAGGCTGGTGACCGCGTCGGGCGAGGTCGTCGAAGGCAATTACGCGGCGGAGAGCGAAGCGCGTCTGCGCAACGACTTCGAACATCAGGGCTTGCACGTTCTCTCGCTGCGCAAGAAAAATGTCCTGACCGCCGGACTCGGCGGGCTTCCGAAGCGCCGGAAAGTTCCTCGCCACGAGTTTCTCGTCTTCAATCAGGAATTTGCCACGCTGCTGAAGGCCGGCATGCCGCTGGTCCAGTCGCTGCATCTGCTCCGGCAGCAGGTGACGAATCCGCTCTTTAAAAGCGTGCTCGACGACGTGCACGACAAGGTGCGCGGCGGGATGGCGCTATCGGATGCCTTTGGCGATCACGGCCATTTGTTCCCCCGCGTCTACACAGCGTCGCTCCTCGCGGGAGAGCGCAGCGGAAATCTCGACGCGATTCTTCGCCGCTACGTGGCGTACGAAAAAGTCGTGGACGCCGTGAAGCGGAAGGCGATTTCGGCGCTGATTTATCCCGCCATCCTGATTGGGCTCGCCGTCTTCCTCGTCGGCATCATCGTGTTGAAAGTGGTGCCGGCGTTCGCCGATTTCTACGCGAGCTTCGACGCTCAGCTGCCGCTGTCGACGCGCGTCATCCTTGGAATCTCGAATGTGGCGCAGCAGCAATTCGGCCTTATCGTTGCGGTGCTGGCGCTCTCAGGCGCGGCATTCGCGGGGTGGATTCGCCGGCCGGGGCAGCGCGCGCGCTTCGATCACCTCCTGATTACGATTCCTTTTGTCGGCGAGACGATCCGCAAATTCACGACGGCCCAGATGGCCCGCACGCTGTCGACGCTGCTCGGCGGAGGTATTCCACTCGTGAACTCGATGGACGTCACAGCCCGCTCGGTGGGCAACCGATATATGGCAAACGAGCTCGACGCCGTCACTCAGCGAGTACGGGAGGGCCAAGGGCTGGCCGCATCGTTGTCGGCGCGGTCGGTGGTGCCCGATGTCGCGCTGAAGATGATCGAGGTGGGCGAGTCGACGGGCTCGCTGCAGGACATGCTGGGCAGCCTCGCCGATTTCTACGACGAAGAAGTCGAAACCTCGGTCAGCCGCTTCGTCACGTTGATCGAGCCGTCGCTGCTCGTCATTATGGGTATCGTGATCGCGGCGCTCGTGCTCGCGCTGTACATGCCGTTGTTCCAGCTGACGGCCGTGGTGAACCAGTAAAGTATTTTTATGGCCGATCCTCAAACCGCTGTCTCCGCAGACGAACGACGCGCCGAATTCGACGCCGCCCAGCGGCTGGCCAAACGATATCGGCTGGAGTTCGTCGACATGGATCAGTTCCCGATCGACCAGGAGCTGTTCCGGTCGATTCCAGCGGATTTGATGCTGCGCTACGGGTTTGTGCCCTACAAGCGCCACGGCAAGACGCTCGTGATCGTCGTCCCGGATCCCACCGACCTGCCGATGATCGACGAGCTGTCGCATCTGCTCGGCACCCCCATCACGGTGACGGTAGGCGCACGGTCGGCGATTGAATCCATCTTAAAGAAGAGCGAGAGCTCGCAGCGGGTGCTGGAGGAAGCGACCGAAGGCTTCCAGATGCAGCTCCTCAAGGAAGACGACAACCTCGACGAGAACCTCACCGTCGAGCGTCTCACGAGCGACATCAGCCCGATTATCAAACTCGTCGATTCGACCATCTTCACGGCGATTCAGCGGAGGGCCAGCGACATTCATATCGAGACGGGCGACGACTCGGTGCACGTGAAATATCGCATCGACGGCGTGCTGCAGGCGGCCATGCGGCCCATCGCCAAACAGTTTCACAGCCCGATCATCTCGCGCATAAAGGTCATGGCCGAGCTCGACATCGCCGAGAAGCGCGTGCCGCAGGACGGCCGCTTCAAGATGAAGCTGCCGGGCAAGACCATCGACTTCCGGGTCTCGATTATGCCGAGCGTGCACGGCGAAGACGCGGTCATCCGTATTCTCGACAAGGAGTCCATCAGCGAGCAGTTCCGCGAGCTGCGCCTCGACATCCTCGGATTTCCTGAGGCCGAGCTGAAGCGGTTCCGTAAATACATCGCAGAGCCCTACGGCATGGTGCTCGTCACCGGACCGACGGGCAGCGGCAAGACGACGACGTTGTACGCCGCGCTCTCGGAAATCAAATCGATCGAAGACAAGATCATCACCATTGAAGATCCGGTCGAATATCAGCTGAGCGGCATTACGCAGATTCCGATCAACGAGAAAAAAGGACTGACGTTCGCGCGCGGGCTGCGATCGATTCTGCGGCACGACCCGGACAAGATCATGGTCGGCGAAATCCGCGATCCGGAGACCGCGCAGATTGCGATCCAGTCGGCGCTGACGGGGCATCTCGTGTTCACTACGGTTCACGCCAACAACGTGATCGACGTACTTGGCCGCTTTCTGAACATGGGCGTCGAGCCGTATCAGTTCGTGTCGGCGCTGAACTGCGTGCTGGCGCAGCGGCTCGTCCGCATCATCTGCACGCACTGCAAGCGGCCGGCAAATCCGAGCCCGCTGCTGCTCGAGGAATCGGGGCTGGATCCCACGCTGACCGAGCGCCACACGTTCTATGAAGGCGCGGGGTGCATCGAGTGCGGGGGCACGGGGTTCAAAGGCCGAATGGCGATCTGCGAACTGCTGAATTTGTCCGATCCGATTCGTGAGATGATTCTCGAGCGGCGCCCCTCTTCGGAAATCAAAAAGATGGCACACGACGAAGGCATGCGGTTCCTGCGCGAATCGGCCGTGGAAAAGGTGCTCGCCGGATCGACGACCCTGAAGGAAATCAACAAGGTGACCTTCGTCGAATGAACATGCCTGGAGGATTCCTCGCGGCGAGCCCGCCAACCGTGGCGGTCGAGATTGCCAAACATCGCGTCTCGGCAGCGTCGATCGTGCCGCGCGAGGGCAACCTCGTGGTCGTCGCGCACGCCGTCGAGCCGTTGCCGGATGGCGCGATGACACCGTCGCTGAACGCCCTGAACATCACCGATCCGCGCGCGGTCGCCGACGCACTGCGCCAGGTCTTCGGCCGGCTGGGTTCGCAACCAAAGCGCGTGGCCCTGGCCATTCCGGACGGCGTCGCGAAAGTGTCTCTGCTGAGATTCGAGAAGGTACCGGATCGTCAACACGACCTCGACGAGCTCGTGCGCTGGCAAGTACGGAAGGCCGCGCCGTTCCGTGTCGAAGACGCCCAGATTAGTCACGTGCCAGGACATCGGGCCGAGGACGGCAGCACCGAGTTTGTCGTCGTGATGGCGCGAAAAGATATCGTCCGCGAGTACGAAAAGGCCTGCGAGGATGCCGGCGCGCAAGCGGGCGTCGTCGACCTGGCGAGCTTCAACGTCGTCAATGCCGTGCTCGCCGGACGGAACGCGCCGCCCACCGACACCGACTGGCTGCTCGTTCACGTGACGCCGGAAGATGCAACGATGGCCATCGTTCGCGGCCAGCATCTGGTGTTTTTCAGGAACCGCGCGGCCGACGGAGAAGGCAGCCTCGCCGACATGGTTCACCAGACAGCGATGTATTACGAGGATCGGCTGAGTGGGAGCGGGTTTAGCCGCGTCGTCCTCGCCGGTGCTGGCGGACCCGGCACACAAAGCGGTCAGGACGCCTACGACCTTCGTCAAGCGCTCGAGCAGCGTCTCGGCGCGAAAGTCGACACGATCGATCCGCGCAACGCCGCGACGCTGACGGATCGCATTTCAGCCAACGCCGAGTTGCTCGACGTCCTCGCACCCCTCGTGGGGCTGATCGTGCGGGAGCAGGCGGCCTGATGCTGCGGACGAATCTCTCCACGAGGCCGTTTTACAACGAGCGCGGCGTGCACCTGCTGCTCGGGATCGCGACCCTGATTTTGGTGATCCTGACCGCGTATAACCTGTTCGAGATCGTCGTGCTGACGCGAGAGCAATCCGAGCTCGGCGGCAAAGCCACGGCCGCCGAGTCGCGGGCGCGCGATCTGCGCGCGCATGCGGCTCAGGTGCGCCAGGCGCTCGACACGAAGAAGCTCGATGCGATCTCGGCCGAGGCGCGCGAGGCCAACGCCATCATCGGTCAACGGCTGTTTTCGTGGACGGAGCTGCTGAACCGGCTCGAGACGACGCTGCCGGAAGATGTGCGGATTGTCTCGATGCGCCCGAGCGTGGATCCCGACGGGAACATCACGGTCCAGATGGTCGTCACCAGCCGCCGGTTCGTCGACATCGATACCTTCTTCAAAAACCTCGAGGGCACGGGCGCCTTTGCCAACATGCTTTCGCGCGACCAGATTACCAACGAGGACGGACTGTTGCAGGCCACCGTTGACGGCCGTTATCTTCCCGAGGCCGGTGCGTTGAAGGGAAAGCGTTGACGCATGCGCGTCCCCCTGAAACGCATCCTCGACGAGAAGCGCCGGCTCGTGATCCCTGTCGTCGCCGCGTTGGCCATCAACGTCATCTTGTACGTGCTTGTCGTGTATCCCCTTGGCGTGCGTGTGCGGAGCATGGAGCAGCGCGAGCAGGCGGCCGCGTTGGAGATGCAGGCGGCAGAGCGCGTTGACGCCGCCGCACGCGGCATACTGGAAGGCCGCGATCGCACCGCTGAGGCGTTGAAGGAGTTTTACAGTCACGTGCTGCCGTCGAGCTTCGCGAGCGCACGCGACGTGACGTTTCTGCGCCTGCATCAGATTGCCGAGCAGCATGACGTCCGCACCGGACATCAAAACGCCGCGACCGACAAGGATCGCAAGGGGTCTCTTCAGCGGCTCAAGATCACGATGCAGCTGCAAGGCGATTACGAGCATATCCGGCGCTTCATCTATCAACTGGAATCAGGATCCGACTTCGTCGTCATCGACAGCGTCGAGCTCGGCCAGGATGCGCAGCCGGGATCTCCCTTGACGCTGACGCTCGGCTTATCGACTTACTATCGCCCGGAGCCGCATGGAGCGTAAGCGCCAGCGGGAAATCGTCGTCGGCGCCGCGGCTGTCGCGATTGCGACGATGGCCATCTATCGCATCAGCACCACATTCGCGCCCGACACGACGGCTGGCGCCGCGTCGCAGCCAGGCGTCGCGCCGTCGCGGCAGCCGGTCGGTGGTCAAATTGATCGAGTCCCGCGCGTCGATCTCGAGGCGTTGAAGGCCCAGCGGCCCGGGCCGGCGGACTCGCGACGAGATCCGTTCCGGTTCAGGTCGAAGGCGCCGCCGCCTTCGCCGCAGCCGCCGCCGCAACAAATGCCGCCGCCGCCGATGCCGGTGAACACGGGCCCAGAGGAGCCGCTTCCTCCCCCGCGGATTCAGGTGAAATACATCGGCATTCTGGAAACGGGGAAGACAGGGTTGGTCGCCATTTTCAGCGACGGGCGAGGGACTCCGTTCTACGGAAAGCAAGGCGAGATCATCGACGGTCGCTATAAGATTCTACGGATCGGCGTAGAATCAGCCGACCTCGCTTATCTCGACGGGCGCGGCCGTCAGACGATTCGATTCACAGGACAATAAAACGGACCCATGAGAGGACTGATTCGAGTCTCGGCGCTGTTGCTCGCACTCGTGGTGCTCGCCGGCTGCGCGGCCGGTATGGCATTTCGGCGAGGCGAAGATCGCTCGCGCGCGGGAGATTGGGACACGGCCGTCGCCTATTACCGGCAGGCGGTCCAGGGCGATCCGAATAAACCCGAGTACCGAATCGCGCTCGAACGCGCCATGTTGAACGCGTCGCGCGGCCATTTCGATACGGCACGCCAGCTCGAAACCAAGGATCAACTCGACGCGGCGCTGCTCGAATATCGCCGCACCGTGGAGTTCGATCCGGCCAATCGGCAGGCGGCCGACAAGGTCGTGCAGCTCGAACGGATCATCCGCGATCGGATCGAAGCCTCGCGGCCGAAGCCGCCAATCGCAGACATCAGACAGCAGGCGCGGCAGGTGTCGGTCGAGCCGCTGCTGAATCCGCGATCGCGCGATCCCATCCGCGTGCAGTTCAATCAGGCCTACATCAGAGAAATTCTGAACTTCATCGGCAACAGTTCCGGCATCAACGTCACCTACGATCCGACGTTCGTGGACCGCGCGGTGTCGATTAATTTAACCGGCGTGCCGCTGGAACAGGCACTGAATACGGTGGTGATGTCGAACGGGCTGTTCTATTCCGTGCTCGACGCGACGACGATCGTCGTGGCGCCGGAGACGGCAGCCAATCGAGCGAAGTACGAGCGGCTCATCGCCATCACGATTCCCCTGTCCTACGGCGACGTCACCGAACTGTCGGCGATGTTGACGCAGATTACGCGGACGACGGGTGCCGCGCCGCCGGTCATCGTGCCGAACAAAACCAACAACTCGATCACGATCCGCGGAACGCAGCCGGTTATCGACGTCATCCGCGAGCTGCTCGCCACCAACGACAAGCCGCGCGCCGAAATTACGCTCGACGTCGAGATTCTCGAGGTCAACCGCGACCGCGTGAAGCAACTGGGACTGAACCTGACGAACTACCAAATCGGCGCTATTTTCTCGCCCGATGCGGCGCCCGCGGGAGCCGCCGGCGCCGCGGCGACGCCGAGCACGTCGTTCAACCTGAACACGATTTCTCAGGGTGTCAGCACGACCGATTTTTATTTGTCCGTGCCACAGGTATTTGTCCGGTTCCTCGAAACAGATACCAAAACGAAGGTTCTTGTTCAGACACAGCTTCGGGGCGCCGAAGGCGCGCAGTTGATGCTGAACATCGGCGCGCGCGAGCCGTACCTCACGACAACGTACTCTCCCATCGCGGCGGGCGGCGCCAACGTGAACCCGCTCTCGGCGTATCAGTTCGAACAGGTCGGCATCAGCCTTACCGCGACACCGCGCGTCACCGACGAAGGCGATATCCTCATTACGCCGCTGACGCTGAAGAATTCGGCGCTCGGACCGAGCCGCACCGTTGGCGGAACGCCGGCGCCGTCGTTTACCAACCGCGAGATCGGCGGCAATCTTCGTTTGCGCGACGGCGAATCGCACATGCTCGCTGGATTGCTGCAGGACGAAGATCGTAAGACACTCAAAGGTTTTCCCGGCCTGATCTCGGTGCCGGTGCTGCGCGATTTGTTTTCCGACAGCGACACCAACATCAAACAGACCGACATCGTCATGCTGATTACGCCGCGAGTGATCCGCACGCACGAGTACACGCGGAAAGATCTGAGCCCGATCTATCTCGGGACCAACCAGAATTTCGGATTGACGGGGCCGCCGCCGCTCATCGCCGCGCCACCGGAGGTGGCGCCGCCTCCGGCCGGCACGCCGCCTGCCGCCGGTCCGCCCCAGGGGACGCCCGTGCCGACGGCACCTCAGGGCGGTGCGCCCGGGCTCGTTACGCCGCCCGCTGCGCCGGCACCGTTGCAGCCACCTCAAGCGACGGCGGTTGGCCCAGCAGGGGAGCCTCAGGTGAACTTGGCGCAGCCGCAGTCGCCGACAACACCGACGACGCTCGTCGCTCCGGCACAGGTCTCGCTCACGCCGCCCGTCGGCGACGTGCGCGTGGCCAGCGGGCCCTATATGGTTCCGCTCTACATCAACGGGGCCTCGCGCGTATCGACCATCACGGTGACGGTGACGTATAACCCCGGCACGTTGCGCGTTCGCACGATTCAGGAAGGGAACTTCCTGAGGCAGGGCAATTCCACAGTGTCGTTTGCGCCGAACACCGATGCGACGATCGGCCGGATCGATCTCACGTGGGTCCGCCCGGGCGATACGGTCGGTGCGTCGGGCGCCGGACTCCTCGCCGGCCTCTTGTTCGACGCGGTGGGCGCCGGCACATCACAGTTGACGTTGAGCGGCGTGGCGACCAACCCGAACGGCGTCGCGATTCCGCTCCAGTTCACGCCGACGACGATCGTCGTCCGATAAACCGTGGAGCGAAGGCAACGCGGGTACACGTTTATCGAGGTCGCGATTGTGGCGGCGATTATCGCCATCCTCGCCTCGGCCGTGATGCCGCTGCTCAAAGTGACCGTTCAGCGCAACCGCGAGATCGAGCTGCATCGCGCACTGCGCGATATGCGCACGGCGATCGATAAATATAAAGACGCCGCCGATCAAAATCTGATTGCCGATCCGCCGACGACCGCGGAAGGGTATCCGCCGACGCTCGATGTGCTCGTCGAAGGCGTTCCGGCGGCGAACGACTCCACTGGAAAGAAGCTTCGATATCTGCGGAAGATTCCTTTCGATCCGCTGACGAAAACCACCGAGTGGGGGTTGCGCTCGACGCGCGACAGGCCGGACGCGAAAAGCTGGGGCGGACAGAACGTGTACGACGTCTATACGAAATACGACGGGACCGCACTTGATGGGACCAAATACAGTGACTGGTAGACAGCGTGGATTCACGCTCATCGAGATGTTGATCGTCGTCACCTTAATCGTGGTGCTGGCGGGCATCGGCCTCGCGACGTACTCCACGAGTGTGCGGCGCGCGAAGGAAGCCACGCTGCGCGAAGATTTGTTCCGGCTAAACGACGCGATCGATCAGTACCACGCCGACAAGGGGAATTATCCGACCGATATTTCCGCGCTGGTCTCAGCGGGGTATATCCGGCAAATTCCGAAAGACCCGTTCACGGAATCGCCCGACACATGGCAGCCCGTCATGTCTGAGCCCGATGCGTCGAACCCGAGCGTTTCTCCCGGTATCGAAACGATCAAAAGCGGCGCGCCTGGAACGGCGATGGATGGAACGAACTATTCGGATTGGTAGTTATCGCAGCGTGCCCGTCAACAGCGTCATCGGGCCGAAGGTCGGCTGACCCAATCGTCCCGCATCAATTCCCATGATTCCCTCGAGACGATAGTTCACCGCCTGTCCTCGCGCGGCCTGTCGAAGCGCGCCCGCAAGCCGCGGTACATCCGCGAAGCCGATCGAGATATCGAGCGGAATCGTTTCTGTTCCTCGAGCCTGCAAAGGCAGACCGAGAGGGAACGATGTTTCCGCCGCCTGCGTGTCCTCGAGAAACAACGTCGCATCGACCGTGCTCAGGGTGAAGCCGAATGGATTCGGATTGGTGACGGTGGTCCAGATGCGGACTGTCGCGCCCCCAGCGGGACGTCCGGCCTGGATGGGAAGCAGGCGAATTTCGCTCGGTTGATCACGCGCTTGTGAGAATTGCGGCGGCTGAATAAGCGCGCGCAGGCCTTCGAGCGAGGCGCAGCCGGAGAGCCCGACGCCCACACTTATGGCAAACGCCAACACGCGAACATGGGTGCGCATGCTCGCGGATTATGGGAATGTGACGGTTGTCGTTGCGGACGCAGTTCTACCGTTCGGCGTGGTCGCCGTCACGATAACCGTGTATGTCGCCGGCACGCTCGGGTACGTGTGACTGACGGAGTTATTGAACGTCGGTTGCGTGCTACCGTCGCCGAAATCCCAGAAATACGTGGAAATGGAAGTTCCTGGTGGATTCACTGTTGCGGTAAACGTGGCCGTGAACGTAGGGATATTCTTGGTATAGGCCAGCGCGACGGTAAAGGCCTGCACGGTGATGAGTGTGGAAGCCGATCCAGTCGCACCGTTGACATCTTTGGCGTCCACGGTCGCTCTGTATTCGCCGGCCGTTTGATACGTGTGAGGGACCTGCTGGTTGCCAGTTGACGCACCGAGACCGACAACGGGCGAGCCGTCACCGAAATTCACAGACACGTCCTCGATGGCGGCGCCACCAGCGGCAGCGGTCACGTTCACGTTAAATGTTGTGACCTGCCCTGCCGTCGGATTACCCGTGGCGCTAATGGAAACCGTCGGCCTTGGCGCCGAGGCGACGATGAGGCTCACTGTACTGCTCGTACTATCACCCAATTGATCGAATGCCGTCGCCCGAATCACGTAGGTGCCAGCGCGTGTGTAGGTGTGAGGAACGGTCGTGCTCGTGCCGCCTTCCGTTCGTGACACTCCGTCGCCAAAATCGATGACGGTGCGTTGGAACGGGCTTCCGGTGGCCGACGCCGTCAACGTCACGCTGATCGAGGTCGGCAGCCCTACGACGCCAGGCGACGGGGTCGCCGTCACCGCTACTGTTCCGACTGTGTTGACTTTCACAACAACGGTGCCCGTATTGGTTCCCGCGGTCGCACCGGCTCCAGCGCTCGCCGTCACCGTCGCTTCTCTGTTGGTCGTCAGCGTCGTCGTCGCAATCCCGCTGGCATCGGTCGTTGCAACCGCCGTAGTTAATGTCCCCGCTGTCGTGGTGAACGTGACGGCCAGATCGCGCAGCGCGCTGCCTGCTGTATCGGTGACAGTGGCGGAAATCGTGCTCGTGCCGCCTGTCAAGGGGACCGTATTAGGCGTCGCGCTGACCGAAATACGCCCGGCCGCCGCCGCGCCGACAGTAATCTTCAGTGTCGGATTCGCCGTGTCGGCCGGCTTCGCACCGCCAGACGCAGCACGGATTTCGGCGACGCCGGAGCTGCCCGTTGCTTGGAACTGGGCCGTCGCCACGCCATTCACCGTTCGGGCGTCCTGCGGAGCAATGCGTCCTAAATTGGTCGAAAACGTCACCGTCGTCCCGTTTTGAACCGGTGTGCCGGAGCTTTCGAGCATCGTCGCCGTAACTTGAGCGGTACCATTGGCTTGGACGATGGTGTTGCTGGTCCCGAGGGTGATGGTCGTTCCGGTGGGCGCGAGTAAAGGCACCTTGTCACAGCCGGAGGCTGCCAGGACCATCACAAGGGTCCCGACGCACGCCGGTAGCGCTTTGTAGAGGCGGTGGCCTGCTAGAATAGAAAGCATCTGGGAATGACTAACTACAATAGTCGCATGAATTTAGCGGGTAAGGCAAGGATTCGCGGATATGCCATGGCCGCCCTTTTGGTCGGCATGGCGGTGATGGCGATCATGCTCACGGTGGCTATGCCCACGTGGAGCCAAATGATTCGCCGCGATAAGGAAGAAGAGCTGGTTTTTCGAGGAAATCAGTACGCTCGAGCGATCAACCTTTACCAGCGCCGATTTGCCAACGCGTCGCCCCCCAGCATCGACGTGTTGGTCGAGCAACGGCTGCTTCGAAAAAAATTCAGGGATCCGATGTCGTCTGAAAAGAGCGGCGAGTTCCAGCTGCTCTACGTCAGCAACTCCGCGGCGTCCAGCCGGCAAGGAGGCGCGAACCAGCTTGGCGCGGCGCAGTCCAGCATCGGCTCCGTTCTGGGCACGACGCCAACCGGCGGAATTGCCGGCGTCACGAGCAAAAACAAAAGCGAGTCGATTCGCGTATTCAACGGCAAGAGCCACTACAACGAGTGGCAATTTGTCGGCATGCAGCAGTCGGCTCAGGGCGGCGCTGGCGGGCCGGGCGGCCCTGCCGGACAGGGCGGCCGTCAAGGCTCCGTCCGTCCCGACGGGTCCTTCGTGGGACGCGAAGGCGGGCGAAATGTCGATACGCGAGGTAGCGGCTTCGGCGGAGGCGGCGGCGGCGGTCGAACCGGACCCGGCCCAGGCCCCGGCGGACAGCAAGGACCGCCTCAGGGACAGGGTCAGGGACGCGGCCGTTAGCCGAACGCATCAATCACGGCATCGTGCAGCTCGGGTCGAATCTTCTGAATCTTCGTGTTCTCGCGCGTTGGATTCACTCTGTTGGTAAGAAACACCACATACAACTGGCGCTCCGGATCGATCCATAACGAGGTGCCCGTAAATCCGGTATGACCGAACGACGTGGGCGAAATTTTCGTCCCACACGAAGACGTCGGCAGCATCGTGTCCCACCCAAGCGCTCGCGAGCCTGGCACGCCGGCAAAGCGCGTCACGAATAGTCGCGCGGTGTTCTTGCTTCCAATCCGATCGTCGCCCGCCATGACGGCATTCAACATGGCGCGCGCAAATTCACCGACGGCTTCAGCGGTT
>JANMJM010000278.1:0-5479 GCA_031371345.1 Vicinamibacteria bacterium
AGTGCCGATTCGAAAGCCGGTTTGTGACATGTCGGCATGTTCATGTCTCCAAGTTCGGTGTGCGAGGCAACCGAGCAGCCGCCCGCGCACACCGGCATGAAGGCGCAATCCCCGCAGTTGTGCCACGCCGAGAGCTTCTCAAACCGCTCTGCGGCCGACATCCGCCAGCTCTCCTCGCGGCCATCAATATGGCCGGTCGAGAGCATCGGATCACCGGTGAATCCCGGGCACGCGTAGGTCGAGCCATTAGGGCCAACCGTGTAAGCGTGACGCTTGTGAATCTCGCAGGGCCCCATGTGGACGCCGTCTACGGTCTTGAAACCGCGCTTTTTGGTCTCTTCGCGCAGGTGCGACAGTTGTTCGTCCACGAACTGGCAGGTATCGCAGATGCTCGATCCGCCAGAACCAGCCGCTGTCATGCACGTGCCATTCAGCGGCTTGTCGGTGACGACAGTGAGAGGAATCAAACCCTTGGGAACCTGCTTCTCGCGCACGACAGGCTTGAAGGCGACCTTCGCGAGCTTGTCGGCGAAATCCTGTTCCTTGAGGAAATCGAGCAGCGCCGGATAGCTCTCCACCGAATCGGCGTCAAAATTGCCGCCGATTGCGACGCGAACTTTGCCGGCGATCTTGCGGACGTTTTCGACGATCCGATCGAACGTGCCCTGGCCGCCGCGCAGCGGACGCATCCTGTTGTGCGTGTCGCGATCGCCGTCGAGCGTCACCTTCACATAGCCCAGACCGTAGGGCACGAGCCGATCGACCAGCTCTTCAGTCAGCAACAGTCCGTTGGTGATGATGCCGAGCGCGAGCGTGACGCCGCGCTTCTGGCATGCGGCGAGGGCGCGCTCGGCCTGGTCGTAAATAACCGGGATGTTCAGCAACGGCTCGCCGCCGAAGAACGTGATTGTGAGGCGCTTCGGCTTCAGCTCGTCGAGGCGACCCTCGATCCACGTCGCCAGCCGCTCGCTGTCGGCGAGCGACATCTTGTCGGCGTTCTTGTTGTAGTCGCCGTGATCGCCCTGGAAACAGTAGTCGCACGCAAAATTGCACTGGAGCGTCGTCAGCACTGTGACGCGCAACTGCTCGGTGTCTTCGCGGTAGTCGGTAAAGAACTTGTTCAGCGCTTCGGTGTCGGCGGCCCGGCTGGGCACGATGAAACCATGCTCGGTCAACGTGATGAGCGCTTCTCGCTCTTCGTCGCTCAGCCGATCGTTCTCCATCGAGGTGGGATCCGCTGTCAGACGAGTAAGCAACTCGGCGATTTCGGGCGCCACGATCAACTGCGCGTCGGTGAGCGTGTTCATCAGGAACACGTCGCCGGTGGTGGCGAGAGGGACGCGCAGATTGAACATCGACTGCTGCATGGTTCGAAACTACGTAAGAACTGGGATGGACGCGTCTGGGAGAATTTTTGGGTCCACGTCCGGACCCGGGGCGAATATCCGTCTCGTTCTAGAGCAATGGGTATTCCAAGTACTTGCGAGAGAACTGCGCAGTTTTAACTTTGTGTGAAATAAGGTCTTAAGGATGGCGCGATGTTTGGATTCGAGAACGAACGGGAAACGCCCGGGCTAATGAGTTAGCCGACGGAAACCCGAGTCCGTCTTACGTGGTCTCTGTAACTAACTAACAGATTTCGAGTTAGATGCGTCGGCGGCAGGTTGGCCAGACAGGCCAATAGATTGACCGGTAATGCGCGGCCGCGTCAGGCGCCGCGAAGTTTCTTGGCGAGCTCACGAATATCGAGGCGGTCCATCTTGAATTTCAGGGTGCTGAGCGGGATGCCGAGATAG
The DNA here is from genome assembly GCA_031371345.1 of Vicinamibacteria bacterium. GTDB lineage: Bacteria > Acidobacteriota > Vicinamibacteria > Vicinamibacterales > JAMQPK01 > JAMQPK01. The sequence continues at coordinate 1,797 of JANMJM010000278.1, forward strand.
CGTGCGGTTGCGGTAACGTTCCATCCCGATTTTTCGAGCGCGCGCAGGATGAAGTTGCGCTCGAACGTGTTGGTCGCCTCCTGAAAGAGGCTTTCGCCACGGCTCGGCACCTGGTCGAGTTGGGCGAAATGGAACTCGAACGGGAGATCCTCGTCCGTAATCCACTCTTTGTCGCTCATGGCCACGAGGCGCTCGATCAGGTTCTCGAGCTCCCGGATATTTCCCGGCCACCAGTAGCTCGACAGAATCTTCAGCGTGGAGTCGGAAATGCCTTGGATGGGTTTTCGGAAGCGAGTCTTGTAGCGATTCAGGAAGAATTTCGCCAGCTGGGGCAGATCTTCCATGCGATCGCGCAGCGGCGGTAGCTTGATGGGGATGACGTTGATTCGATAGTAGAGGTCCTCGCGAAAGCGCACCTCTTTGACGGCCTTTTCGAGATCGATATTGGTCGCGGCGATGAGCCGGAAATCGGTCTTGATGGGCTTTGCGCCACCAACGCGCTCGATTTCTCCTTCCTGAATGGCACGCAACAGTTTCGCCTGCAGCTCGAGCGGCAGATCGCCGATCTCGTCGAGGAACAGCGTGCCGCCCGACGCGAGCTCGAATTTTCCGAGCTGCTGCTTCATCGCGCCTGTGAACGATCCCCGCTCGTGACCAAACAGCGTGCTCTCGACGAGTTCCCGGGGAATCGCCGCGAGGTTGACGGCGATGAACGGCGAGTCGGAATTCCCACTCTCGCGATGGATGAGCCGCGCGAGCAGCTCTTTGCCCGTCCCGCTTTCGCCAAGAATCAGCACCGTTGCAGAAAGCTTCGCGACCTTCTGGACGAGATCGACGATGTCGCGGGTGAGCTTGCTGGGACCGACGACGAACTCGCGGTCGCCCTGGTCGGCGACCTGCGCGCTCAGCGTCATCACCTGGCGGTTCAGGTCCTGGCGCTCGCTCGCGTTGTGTACGAGCGACCGAATCGTCTCGTAATCAAAATCCTTGGTGACGTAGTGGTAGGCGCCGAACTTCATCGCCTTCACCGCGGTCTCAATTTCGGTAATCGCCGAGATCATGATCACTTCGATGAGGCTGTAGTTTTCCCTGACGATGCGGAGCACGTCGAAGCCATCGATGCCGGGAAGCCGAACGTCGAGCAACATGAGATCGACGTCTTCGCGGTTCAGAATCGCCAGCGCCGCTTCACCGCTGACGGCGCGCAGCACCCGGTAATCGCGACGCAGAATCGCGTTCAGCGTGTCGCGCATCCCTTCGTCGTCGTCGACGATCAGGACCGTTTTCGGCTTGGAATTCATGGGGCGAGCGTCAACATTGTAGCGCGTTTCGTTGCTTGACACCCCTTGGTGGGTCCAGTAAGTTGCCTCGTTGGAGATCACATGGCGAGCGAATTCGATGTCGTGGTTATTGGCGCGGGCACCGGCGGGTACGTTGCCGCAATCCGCGCAGCGCAACTTGGATTGAAAGTCGGCGTCGTGGAAAAGCAGAAGGCGCTCGGTGGCACGTGCCTCATCTGGGGTTGCATCCCAACCAAAGCGCTGCTCGAGCACGCGCACGCGCTGAAGGTTGTCCAGAACGTCAAGGAATGGGGCGTCACGATCGGCGAAGGCGCTGTCGGCATCGACATGAATCAGGTGCAGGCGCGCAAAGACAAAGTGGTGGCCGGTCTGACCAAGGGCGTCGAGTTTCTTTTCAAGAAAAACAAGATTGACTGGATAAAAGGCACGGCGCGCATCGTCGGGCGCGGGAAGATCGACGTCACAGACGGCGACGCGCAAACGCTGTCGGCGCGCGAGATCGTGATTGCGACCGGGTCGGCGCCGCGCAGCGTGCCCGGCGTCGAAATCGATCGCAAGCGGATCATCACGAGCGATGAAGCTATCGGGCTTCGCGAAGTGCCGAAGTCGATGATCATTCTCGGCAGCGGCGCCGTCGGTGTGGAGTTCGCGTCGATCTTCCGCCGCTTTGGAAGTCAGGTGACCATCATCGAGTTGCTTCCCCGGCTGGTGCCGGTAGAGGACGAAGCCATTTCTGCCGAGCTCCTGAAGGCATTCAGGAAGCAGGGCATCACGATTCACACCGGCACGAAGGTGACCAAGGCGGTCGCGTCTGCCACTGGTGTCGACATCGAGGCGCAGCTGCCGGATGGCAGCGTTGAGAAATTGAGCGCCGACTATTTATTGGTGGCCACCGGGCGCGGGCCGGTGACGACCGGCCTCGGCATCGACGGCCTCGGCTTCAACCTGGATCGAGGGTACGTTGCGGTCGATTCTCTGTTCCGCACGGGCGTTCCGGGATTCTCGGCCGTGGGCGACGTCATCACGTTTGGTGCGGGCGGTCCGCCGCATCCTCAATTGGCGCACGTGTCGTCGGCAGAAGGCGTGATCGCCGCCGAACGCATCGCCGGCCAGGACGGCAAACCGATCAACTACGACCACGTGCCCGCGTGCACGTATTGCGACCCGGAAATCGGCAGCGTCGGCCTCACCGAGCGCGAAGCTCAGGAGCAGGGCTACGACGTGCAAATCGGCACCTTCCCCTTCTTCGTGCTGGGGCGCGCGAAAATGACCGGCGAGACCGAGGGCTTCGTGAAAATCGTGGCCGACAAGAAGTACGATGAAGTCCTCGGGGTGCACATGATTGGCCCCCGGGCCACCGAACTGGTGGCGGAAGCGACACTCGCGCTGCGGCTCGAATGCACGGTGGAAGAATTGATTCGCACGATTCACGCTCACCCGACCTTCTCGGAAGCCGTGGGCGAAGCGGCGCACGCGACTCACGGCGCCGCGATACATATGTAGCTTCGAGCTTTCAGCTTCGAGCTTCGAGTTCTCTCGATGGCCTGCAGGCTGAAAACTGGAAGCTGAAAGCTAAATATGCCGACACCTGTTGTAATGCCGCAGATGGGCGAATCGGTTGCCGAAGGCACCATCGTCCGATGGCTCAAAAAGGTTGGCGATCCGATCGAGCGCGACGAGCCGCTGTTCGAGATCTCCACCGATAAGGTTGACGCCGAGATCCCGTCGCCGGCCGCCGGCGTCGTCAGCGAGATCAAGGTCAAAGAGGGCGAAACCGTTCCGGTGAATAGCGTCGTCGCCGTGATTGGCGAAGCGAGCGGCGCGACGGCGGAGAAGCCCGCGCCCGCAGCTGCCACGCCGGCGCCGCTCACGCCTGCGCCTGTCGCCAAGCCATCGCCCGCGCCAGCGCCTCCCGCACCCCGCGCACCTTCCGCACCTCCCGCACCTCCCGCTCCTCCCGCACCTCCCGCACCCCCCGCACCTACACCCGGCCTCTCTCGCCCCTGGTCAGTTGCGGAATCCCGCGAGCTGCGTTTGTCGCCTGTTGTGCGGAAGATCGCGCGCGAGCATCACATCGACGTCAGGAACATCGCGGGCAGCGGCTCGGGCGGCCGGGTCACAAAGTCGGACATTCTCGGTTATCTCGACGCCGGTGCCCCAGTCGGTGCGCCCACATCCGGCACTTCCGCGCTCCAGCCTGCGCGACCCGAGCTTGTCGAGAAACGGCAGCCACCTGCGCAGATTGAAGGCGTCGACCGTGTGCCGATGACGGTGATGCGACGGAAGATTGCCGAGCACATGGTGATGAGCCGCCGCACGTCGGCGCATGTGCACTCAGTCTTCGAGATCGATTTCACGAAAGTCGACGAGATTCGTAAAGCG
>JANMJM010000288.1:0-10448 GCA_031371345.1 Vicinamibacteria bacterium
CACCCCCGCGGCGACCCGTACGATTCTGATCGTCGACGACGATCCGAGCGTTACGGAGACCTTTGAGCGTATGTTGCGGCTCGAGGGCTATCACGTCGTGACGGCTCTCTCGGCGGAAGCCGGCCTGAATCAGGCGGAGCGATCGCATCCACACGCGATCATCCTGGATCTTCGGATGCCGCTCGTGGATGGATTGCAATTTCTCCGTACGCTTCGTTCGAAGGAAGAGCTTTCGAAGATGCCCGTCGCGATTGTCACAGGCGACTACTTCCTCGATGATGCGGTGTCGCGCGAGCTGCGCGGCCTGGGCGCCGAAGTCCGATTCAAGCCGTTGTGGTTGGAAGATCTCCTCGCGCTCGCCCGCAATCTCCTGAAAGCGTAATAAGATTCCTTAGAAATGAACGACCGTTTTCTGCGCGCCTGCAGGCGCGAGCCTGTGGATCGCACGCCTGTGTGGTTCATGCGTCAGGCGGGGCGCTACATGCCCGAGTACCGCGAAATCCGGGCGCGCCATTCCCTGCTCGATATTTGCCGGTCGCCCGAGCTGGCCACCCTCGTCACGCTGCAACCGGTTCGCCGCATCGACGTCGACGCTGCCATCCTGTTCTCGGATCTCCTGCTGCCGCTCGAACCCATGGGCATTCCCTTCGACTTCGTGCGCGGCGAAGGCCCGGCGATTGAAAATCCGATTCGCAGCGAAGCCGACATCGATCGCTTGAAGTGCTTCGAGCCGCGCGAAGCGCTTTCTCACGTGCTCGAAGCGATTCGGATGATCCGGAAAGAGCTCGACGGCTCCGCCCATCATGTCCCGCTGATTGGATTTGGCGGCGCGCCGTTTACGCTCGCCTCGTACGCGATCGAAGGTGGTCATTCGAACAACTTCGCCTTGACCAAGTCGCTGATGTACTCGCATCCGAAGGCGTGGCATCGCTTCTGCGACATGCTCGGATCGCTCATCGGCGAATATATGAAGGCGCAGATCGAAGCGGGCGTGCAGTGCGTGCAGATTTTCGATTCATGGGTCGGCACGCTGAATTCCGCCGACTACCGCGAGTTCGTCTTTCCTCACACGAAGAAAATTTTCGATTGCGTTGCGGGGATGGGCGTCCCGACGATTCACTTCGGTACCGGCACGGCCGCGATTCTGCGCGACCAGCGAGACGCCGGTGGCGACGTGATCGGCGCCGACTGGCGCGTGCCGCTCGACGAGGCGTGGGACCGCATCGGCCACGACCGCGCGATCCAAGGCAATCTCGATCCGACCGTGCTGCTCGCGCCGCTCGATCGCATGCTGGCGGCGGCCGACGATGTGCTGCATCGCGCGGGTGGGCGGGCGGGTCATATTTTCAACCTCGGTCACGGCATTCTTCCCACAACCCCTGTGGAGCACGTGCAGGCGCTTGCGCAGCACGTACACCGGTACCGCTTCGCGCATGCCTAAACCGGATTTCGCGGTTCTGTTAATGGCTCACGGCACGCCCGAGTCGGTTGACCAGATGGCCGACTACCTGCGCCTCGTGCGTGGGGGACGCGAGCCGTCGGTCGAGCTCGTCGCAGAGATGACGCGCAATTGGCAGGCCATCGGCGGCCGGTCGCCGCTCACCGACATTACGCTGAAGCAAGGCGAGGCGCTACAGGCCGAGCTGGCCCGCGACGGCGTATCGGTTCCCGTGGCCGTCGGCATGCGCAACTGGAAACCGTTCATCGCTGATGCCATCAAGCAGATCGCCGCGTCTGGAGCCTCGAAAGTAATCGGCATTCCGCTCGCGCCACAATTCTCGACGCTGAGCGTGCAGAAATATATGGATGCGGCCCAAACGGCGCTCCCCGCGGGAATGGCATTCACGTGCGTGCGATCGTTCCACGATCATCCTCTGCTGATCGAGGCGTTTGCCGAAAAGCTCGCTGCCGTACAACCCGCTGCGAGAGAAGAAGTCATCTTCACGGCGCACAGCCTGCCGCAGCGCGTCGCCGTGAGCGGCGATCCGTATCCCGATGAAGTATCAACGACCGCCAGACTCGTCGCTCAGCGGGCCGGCGTGACGTCGTTCCTGCGTGCATATCAGAGCGCGGGACGCACCCCCGAGCCATGGCTCGGACCCGATCTCTGCGAGCTGATTCGCGCGCGAGTCGGCGCAGGCGTGAAGCGGTTCCTTGTGGCGCCCATCGGGTTCGTGTGCGACCACACGGAAATCCTGTTCGATATCGATGTGCAGGCAGCGCAAGCCGCGCGCGGAGCGGGGGCCACGCTGCGCCGGACGCCATCGCTGAATACGGCGCCAACGTTCATTCGCACGCTGGCGGCGCTTGCGGCGCAAACCGCTGCCGGCCTGTCGTGAGCGAGCAGATCGACGTCGCGATCGTCGGCGCCGGAGTGTCCGGACTCGCCGCAGCGTACGAGCTGCGGAAGCGGAAACGCAGCGTCGTCGTGCTCGAGCGCTCGGACCGCGCGGGCGGCATCATCCAAACCGATCGCATCGGCGAATTCATCATCGACGCCGGGCCCGACGCGCTGCTTGTCCAGAAACCCGCCGCCGTTGCGCTGTGCAACGAGCTCGGCCTCGGTGATCGGCTGTTTCCCACCAAACTTCCCCGCACGGCGTTCATTCTTCGCAACGGTCAGCTTCACCCGCTGCCGGGCGCGTCCATTCTGGGCTTTCCGACTCGCCTGAAGCCGCTGATGCAGAGCCGCCTGTTCTCGCTCTCGGGGAAGGTGCGGATGGCGATGGAGCTGTTCGTTCCAAAGCGATCGAAGAATCGTCAGGACGACGAGTCGATCGCGCAATTCGTGCGCCGCCGGTTTGGGCCCGAAGCCGTGACCTACATTGCCGAGCCGCTGCTTGCCGGCATCCATGCGGGCGATGTCGAACGGTTGTCGATGGGCGCGCTCTTCCCCCGTCTCGTCGACGCCGAGACGACGGCCGGCAGTGTGATTCGATCGTTTCGCCGCGAGCACGGGCCACGGAACGCGGACGGCGCCTTCCGCTCGTTTCCCAACGGCCTTGCCGAGCTCGTCGAAGGGTTGATGAAGGCCGTGCCGAAGGATTCTGTGCGCCTCAACTCGACCGTGACACGCATCGAAAGAGACGAGGACGGTTTCGTGGTGCACGTGGAAGGGCAGCCGTCAATTTCCGCACGCGCGATCATTCTCGCGGTGCCGGCGTTCGTGGCCGCCGAGCTGCTGACGCCGATCGATGGCGACTTGTCTGGCCTGTGCGGATCGATTCGGTACCTGTCGACCGCGACCGTGGTCTTTGCGTTGCCGCGCGGAGCCGTCACCCACGACCTGAAGGGCACTGGTTTCGTCGTGCCGAAAGCCGAAGGCATCAGCATTACCGCCGGCGCATGGATCTCGTCGAAGTGGGCGCATCGCGCGCCCGACACGTATGCCCTCCTCCGCGCGTTTCTCGGGGGCGCCCGCGACCCGGGTGTGCTGGCCAAGAGCGATCAGCAACTCGCCGACGTGGCGCTCGGCGACCTGGCGAAGATTCTCGGCATCCGTGGCGCGCCGACCTTCACGCGCGTGTATCGCTGGGATAAATCGAGCCCGCAGCAGGACGTGGGCCATCGCGATCTCATGAAGAGCATCGACGCGAAGCTCGCGACCCACCCTGGCTTGTTCGTGTCGGCCGCAGGGTTTCGCGGTGTCGGTATTCCCGACTGCATCGCCGACGCCCGGGCCACGGCGGGCAGCGCTGCCGTATTTGTACGAAAATAATTCCGTGTCGACGCAGGGGCGCAGAGCCTGCTTATATGATGGGATGTGAATGAGACTGAAAACCGTCGTGCTTGTTCTCGCGATCGCGAGCGTCCTTCCGTCCGCTGCCAGCGCGCAGCACGTTCCACCGCACGTTGACGCTATCCTGAAGCAGATACGCTCGGCGGACAAAGATCTGCTCGCGGTATCTGAAGAAGACGGGCGGTTCATGCGGCTGATGGTGCTCTCGACGAAGACCAGGCGGGCGCTCGAAATCGGCACCGCGAGCGGCTATAGCGCAATCTGGATCGGGCTCGGCCTGAAGGAAACCGGCGGACACCTGGTCACCATCGAGTACGACAAGGCGCGCGCCTCGCAGGCAGCCGCGAACATTCAGAAGGCAGGCCTTGCAGACATCGTGACGGTCGTCCAAGGGGACGCGCTCGCCGAAATCCCGAACATCTCCGGCTCGTTCGATTTTGTGTTCTGCGATGCCTGGAAGCGCGACTATCAGAAGTACTTCACCATGGTCTTCCCTGCACTGAACAAAGGTGGCGTGTTCCTGGCACACAACGTCATCAACAAAGGCAGCGAAATGGCCGACTTCCTCAAAACGATTCGTACCGACCCGCGTGTGGTGTCGTCGATCGTCTCTCCGGGCAGCGAAGGCATCTCTATCAGCTACAAACGATAGCCGTGTAGAATTATGGGTCGTTGGGACCGGGTAGCTCAGTGGTAGAGCAGTGCACTTTTAATGCACGGGCCGCGGGTTCAATCCCCGCCCCGGTCACTTTTTCACCGCGGAGCCCCTCCGCTTATGGACTTGTCGATTAACGAAGGGACGCTCGTCGTGACGGGCGGTCTCGGCGATTCCTTTCAGACCGCGATCGTCATCAAGAAAACACCGAAAGGTTTGAGCGCGGCAGGCGCCGAGCATGTGATTCTGACGCAGCGCTACGGCACGCGCGATACTGAATGGACGCTCAAGGAACAGGATTCGCTGCAGCGCGATGGCCGCACCTACGACACCTACGTCCTCGTCCTCTCGAATGGCGCTAAAAAGAATCTGTACTTCGATGTGACCGACTGGCTGGCCCGCGTCCAGCATCAGGCGCGTTAGCTCTCGGCGTGTTTGACGGCGGCCAACATCTCGCGAAGGCTTTCCACGAGCATCAGCAGCGAATAGGGTTTCTGCACAAGGCGCGTGCGGGGACGGAGCCGTTCCAGCTCCGCCGATTCCGACGGCACACCAGAGAAAATAATCACCGGCGTTCCCGCCGGCATCGAGATCACGACATCGCGTCCTGATCCGCGTGCAAGACGGAGGTCGACGATCGCCGCGACAGGACGATGCTGATGAATGGCATCGATCGCATCGTCGGCAGTCTCCGCCGTGACGACCTTGAAATGGTGCATCTGGAGAAACTTCTCGAGCGGCCGACGGACGCCGTGATCGTCCTCAACCAACAGTACAAGCGGAAAGGTCTGGGTCGCCATTCACTCGTCTTATCGGAGGTATGGGCTATCGGCTTCAGGCCGACACATTGTCGACCTGTGGTACAACGGGCGCGTGTTCTCAAAAGCGCTCCGTCGGACCCACATGTACCTGGCGCTGTTTCTTACTCCGTGGATGGTTGGCTACGCCACGAGCACGCTGCTGATGAATCACCAGGCCGGACGCCCCGTGGTGTTCATGAGGGAAAGTGAACAACCCTACAACACGTCGTTCGAATCCGGCACTCCCCCGCGAGTGGTTGCCGGGCAAATTCTTTCCGACCTCGATCTTGAGGGCACCTTCGGCGTGGCGCCTTCGCCCGATGGAAAGCTGACGATTACTCGCCAGGATATCGTCGCGCCTTGGCGCATCACGTTCTATCCATCCGACCATCGCCTGACGATCGAGCGCGCCCGAGCCGACGCGGTTGGATTCCTCTATCGATTTCATCGCCGTCGTGGGTACGAGCCTCCCTATGCGGCCGACCGCGCGATGGCCTTCAGCGTCGACCTCGTCATCGTGGCGATGGTTTTCTGGGCGCTGTCTGGTCTCTGGATGTGGTGGGAGATGCGGGTGACGAGGCTCTGGGGACTGGCGTGCGGTGTACTCGGCATTGCGTTGTTCAGCTTCTTCGCGTTCGCCATATGAGCTTTCTTTATCTCGTCCGCCGCACGCATCTCTATCTCGGCCTCTTTCTTTTGCCGTGGGTCATCATGTTCGGGGTCAGCTCGATACCGCTGAACCACAACAATCCGACCTCGCCGCCCGCGTGGACCACAGTGACCGACGTTCCGTTCAGCGCAGCCGTGCCTGCCACGAATAAGGCGGAAGACCTGCGCGGCGTCGGCAGAGAAATGATGAATGCCGCCGGCGTGACCGGCGGCTTCTACGTGAACCGCCCCAATCCCCGTCAGCTGAACGTTCATCATCCAAAGTTCCTGGGATCGACGCGGCTCTTCTACTACATCGACGAGAAGCGGCTCGTCGCCGAACGGCAGGCGTTTGCGCCGCGGATGTTCATCACGGGATTGCACACGCGAGGCGGCTACACACTCGGAGGGTTCTGGGATTCGATGTGGGCCGTGTTCGTCGACCTTGTGTCGATCGGCCTGCTGCTGTGGATCGTCAGCGGGTTGATCATGTGGTGGAAAATTCCCGGCACAGGACTGCGGCGCTGGGGATGGATCGCGCTTGCGAGCGGGGCCGTCTGCTTTACCGTGATTATGTTGCGGCTCTGAGGTTCGGCGGCTTGACGCCCTGCACGGCGTACAGTTCCCTGCCGTCGCCCGACGCGATCAGGTCGATGTCGAGGGCGGATTTCACGTAGTGCATCAGCTCGGGCGAAGCCGTTCTCGTGTCGAGAACGAGATATCGAAACGGCAACACTTGCGCAGCCGTTTCCTCTGTCGCGGTCTCTCCGCTTGAAAGACGCAGCAGATTTCCGACGACGGGCATGGCTGCGTATGCCGCCACGTACCCCGGCGGCATGCGGCCTATGTAGCCGCCGACGAGGGGATGTCCGTGGATCGTGGCGTAATAGAGAATGCGACGATTCTGATCGCCCATGCCCTGTGACAATCCGTCGCCGATGCCGAACGGCACTTCGATGACCCCGCCGTTGTCGCTAATCGACGCGAGCCGATCGTAGACAACCGGCCGATCGAGGGCCGTCAACGGCATGGGCGCGTTCAGATAGTCGAACGCCAGCAGCGCGACGAGCGCCCACTGCACCACTGGCGAACCAAGGCGCGCTGATGCTGACGCGCGCGCTTCCAGCGCTGCCAATCGCAGCGCCATCAGCACGCCGAGCGCGAGATAGATACAGACCATCGCGCGCCCCGGCATGCGCGCGTTCTCGACAAGCGGAACGAAACGCGCGAGTGCTTGCGGAAGTGGAAGGCCCAGCGCGTGGCCGCCGAGCGTCAGGAATGGGCCAAGCGCAAAGACCGCAAAGACGACGAACACCGCCTTCCACCGGCGCGCCTCGTCTCCGTCGAGCCACGCGCCCCGTCCTATCAGCAGGACAACGATCGGAATGATGCCGAGCCAACCGACGGCCTCGATGCGATCGAGTCCGTGCATCTCATAAAGATGACTGGTGAGGCCTCCCGTGAGCGGATGAAAGGGATTTCCCATCAGCGGCGACAGCGTATCGACCCCGCGCGGCGCGCTCCTCCAGAAATAGGTCTGCGTGACATAGCGACCAGACAGGAAAATGCGAACTGCCTGGATGATTAACGGGAGGCAGCACATCGCGAAGGTCGCGGCCGCGATCATCAACGCCTGAATCCCGCGCCACAGGACGTCGGCGGGCGGCCGCTCGATCTTCATGCGGACCCGGCGCCGGCTTATCACCCACACGATGGCGAGAATCCATAACGCGAGCATCGGATTCTGCAGACTGCGCGCAGAGATGTTGATCGAGCCGAGAGTGAGGGTCGTGCCGCCGGTGAGAACGATCCAGATCATGAAAAACAGATCGACGGCCATCAAGCCCACGATGATGAGGCGCAGCGAGAAGCCCGCCGCGGGATCGGCGCGCCGTTCCGCGCGCACATGGCAGACATTCCACCATGCCGCCGTATAGACGATCGCAAAAAGTGAGATGTAGACGACATGGTAATACGCGCTATATGCGGCGATGGCGAGAGAAAGGCCCGCCGCCACCGCCGGCATCGCCCGGCCATCGATCAGCGCCCGGCGGAACAAGAGCGCAAACAGCGGAATCACCCAAGCCGTCAGCAAATCAAAATGCCCGAAGAGGTGCGCCGCCACGTACGGTGAGCCGCCGAAAGCGATCCCGGCGAGCACGCTCATTCTTCGAATGCGAGTGATATCGAACGCCAGGGCATAGGCGCAGGCAGTATTCAGGAACACCGAAACCACGATGTACAGATTTTCGGCCTCGACAATCGACAACTTCGAGAGCAACGTGGCCGATATCAGACCTTGGAGCGCCGTGTGGGGGTGGTTGACGAGATCGACGCCGAACGGGCTGAACAAGTAGACCGACCGGAAGAAGCTGACGTCTGGCGTGGCCAGCGCCTTTCGCATCCACCAGAGATTCCAGAGGAAGCTGAAGTTGTCGCCTGGCTGCCCTGGAACGTGATCGCGAAAATGCAGCACAAGCGGCCACGTCCACAGAATCGCCAACGCCGCGAACAGCACAAGCGCCGGTACGTGCGACGTGAAGTTGCTACGTTGCATGTACCCGGCTTTTCACCGCCTGGACGAATCCCCGAAGAATCGGCGAGATATCGCCCGGCTGCAGCCCCACCTCGATGAGGGTAAATCGTTTCTCCTCGTCGAACGCCGCATCGAGCGCGTCCCGGAACTGCCGCGGTGTGTGCGCCTTGAATCCGCGACCGCCCCACAGATCGGCGAGCTTCGAAAAGGGCCACCCCACCGTTTCGTTGTAGTGCGCGTCGGGGAAAAACGCCTGCAGCATTTCCCACCGGCTGTTGTTCAGCAGCACGATAATCGGGTTGGCGCCGTATCGGCGCGCATGCGAGATTTCGGGCCCCGTCATCTGGAAGGCGCCGTCGCCGACGAGCACGAGCGGACGGCGGCCGCTCGCGATTTGCGCACCGAGCGCGGCGGGCACGGCAAATCCCATCGTGGCGTAATAGGCGGGCGCGATGCACTCGTTCGAACGGATGTCGACGCTGGCAAACAGCGCATCGCCCGTGTCGGCGACCAGCGGCATCTCAGGATGCTGCTCGACGAACTCGTTCACGAGCTTGATGACATGCTTCATCTTGATCTGTTCGTCCTGCTTGAACGGATCGAAGATCTCGGCCGACACGTCGGTGCCCATCGCCTGCACGATCTGTCCTTTCACCGGCAGGTCGGCCATCAGCAGCGTGTCGACGAGCATGTCGAGGGGCGTGTGCTGGAAGCGATGATGCTTGATGAAGACCTCGCGAGAGACGGCCACGATGAGGTTGTCTTCGTTGATGCGATCGGCCGACACGCCGAGGCTGGTATCGCTCACGAGCTCGCCGAGCAGCAACAGGCAGTCCGACGACTCGACGATCTCGCGCAGCGGCTGCGGGCTGACGATCCCGAGGTAGGTTCCGATGAACTGCGGATGCCGGCTCGGAAACACCCCGCGACCGAGAAACGAAGATGTGACGGGAATCTGAAGGCGCTCTGCCAGCTCCAGAACTTTTTCACGCAGGTGGAACCGGTGGACCTCGACGCCGACAATCAGCACCGGATTGTGCGCCGCTCTCATGCGGTTGACGATCTCGAGCGCCGCCTCCTCCACCGCGCCTTCATCGACACGCATCTCGACCTGTTCGACGCTCGAGAGCGGGTTGACATCGGCAAACACCATGTCGCGCGGCACTTCGAGATACACCGGGCGCTTGAACTTCAAGGCGCATTCAAGCGCCTTGCGGATCTGCGCGGCGGCGGTGCGCGGATCGTCGAGCACGGCGCCGAACTCCGTCACTTCTTTGTAAATCTTGAACTGTGAGTCATACGACTTCACTTCGTGATGCACCTGCACGCCGAGCCGCTTCTCCGACTTGCCCGGGCCGCCGGTGATGATGATGAGCGGAGACTCTTCGGCGTAGGCGCAGGCGACCGAGTTCAGAAGGTTCAATCCACCAGCGCCGTATGTGACCACGCACACACCGAGACCGTTGGTGATGCGCGCGGCGCCGTCGGCCGCAAACCCCACGGCAGGCTCATGACTCAGCGTCACGAGCTTGAATCGCCCATCCTGCTCGAGCGCTTCGTACAGGTTCAGCACGAAGTCGCCCGGAATCCCGAAAATGTGGCGGACGCCCTGCGCGTACAGCTCGTCGAACAGGACCTGGTGAAGTTTCATTCGTGCGGCTATCTTACCGTTTCGTTCGACGGAAACCGGTGATGGCGACCGCGATGGCCATCGCCGCCGCGGCGACGGCGCCAATGCCGAACAGCGCGCGTCCTCCCCACCCATGGCTTCTCCCGGTGCCGGAATAAAACGGCAAGGTAAAAGTCGTGGAAAACTCGCGCTCGCCCGGCCCGAAAGCGATCCAGCCCGTGATGGCCGCCAGGGTGAGACAAATCATTGTGGTAAGAAATATCTGCGCAAAGGCCCGATACGGTCCAACGGCCGCAAGCCCTTCCGCGTCGGAGATCGGCTTACGGCCGATCGCGTAGGAGTTCATCACCACGAGACCGCCAAGAATGAACAACACGCCGGCGGCAATCCCAACCCAGACCGGTGTTCCAGGCGTCAACGGTGCATGGATGATGTCGAGC
>JANMJM010000358.1:0-10519 GCA_031371345.1 Vicinamibacteria bacterium
ACCCTTGTGTTTAACGGCTCGTGATTTGCAAGATACGCAAGTTAACTCTTACGTATCTTGCTCACCCGCATCAGTCCAGAAGGAAAACACATGACGACTCCGACCCACCGAAAGAACCTCCCCGTGGCAGCCTTGGCCGGCATCCTGTTTACCGCGGCAACGGCACTTAGCGCATGCGGAACGACGAAGCCGGCTGCAGAGGCACCCGCCGCAGCGACTGCGGAGCCTCAGGCCAAGCAGGAGTCGTCAGCCGCTGACATCGCGGAGGGCCAGCGCGTTTTCCGCTTCGAGACCTTCGGTGACGAACATTTCTGGACCGACACGCTCCGCCTCAACGACGTTGTGGAGAAGAACGTCGATCCGACGACTGCGCTCAAGGTCGGCCTTAAAGTGGACGCGGACGTACTGCCCGCCGGCATCCTCGAGAAGGTCGATCTCAAGAGTCCGGCAACGACGGTCGCGCTGCTCAAGCTCAATGCCGTCGTAGGACTACAGGCCACTGTGGATGCCAACAATCACATCACACGGCTTGGCGTCACATGCGCGCTGTGTCATTCCACCGTGGACAATTCGGTCATGCCAGGGATCGGACACCGGAAAGACGGCTGGCCAAATCGCGATCTGAACGTCGGCGCGATCATCGCTCTGTCGCCTGTACTCTCTGCGGATAAGAAAACGGTCTATGGCTCCTGGGGTCCTGGCAAATACGACCCACGGTACAACCAGGACGGCAAGAACACTCCGCTCGTCCTCCCGCCTGCGTATGGCCTTGCCGAAGTCAAGAATGAAACCTACACGGCTGAGGGACCGATCTCTTATTGGAATGCGTATGTGGCCGTCACCCAGATGGGCGGGCAAGGCAACTTCTCGGACCCGCAGCTTGGCATCGACGTCAAACATTCGCCTGATTTGGTCACGTCCAAACTGCCGGCCCTACGTGCGTACCAGCACAGCCTTCCTGCTCCTCCACCTCCGACCGGAAGTGTCGATGCGGCGATCGCAGCGCGCGGACGCGTCGTCTTCGACCGGACGTGCTCGAGCTGTCACATCGGCGGGGGCGGCACCGATAACACCAGCGGCAAAATGCACCGGGCTGCCGAAACTGGAGTGGACGGTGCGTACGCAGCGCGCACCAGGAACAAGGCGTACCGCACCACACCCTTGCGTGCCCTTTGGCAGCACGCGCCGTACTTCCACGACGGCAGCGCAGCGACGCTCACAGACGTCGTCGCGCAGTACAACCGGGTTCGAAGTCTCGCTCTCACCGCGGAGCAGCAGCGAGACCTCGTTGAGTTTTTGAAGTCGCTCTGATCGCAGCGCGCCTGGCTGCTCGACTAAGGAACTGTCGGACGCGGGTCTTTCCGAACGCGTTGATCGCAAACGATACGGCCACCAGGCGAACGTCGAGCGACAAGCTCTGACGCGCGACGTAGCAACGATCCAGGCTCGCCGAGACAGGGCTTGGTCCTGAACCGATCACCTGCGCGAGTCCCGTCAGGCCCGGAGCGACTCGCCAGCGAAAATCGTAGCGCGACGCGTCCCAGCCGAGTCGCCTGACGTCTGCCTCAGTGAGCGGACGCGGGCCGACGGCACTCATCTCGCCGCGCAGGATGTTGAGAAATTGCGGGAGCTCGTCGAGTCCCGTCGCACGCAGGAGCCTGCCCACGCGCGTGATGCGATCGTCCCTCATGGAACGAAACTTGACGATCTGAAACAGCCGGCGGGCCCGGCCGACCCGCTCCTGGCGGAAGAGAATCGGCCGGCCGTCTTCCAGCAGAATCGCCACGGCGATCGCCGCCATCACCGGCGAGAACGCGACGAGGCCTCCCGCGGCGCCGGCGACATCGAACACACGCTTACGCCACGCGATCTGACACTGCACGAGTGCCGCCCCTTTCTGTTTCGGCCGAACGAGATGATGAGCGTCTGCCAAACTCGCTCAGGACGGCCTCGAGAACCGGCAGCAGCGCGCCTGCGCGTTTGGCGCGGATCGCTAGATCCCAGAGTGGCTCGAATTTTTTCCACCCTGCCGAATAGGCGAAGTGGCGCGCGCCCGCTACGAGATCGCGGTGCGCAGAAGCGCCCTTCAGGATCGAGCTCCAGCGGTAGAACTCACCGTATGCCCACTGGTATCCGCGTTCAAGCTGGTCGGCCGACATGCGCGCCGGCCGAAACACGGCGTGGCGTGTGTCGTAAAGATCCCAGTCCTGAACCGCAATGCGACGTTCGCTCGCCATGCGATTGTAGAGTGCCGTGGATGGGTACGGCGTCAGGATGTGAAACGTCGCTGTCTCAATCCCCTGCTTGACTGCCCACTCGACAGTGCGCGCGAACACCGACTCGTCGTCGCCGTCCATGCCGAACACAAAGCTTCCGTTGATCATCACGCCGAGGTCGTGCAAACGGTGAATCGCTGCGCCGTAATCGCGACGCATGTTCTGGTACTTGCGTTGCTCGACGAGGTTCGCCGGGTTCAGTGTTTCGAATCCCACGAAAAGACTTCGAAGGCCTGCGTCCACGGCTCGCTCGAGAAGATCGGGCGCAAGTACGGCATTCACCGTCCCGGCCGCTTGCCAGAGACGTCCCATGCCTCGCATGCCATCGAACAGCGCCGAGGCGAAGCGGCGATCACCAAACAAGTGATCGTCCAGGAAGTACAGATGACGGCCCGGCAGCCGGTCGATCTCGGCGAGCGCCGCATCGACGGTTTGCGTGTAGAAAGATCGTCCGCCTTCAAAGAACGCTTCTTTGTAGCAGAAGTCGCACACGTGTGGACAGCCGCGCGATACGACGATGGAGTTCGGGACCAGATACAACTGTCGCTTGATGAGATCTCGCCGAATCGGCGGAAGGCCGGCCAGCGTTCGGACCTGCGATCGATATACACGCTCGGGACAGCCGCGTCTGAAATCGGCGAGGAACGTCGGCCACGTGTCTTCACCGGGACCGACAAAAACGGTATCGGCGTGTGCGGCCGCTTCGTCCGGCAGCGACGTCACGTGGAGTCCGCCGAGCGCCACGTACGCACCTCGACTGCGGTACTGATCGGCGAGGAAGTAGGCGCGGTGCGCGGAGGTGATGTAGACCTGAATCACAACGAGGTCCGGCGTGTCGTCCAGGTTAAGTATCTCGACGTGCTCGTCTTGAATCTCCACGTGGGCGTCATCGCCCAGATACGCGGCGAGCGTCGCAAGGCCGAGCGGTGGGAACAGCGAGTACTTAATGGGACGCCAGAAGGTACTCGTCGCCTCGGTCAGCGCGGGCAGAATCATCTTGACCTTCATCGCCCAACCTCGCCGATAAGCATCGCGGAGACTTCACGTTCGCGCGGGCCGTCCAACTCTACGAGAAACACACGTTGCCATCTACCCAGCACCATTCGACCGTGCGTCACGTTGAGGGATACCGAAGACGGCAACAGCAGCGCACGACAGTGGGCATGACCGTTAGGGCGCTCCCCGGCCGTCACGTTCACCGTGCGCGCGGTCATGTCGTCGTGCCGATACCGCGCGTCGCCAGGCGCCGCGCTTTCGAGAAGGCGCTGGAAGTCGGCGAGCAGCAGCGGCTCATGCTCGTTGACGAGGATGGCCGTCGTGGTATGAAGCGTCTGGACATTGAGAATGCCAGAGCCGACGCCGGCGCCGGCGACGAGCGTCTCGAGGCGGCCGGTCAGGTCGATGAACTCGGTCGGATGTTTGGTCGTGAAACGGATTTTGGTATGACGGCACGTCGAAGCAGGGGCGAGCGTTTCCATCGATGGATATCCTCCGCCCGGAAGCATCGCTGATCGCGGTGCGGGAGTCTTCAGTAGAACGTGAGCATTATGTGAGATGTTCGTGAGATTTACGGTCTGCGCGTGAGGCCGAGCGTAACGCCGAAACCGAAGAGCGCTCCTTCGCCTGTTCCAATCACGGCTGATGTCAGGGGACCGAAGTCGGGTTCGCCGACCAGCCGCGCGAGTGGCGTCAAGGCCGCCTGCGATCCTGCCGACGCCTGAGCGATCGCGTGGATGGTGCCGCCAACGAGCGGCCACCCCGCAAGCGTCAGACCGAAGGCCGCGAGTCCACAGGCAGCGGCGGCCGCCCCAGCAACCCCGAGTCGGCGGCGACCGCGTGGCGCGGCGAGCCCGCCGGCGTGCGGCGTCGCCAGGCTGTAGCCCAAACCGGCAGCGCCACCGATGACAATGCCTTCCACGCCGCCGCCTGTATTTAAGTGGATACCGACGAGGGCGGCCAAGGTCCATCGGCCGAACCATTGCGCCGCGGCGCCCGCCACGCCCCCGCCGAATGCCC
This sequence comes from Vicinamibacteria bacterium, assembly GCA_031371345.1. GTDB lineage: Bacteria > Acidobacteriota > Vicinamibacteria > Vicinamibacterales > JAMQPK01 > JAMQPK01. The sequence continues at coordinate 4,293 of JANMJM010000358.1, forward strand.
CGCCACCGATCAATGCGATGGCCCGGAACGATCGCGCGATTGATTCGGCCGCCGACAGTCCTGCGCCAACGCCCGCACCAGCTGCAGCGCCGCAGCATCCACCCACGACAGCGAGCACGGGGACGAGGGCAAAAGACGCCGCGCTGCCTGGTGCCGCCACGAGCATCAGCCCGCCGGCAGCGCCGGCGAAGGCGCCGGCCAAGCCGCCGCCAATCGACGCGCCGGCCCATCGGGCGGAGGCGACGACTGCCGCACGACGCAACCTGAGACTCACCAGTTCGCGCGCGACGGCGAGCGGTGAGGGCTGTCCAAAAATTGGTATGAGCCCGGCTTCGGCCACATCCCAGCGACTGTCGCGGAGTAACGCGCGAGCGAACGCGTGACGGGGACGCGTGCCTAGACGTTTCAACGCTTCGGACGTACCGAGCCCGTGCAGCAGCTCGGCCGCCTCTCGCTGCTCTTCTTCCTCGCCTGGATTTGTCGCGACTTTGGTAAGGCGCTGGAGAAGAGATTCAAATGAATCGGTGGCGGCGCCACGGCGTGGATCCGGCTCGCCCGGTTCGGCCTCCGCAGCCTGCCATTGACCGTCGTCCACTTCCTCGATGACGTCTTCGAACACGAAACGGTATCCGTGGCGAGAGACCGTACGAACGAATCGTGGCGCACGGGAGTCGTCACCGAGCACACGCCGGATCGTGCGAATGGCCTGACTGAGCGCACTGTCGGAGACGACGACATCGCTCCAGACACGATCGAAGATATCGCGGCGGCGCAAGGCCTCGCGGCGATGTTCGACGAGGAACACAAGAAGATCGAAGTACCGGGGGATGAGCGGCTGCTCGCTCCCGTTGCGGAGGAGCATCCGTCGGCGCGGCGACAGGATGAATTCACTGAACCGATAGCGGAGCATCGCGGTAATGATGGCACGTGTTCGATCACTCGCACCGCGATCGGAGGCCGCGCGCGGTCTGAGCCCGTGAGCAGCGGATATCACATGAGAAGGTCAGATGACATCGACCCGCGCGTTGTGTCCCGGTGCGCGGGCGATGTTCGCGTCGCAGGTGATCAAGGGAAAGCCGAGCGCTTCGGCGAGCGCGACGTAGACGGCGTCGTAGGCCGTGAGATTCTTGCGAAGCCCCCACGCGCGCGGTAGCAGGAAATCGTGCGGATACCGCACCAACGGGAAGTCGAGCAAGTCGTGTAATGCCTCCTGGCCCCGAGCGTCGGACATCACACCCTTCGCGACCTGCTTCCTCAACACCTGCGCGACCTCGACATCGAGCAAGTGAGGTGCATGACACCGAGGGTCCCCTGTTTTCGAGAACAGGCGCGCGTCTATCGCGGGCGCCTTGGACGTCTGGAGCAACCACTCAATTGCGGCCGACGCGTCGAGGACGATCATCGCGCGTCGCGCTCCTCACGCACGGCCCGGGCGGCCGAGATCTTGAGCTTCACCGGCTCTCGTCGATGCAGCCGCTCGCGAAGCTCGCCCATGGTAGGACGCTCGGCAAGCTGGCGGATCTCGCTGAGGAGAAAATCCGAGAGCGACATGCCGGCCATTGCCGCACGCGCCTTCAACGTGCGATGCACCGCATCGGGCACATTGCGAATCTGAATCATCTTTGACATGCGCTGAGTATGTTCACATGTGCACCACATGTCAACAGCACGTTTGGGTGTGTCCAGTTAGGAGGCCCAGCTGCCGGATGTGACGCCACAATCGTCCTCCACGAGGTCGGCTCTCGGCGCGAGCCGACGCGACACGTAGCCGTAGATGGGATCCGCGTACCGGGTCACGAACTCGGCGGTTGCCTTGCGATCTCTCTGGAGAACGGAAGCGACCAGGGCCCGCTCGTCCGCAGCGCACGCCAGGGCGAGCGCTTCCGGCGTGCGGCCAAGGGATTCCGCCGCGGGCGATGGCTCGGGAGGCGTCTATCAGAAGAGTCGGCGGAAGGGTCGAATTCCCCCTATCCCTGCGCTGGGGACTGGCCGACCGTTCACCGACATGGGCAGAACTTCGCTCCCTGTCGCTATTTGAGCATGTCGCGGCTGACGATTTGATTCGCCACGTCGCGGAGGTCGGTTCCGACAATATCGGGCTGATCCCCGAGCGGATACAACGCCTTGCCCGGGCGTGCGACGAATGCCGCGGCACAGCCGGCGCGCATGGCGCCAAGCACGTCCCACGCGTGCGCCGCGACGAGCCGCAGCTGCGACGGCTGAACCTGGAGCTCGGTTGCCACGAGATGGTACACCTCAGCGGCCGGCTTGAACTTGCGAACGGCATCCACTGAGAAGCTCCGCTCAAAGTACTCGCGGATTCCTGCGCTCTTCAGCTGTTGATCCACGGCTGATGGGGCAGAATTGGTGAGGGTCACCAGCCTGAATCCAGAGTCTCGCAGCTTCTGAAGGCCGTCACGAACGTCGGGATGCGGAGGCAACGAAACCAAGCCGCGCAGAATCGCGTCCCGCTCCGCCGGCGCGAGCGCCACGCCGTGAGCGCCAGCTGTCATGTCCAACGCCGCGCGCGCGATCATCCCGAAGTCCACGTACGGTCCGGCAATCGTTGTGACCTGCGAATACAGCACGACGTTGGAGAACCACTCCTGAGCGACCCCGGCGTTTCCAAAGAGACGCTGGAACTGCGGCGCCAGCGCGCCGATGTCCAGGAGCGTTTCATTCACGTCAAACACAATGATTCGCTGACGGCTCGACGCGGTCGACTGGCTGTCGGCAGACGCTGGTCGCGCAAGCAGGCTGGCGGCTGCGGCCGAGAGCATGGTATCGAGCATCAGTCGGCGAGTGAATGCTGGCATGTCGCACCTCCCTTCGAAACGACGTTCAGCGTAGGCTCAATTCAAAAGGACTGTCAAACACTTATTTGACGATTCCAGCTTGCATCGTGCAGCGACGATCGATAGGATAAAGCGTGAAGTCCCAGACCGATGCCAAGGATTTGTCCGTACTGGCCGCCCTGGCCGACCCCATCCGACTGGCGATTGTAAAGCGCCTTTCGAAGACGGACGAAGTCGCGGGAGTGGAGTTGGCGGAACGGCTCGGCATCAGTCGCGCACTTCTGTGCCACCATGCGGGCATCCTCGTCGACGCGGGTCTCGCAACGAGGCGCAAAGCGGGACAGACCGCATACCTGCGCCTCAACATGACGCGTTTGCAACGATGCCTCGAGAGACTCGGAAGGCGAAGACCGAAACGGACGTGAGCCAAATATGAAAATCTATTTCCCCAGCATCGTGCTCCTCTTACTGGCTACGGCACCCGCAGCAGGCCAATCCGCGGCGCCGCCGAAAATCGATGTCACGAGGCTCGGCCCGCAGGTCGGCGACACAATCGCCGACTTCCGCCTGCAGGATCAGACCGGAAGGACATGGACTCGGGACGCGCTCATGGGCGCAAATGGGTTGATGCTCGTCTTCTCGCGGTCCGCCGACTGGTGTCCCTACTGCAAGACGCAGCTTGTGGAGCTGCAGTCGCGCCTGCCAGAACTCAAGAAGAAGGGCCTGGGGCTGGCGGCGATGACCTACGACTCGACGACGATTCTCGCCGATTTCTCGCGACGACGGGGGATCACGTTCCCATTGCTCTCAGACCAGGGCTCTGCAACGATCAAGGCGTACGGACTTCTGAATACCACGGTCGATTCCGCGTCCACCAACTACGGCATTCCGTTCCCGGGGACCTTCATTGTGAATCGACAGGGCGTCGTGACTGCCCGGTTCTTCGAGGAGGCCTATCAGGAGCGGAATACCGTGGCGAGTATCCTGCTGAAGCTCGGAGATGGCGGCCACGAGATTGATGCCCAGCGAATCACGACCGACCACGTGGAGATCACCACCTATCTGAGCGACCAGGCCGTCGCGCCAGGAACGCTTTTTTCGATCGTCGCCGACCTCACGCCGCGGCCGGGCATGCACGTGTATGCCCCCGGAACGCACAGTTACAAGGTCATCGCGCTTCGGCTGGACGCACAGCCGCTCTTGCTGACGCGCCCTCTTCGGTACCCCGCTGCGGAGATCTACGTCTTCAAACCGCTCAACGAACGCATCGAGGTGTTCCAGAAGCCTTTCCGGCTCATTCAGGACGTCGCCCTCAATGGCTCTTCAGACGCGCGAAAGGCGCTGGCGTCCGTCGAGTCGTTGTCGATCACTGGCACCCTGGAGTACCAAGCGTGCGATGACAAGATGTGCTTCATTTCAAAGTCCATACCGGTCACCTACAACGTGAGGGTGCGGCAACTCGATACCGAGCGGGCGAACCTCACCCGCCCGCCCCGATAGGAGGCTGCGATGAGTACGACCTTTAAGGCAACGATCGAGCACGTCAACCACACCACGTCGCGGGCCACGGTACGGACCCATTCGTTCCTCGTCGATCGAGGAGTCGCGAAGGGCGGATTCGATCTCGGACCAATCGGCGGCGAGTACATGCTCGTGTCGCTTGGCGGCTGTTTCGCGAGCCATTTGCTTGCGGCGATTCGCGCACGTGATGCGGCCGTGACGGACGTCCGCGTGGCAGTGACGGGCACGCTGGATGGCACACCGGAGCGGTTCACCGCGTTTACGATGGATGTGTCGGCCCATTGTGATGATGCCGAACTCGCGCGTAAACTCATCACGATTGCCGGGCGCGCGTGTCAAGTCGTCAATACGCTCCGCCAGGTTGCGCCCGTTGCGATCACGTTTGAGGGCTCGCTGATTGAATTGAACGAAGCCGTAGCTGTCAGCTAGTGGGCCATACTGTAAAGGTCGCGGTCCCCCAGACCTGCGCGCTATTCCACGTCTTCAGGACAAATCCCGCAGCTCGCCTGGCACGGCTCCTGAGCCTGGCCCCAAACACAGACGAATGCGCGTGCAAACCAGACGCTCGAGAGATGGCGTGCGCTTTGCTGTCTGGCTGATCGTAGTTGAAGGGATTCATATGTCGATATTTATTTCCCGGTTCATCGGCGCAATCCTCTTGAGACGAGAAGCGTATGAGGACGTAGAGGCCGATCGGTCAGCACTGGGCCAGGCCCTTGTGGTCGTTCTCGCGTCGGCAGTGGCAGCGGGGATTGGATCGTTCGGCGTCGCTGCCGGACGGCCGATCGTCATCGCGGTCATCATCGCCCTCGCACTCGGCATCTGGGTGTTTTGGGGGTTCGTGGCCTACCAAATCGGTGCACGGCTCATGCCCTCGTCGGCGACGAGAGCCGATCTCGGAGAATTGCTCCGCACGATCGGCTTTGCCGCGGCGCCTGGCGTGTTCAGGATTTTCGGGTTCGTGCCGGGAATGACCACCGTGGTATTTGCTATCACCGAGCTCTGGATGCTGGTAGCGATGATCGTCGCCATCCGCCAGGCGCTCGACTACACGAGCACCGCAAGGGCCGCTGTCGTGTGCGGCCTCGGATGGGTGATTGCGATTGTGTTGTTCGCGGTTTTCGGCACGCTGTATGTGCCTGCACTTTCTTGAAAAAGGCTTGACCGCATCGGTATCAACGGAGAGCGCTGAAAATTCCGCAGACTGCGAACAAATCCCCAGAGATCACACGGAGATCGTTAAGAAACCCCGGAAATACCGACGATTTCGCATGGCCTCTCGCTTGCTGTAACAGGGACTGTCAGGCCGCTGGATCTCCTGTGCGAAAGCGAGTGACCCATGTTTCGTACAATTCTCTGTCCATTCGATTTTTCCCATCACTCGCGCCAGGCGCTGCGCTACGCGGCGCTGCTGGCTTCCCGCTCGCGCGGACGGCTGATCGTGCTGTATGTCGAAGACCCGGTGCTCATGAATGCCGCGGCGAATGCCAACTACGACGCAAAGACCCTCCTGGCGAGATTCCGCAATGATCTCGCACGAGTGGTGCGACGCACCATCGCGCCCTATGACATCAACGACCGCCTGCTGACGCTCGAGGTCAAGGTCGGCCGGACGCATTCGGAAATTCGCACGACGGCCAAGAGGTTTGGCTGCGATCTCATCGTTATGGGATCGCAGGGCCTGACCGGGGCGAGCAAACTGATGTTCGGCTCGACGACTCACCGCGTATTGCGCCGTTCCGATCTGCCGGTGCTCGCCATTCCTCCCGTGAAACGGGGATCGCCGGCTCCTGCCAAGACATGGCCGCGGCCGTGGGTGCTTGCACCCGTGGATCTTGGCGCACGAGATGCGCAAGATGCGATGAGCGCCGCGCTCGTCGCCGATACGTTCGACGCTCGCCTACTGTTGCT
>JANMJM010000232.1:0-53951 GCA_031371345.1 Vicinamibacteria bacterium
TAGAGTTACCTATCTCGTTCGGGGGACGCCCCGTGTCCCTTCCTCGCCCGCTCGACTTCGACTGTCCGGACCTACGTTACGGCGCCACCGTATACGCGACGAGCTCCGCGGGAAACTCAGGCCCGCCGATGGCGACGACGAGGTACTGCTTACCATTCATCATGTAGGTCATCGGATTTCCGGTTTGTGGAGCCGGCATGAAGACGTGGGCCAACTCACGCCCGGTCGCTTTGTCGTACGCGTACAACCGTCCGCCACGCTGGCCCGACGGGAGCGTCGTAAATCCTCTTTCACCAGAAATGACCAGCGTCTTCGTCGTCAACACGCCGATCGGCCCGATCCGTCCAGTGCGCGGAATGGTGACGCCCTTCAACATCGGGTGATTCGTCACCGCGTCGAGCGTTTCCCCGTGCGGGATCTGCCACGCCATTTCGCCCTTGTTCAAATCGATCGCGGTGATGCGCCCCCACGGCGGTTTAACAAATGGCAGGCCCTGGACCGTGATCGCGCACGGCATTAAGTCACACCCAGGACTGCTGCCGCCTCCGCCGGTATCGCCGCCTCCGCCTGTGTTGATGTACTCCATATCCGATCGCGTCGGCGCGTTGGCGAGGACAAGTAGGCGCGTGAGCGTGTTGGAGTAGACATAAAAGATGCCGGTTTCCGGATCGTACGAGCCGCCTGGCCAGTTCGCGCCGTTGGCGATGTACGCCGTTCCGATCTTGCCGTCGGTACCGCGCACGATCGGCGGAGTGAAGATGGGACCGAGCTTGATTTTCGCCGCGACCTTCTTCGCCTCGACCAACAGCTCCGGAGTGAAGTCGATCAAATCTTTTTCCTGCACGCCCTGAAGCTCGAATGGCGGAGGCTTGGTCGGAAACGGTTGCGTCGGGCTCGTTTTCTCTAGCGGTACCGTCGTCTGCTCCACGGGCCGCTCGACAATCGGCCACACCGGTTGGCCCGTCTCGCGATCGAACACGTAGAGAAAGCCTTGCTTGCTCGCCTGCGCCACCGCTTTGATCCGCTTGCCGTCGACCGTGATGTCGGCGAGGATCGGCGCGCACGGAAGGTCGTAATCCCAAATGCCGTGGTGGACGAGCTGGAAGTGCCACTTGCGCTTTCCCGTATGCAGGTCGACAGCGACGAGCGACTCCGCGAACAAGTTGTCGCCTGGACGATGGCCGCCGTAATAGTCGCCCGTCGATAACTCGATGGGAAGGTAGACGGTTTCGAGCTCCTCATCGACGGAGAAGGGGCCCCACATGCCGGTGTTTCCTGAATACGACCAGGAATCGTTCTGCCAGGTTTCGTTCCCGTACTCCCCCGGCAACGGGATGGTGTGGAAAATCCACAGCCGCTTTCCCGTCTTGACGTCGAATCCGCGGATATACCCTTTCGCATTCGTCTTGCTTCGAGGGGCGGCGCCGCCGCGATGCGCCGCTCCCACGATCACCACGTCCTTTGCCACGAGCGGTCCCGTGTTCAATCCGATTTCGCCCGTGATGGGATCGAGGACCTGATCGTCGTTCTGCTTGAGATCGAGAATCCCGTTCTGGCCGAACGATCGGACTGGAGTTCCGGTCTTCGCGTCGAGCGCGACCAGCTGATAGCCGACCGTCACCATGAAAATACGCTCGTCGCCCCGGCCGTCCGTCCAGTACGCGACCCCACGTCCCGACAACAATCGCGGCGCGGCTTGCGAGCGCTTGCCTTCGTCGAGCCGGTACATCCACAGCAGTTCGCCCGTCGAGGCATCGATCGCGACAGCGTCGCGTCTCCATCCGACCGTGGCATAGAGCACGCCGTTGATCATCAGCGGCGTCGTTTGCAGATTGAAATCCGGCCGTACGCCGAAGACATCGGTCTTGAATCGCCACGCAACTTGCAGCTTGCTGAAGTTCGCGGCATTGATCTGATCGAGCGGGGCATACCGGGTGCTCGCCAGATCGCCGCCGTAGGTGCGCCACTCTCCGTTTCTGGCACCTGTCTGACCGTGCACGCTTACGGTCGTGTACGTCAGACCAAGGATGAGCGCGAGCTTCAACCACGTAAAGTTGCGGAACATGCGGGGATTATATAGCTGCGCTCACCGCGCAAGACTTGGATTGTCGCGGGACGTGGTGAGACCAATCTGGACGACACGCCCAATGCCATAACCAGGCGTGAGCTGAGCGCGCTCCAGATCCAAAGCGGCCGCAGCACGTTCGGTGTAGGGCCCGAGAAATACGCCAAACGCCCGTTCTCCGTCCCGTAGCCCAATCTCCGCGCTAAATGCGCTGTAGCCTGCCGCTCCGAGCTCACGAATAGATTCAGCAGCGCGAGCTTTGCTCCGAAACGTCGCCATCTGAACCGCAAATGTTGGAGCATCCACCGGTGTTGCAGAAGATGGCACCGACTCGGGCGTCGGGGGAGTGCCGAGGCGCGCAGTCGTCGACTCAGGGGCTGACGGGGTCCCTATCGGTTCGGATGTCTGACCGGTTCCCGAGCGCAGCGACCAGATGCCAGCGGCGCCGATGATCGCCGCCGCCGTTGCGACGGCGACAAGCGTCGCCAGACGTCTTCCGGCCGTTTCCTGCCTGGGAATCGTTGCCTTGGGGACCACGACAGATATGTCTACGGCATTCTCGCGGGATTTTGGTAGCGTGCGAGCCTCGAGTTCTTCGACGTAGTGCGCATCGTGACGCATTTGATATGTCGGCGGGAGCCCTTTTCGGGGCGCATGTGAGCGGCTTGCATCGCCTGCTGTCGGAGGCGGGAGCGGTGTACTTGCCAACGCGGCCACAGGAATCCAGAGATCATCCGCGGCGCCGAAGATGTGGTCCGTGCGGACCGTGGTTACCCCACCGGACGCGGCCCTGGAGAGGGCGCGATCGCAAAGAAGATTGATGACGCGCGGAATGCCCTCGGAGGCCGCATAAATAAGCCGAATGGCGTCTTCATCGAACGCGATTTCGCTGTTGCCCGCAACGCCGAGGCGGTGGGATACATACGGTCTCACCTCATCTTGCGCCAGCGGGTCGAGCTTGCACCTGACCGATATGCGCTGTCTGACCTGGCGCATTTCCGGTTCGCTGAGTTGCGCTTGTAACTCGGGCTGTCCGACGAGCACGAGTTGGAGCAACTTCTCGCCGCGTTCCAGGTCGCACAGGATGCGAATCTCTTCCAGCAACGTCATCGGCAGATTTTGCGCCTCGTCAATCATCACGACAGCAAACGCCCTGAGCGGATGAAGCGACGCGAGAAACTCGCAAAGCGTATAACTGAGGTCCGTACGGCTGGCGCCCCTCAAGCGGTCGGCTTTGATGTCGTCGACGGAGACCACACCGAAATCGACCAGCAACGTTTTCAGCAGATCCTCACGCGACAGCATCGGATCGGGAACGAACGCCGCGAATGTCTTTCGGTCGAGCGACTCCAGGACGGAGCGACAGAGCGTTGTTTTACCGGTACCGACCTCTCCAGTGAGCACGATGATGCCTTCACGCCGGCGGATGCCCGCGATGAGGGCCTGGAACGCTGCCGCATGTGACGATTGGGGTAAGAAGAATCTGGGGTTAGGAGAGAGGCTGAATGCCTTTTCTCGAAGGCCAAAATGAGCCTCATAAGTGAGGGAATCAGTATCGCCGGACTTGGCGTCGGACAAAGGAGAAAGAGCCTCGTCCATACCGCATATAGTAGCGCGTGAGCCTGATGAACACCAGCAGGTTCTATGTTTCTTCGCCTACTCCAGCTTCCAGCTACGGCCGGCAAGGCGAGCCGTCGTAACAGCGCACTCCGCGATCGGTTCCGGGAGTCCTGGGCACGTACTTCGCCGCCACTCTCTCGTCGATGTCGATGCCGAGTCCTGGTAGATCGTTCGAATAGGTCATGCCGTTCTTCCGCTCGGGACAACCGGGGAAGAGTTCCTGCAACTGAGCCGAAAACGGGGCGCCTTCACCGCAACCGAAATTCGGTACTGCGAAATCGATGTGTGTATTGACCGCGTGACCGACCGGCGACACGTTGCCCGGGCCGTGCCACGCCGTCCGCACACCGAAAAACTCGCACATCGCCGCAGTCTTGCGCGCCATGTTCAGACCACCGCACGCGGAAATATGCATGCGCATGAAATCGATCCAGCGATTGGCAACGAGCGGGACCCATTCATTCTGGCTGACCGCGACTTCTCCCCACGCGACGGGCGTACTGCACTGTTTCCGCAGCACTTCGTGCCACGCGACATCTTCGGGTGCGAACACTTCTTCGACCCAGAACATGCGAAACGGCTCGAGCGCTTTCATCAGCACAAGCCCGGAGGCCGGCGTCAATCGGAAATCTACCTCGGCGCACATATCAACGCCGAAGCCGACGGTCTTTCTCAAATGCTCCAGTGAATTGATCAGATTGTTCATGTATTGGAGGCCCTGTCCGCGCTGCTGGTAGATCGGACCGCGATCACCGAAACCAGGCGACCCCTGTCCGCCCCCTCCGGGCAAATTTCCCTGGCCGCCAGTCAGGCCTGGCACAGCGCCCCGCCCTCCCGCGCCGCCACCGCGACCGGTGCCATCCCCGCCGACGGCGCCAACGCGGAGATGTTTGTATCCTTCCGCGATGCGCGCGCGCGAGTTGTCTTCGAGCTCCTTCAAATCGCCGCCGTTCACGTTGGCAAACATCGGAAGGGCCGGGCGCAGCTTGCCGCCCAACAGGTTATGGACCGGCATCCCCGCACGTTTCCCCATGATGTCCCACAGGGCTCCGTCGATGGCGCTCATCGCATTGTTCGCGTCGACGCTGCCGCGCCAATATGGCGCCAGCCATGCCATTTGCCAGATGTCTTCGATCTCATCGACGTAGCGCCCGACCGCAGCCGGCTTCAGGTACTGCTCGATCGTCTGAGCGACGATCGATTGCCGTTCGGCATGGCCTCCGCATCCCACGCCGTACAGCCCTGGCTCGCTCGTCAGCACCTTCGCGTTCGTCATGTGGGTGTTGCCGACCTGCGTCAGGATCACTTTGATATCGGTGATCTTCAGTCGCGGCAAACCCCGGCGCGTGGTCACTTGCGCAGCCTCGAGCGGGTCTGGCAGCATCTTGAGCGCCGCCGCACCCGCGCCGCCGCCTGCCAGCAGGCCCAGAGCCTGGCGCCGGTTCACTCTTTGTCGTCGATCCATGAACGATCCTCCAATATCAGAAGCTATACGCGACGTTGAAATCCACAATGCGCGCCGGCAGGATAGCCGTCGGCTTCAGATAGTTCGGACCCGACAACACGATTCTGGCGGTTGTCGTGTTGCTGTTCGCCACGTTGAAGATGTTGATCTGTCCCTCGACTCTCCTGCCTGCGCTCAACTGGAACCGCTTCGAGAATCGGATGTCCATCGTGTTCAGGTTCGGAAGGCGAAGGCTGCCGATGGGCTCGGCATTCAGGGTGATCGTCGGAATGGTGCCGCCACCGCTGAGGGCGACCGTCCGCGCCTGCACGTCGCCGCTTCGGTGCTCGATGTTGGCTGACACCATCACGTTGTAGGGAAGCACATAGGCGCCCGATGCGCGAAACAGCCACTCCCACGTTTGATTGTTGGTATTGATGTTGACGTTTGGATTGATGTTGCTCTCGGCGGGCACCGGGATGTTGACCCTCGTCGCCGAATAGGAAGTCAGGAACTGCCAGCCGTTGGAAAGCCGCTTCGACCCCGTGAACTCAACCGTCTTGAACCTCTCGGTGGCGTTGGGGTCACCGACGAGCGTGTTCAACTGATAGAAGACAGGCCTGAACTCGGCGGGATATTCCCACCACGTGATCGTCCTGTTTGGATCGTCGGCCGTTCCTATTCGGTTATCGGGCCCTGGGTCCGGCCTCGTGTTCGCAATCGTGTAGACCTCGGGACCCCGCCGCAGATTCTGAGACCGGATGACATCGAATCGTCGCGAGTACAGTCCCGTCGCGCGAACCGCAAAGTTCGGCCGCAACTCCCGCTCGAGCGAGAGCGAGAATTGGTCTTCCTTCGTCTGTGGCTGATCCGGATTGGAAATAACATTCGCGATGGTCACATTACCTCGCCCGACCTCTTCGATGAAATCGGTTCCGCTCGTCGTGCTGAGGTTGACTTCGCCTGGGTCGTAGTCGCCGTTGCCGTTGGGATCTGTCCACCGGTATCGCCTCTGAAGGGCGACGTTCGGGTTGAGTGGAAGCACGTGGTTCCCGTTGCGCCAATCGGCGAATCGTCCCCATCCTCCCTTGAGCGCGGTCTTGCCGTTACCCGTGACGTCGTAGGTGAAATAGAGACGCGGCGACAACGAGTGCTGAGTCGCCCCCTGGATATGGTCGCTGCAGTTCTCTGGGAAAAAGGTCCCGGCCTCCCGGCACTGTGCCGGAATGTACCCGTCGTCCCGGGACCAGCGTAGCCCGAGATTGAGCGTGAGGCGGCGGCCGACGGACCACTTATCTGCCGCGTATGCGGCGGTGGAATGAACGGTCGTTCTCGGATAGTTCGGAGCGTTGTACGTCAGAATCTCAATCGCCGCTCCGTTGCTGTACCGGAGCGCGTAGTCGCCCTTCGCGGGCGTGCCGATGCGCGACTCCCATCCTCGACCGGACGTGGTCTTCACGTCGTCATACCCGGCTTTGAAATCATGGCTGCCCAGAAAGAAATCTGGACGGAACCAGCCGAGCGAACCCCTCGTGGCCCACGGCCGATAATGATCGACGATGTTTCCCGCACCAGCGTTGGTTCCGGACGTGTACCCGAGGCCGATGTCGTTCTTCTCGGGCCCCGTGCCTCGGATGTTCTGAGTGACGTGGACTCGCCAGCGCGAGACTTGAAGCGACGCCACGAGGGAGTTGCCTTTGACGCCCTGCCATTCCAGTTTCGTGGTGTGCTGGGGTTGAAAGTTGTTCTGTTTGGTCTCATACCCCTGATTGACCGTGACGGGGTCGTCCTTGATGAGCCTCTGGTAGTAGTCAAAGAAGACGAACCGTTGTGAGCGGCTCATCTGATACGAGACTTTATTGGTCACCATGAATTGCGACTGTTCGACAACCCCAGGCGAGCCGTCCGCCGCGAACACACCGAGAGAGTTCTCCGAATTCTGGCGGCCACGCACACCGCTGTAGAACCAGAGCTTGTTGCGGACAATGCGGCCGCCGATGTCCGCGCCGCCATAAAACCGGCGGCGGAGGTAGTTGGGCGACGTGATGCCCTGCGATCGCAGTTTGTCGTCGAGATTGGAAGCTGCGAGCTTGCCGCTCGTCTGTTCCCAGGATGCGTCGCCGTGGAAATCGTTGCCACCGGACTTCACGATCAGATTGAGATTGATGCCGCGGTTCGGCGTCTCCACGTCGTTCGCGATGGTCTGCATTCGCGCTTCCTCGAACGACGCATAATCAAAATACGACCCGCCACCGCCCGTCTGTCCCGCGTCGGTGGTCACGACGCCGTCGAGAACGAGCCAGGATGTCGCCTGCGTGCTGATGCCGTACACGCGCATCGCAGGCAATTGATTCGACTGAGAGCCGCCGACGTCGAGCTGCGAGCGAACCGCAGGCGACTGGTTCATCAAGGTAATAATTCCGGCGCGGCTCGAAGGCACGACCTCCAGCGTTTCTCTGGTCAAGACGGTCACAGAGCCGGTCGACTGCACGTCGATCGTGGGCGTGGCCGACACCGTCACGGATTCCTCGAGCGCGCCGACTTTCAGCACGACGTCCACCCGCGCGACAAACCCGGCCGTCAGTCGCAGAGTGTCGCGCCGGACCGTCTGAAATCCCGAGAGGGTGTAGGCCACCTCATAGGTCCCAATTGGTAATGGCGTCAGGCGGTAATCGCCTTGCCCGTCTGATACATCGCTCACCTGCGGGACCTGCAAGGCGGGACTCTTGGCCGTCACTGTGACGCCCGGAAGGACTGCGCCACTCTCGTCGGTGACCCGACCGACAATGCTGCCGTTGGTCTGCGCCTGTCCGGCCTCCGCATAAACTGCGCAGGCAAACAGCATCATGGTCAGCATGGCCCCGAGGTTTAGCCGATGGCGCCGAAGGCACATAGTGGCATCTCCCTCTTTTTGGAGTGACCGGTTGTAACGGGAATTTCGGGATGCTACGCCTTGCAAGGTGAGAGGGTCAACGCTTTTCGGGCTGTTTCCGCGGATTCGGTCGGTGTAAACTGTGAAGCTACCGCTAAATATTTGGGAGGGGTCGCTTGCCGAACCAAGGGAAACATGTGGTGTTCCGCTGGATTGCAGCGGGAGTCTTGGCCGCCAGCTTCGTGGGTGTCCCGGGCGCCGAACAGCGACCGATCCCGGCGTCGCCGTCGGCCGATGCGCCGTACCGCGCCCTGGTGAACACGTATTGCCTGTCGTGCCACAACAACAGGACGAAGGCGGGCGGGCTCGAGCTCGACGCGATCAACACGCAAGACCTGGGCGAACACTGGGAAGCGTGGGAGAAGGTTGTCCGAAAGCTTCGCGCGCGCCAGATGCCGCCACCCGGCGCGCGGCGACCCGAAGACGCCGATCGAACGGCCGCGCTGGCGTCGCTCGAGGCTTCGCTCGACGGGCTTTCAGCGAGGACGCCAAATCCGGGCCGCACGGATACGTTCCGGCGCCTGAACCGCACTGAATATCAAAACGCCATCCGCGACCTGCTGGCGCTGGAGTTCGACGCGGCGTCGGTGTTGCCGAGCGATTCGGCGAGCTACGGCTTCGACAATGTCACGGTTGGCAATCTTTCCCCTACCTTGCTTGAGAGTTATGTGTCGGCGGCCGAGAAGATCAGCCGGCTGGCCGTAGGAGGGCCGAGCCTTTCTCCGGGCGGTGCCACGGTCCGTCTTCGACCGGACATCACCCAGGAGAAGCATGTGGAGGGGCTTCCAGTCGGCACGCGTGGCGGCGCGCTGGTGCCTCACACATTCCCGCTCGACGGCGAATACGAAATCACGATTCGTCTGGCGCGGGACCGCAACGAAAATATCGAAGGACTGACCGAGGCTCACCAGCTCGATCTGTTGCTCGATGGTGAACGGCTGCGGTTGTTTACGGTCGAGCCTGCATCGGTCAAGGAAGATGAGCCGGCGAAATATCAGCCGTCGCATGACAACCTGGATGGCCACCTGAAGATCAGGGTTCCGGTCACGGCGGGTCCGCATACCGTCGGCGTGACGTTCGCGCAGAAACCATCGCTCCTGATCGAAACGGCTCGCCAGCCGTACGAAGCCCATTTCAACTATTACCGGCATCCTCGCATTACGCCGGCGGTCTACGAGATCTCGATCGTTGGTCCGTACAACGCGGCGGGTGTGGGCGACACACCCAGCCGGCGCCGCCTGTTCACCTGCAAGCCCTCGCGGAAGCAGGACGAAGACGCTTGCGCGAAACGGATCCTGTCGACGCTGACACGCCGCGCATATCGGCGGCCTGTCACCGATGAGGATCTGCAGAAGCCACTCGAGCTCTATCACGCGGCGAAAACCAGCGACGGATTCGAGGCGGGCATCGAAATGGGACTCGCGGCCGTGCTGTCGAGTCCGGAATTCCTGTTCCGAATCGAGCGCGATCCCGCCAGCCTGGCGTCGGGCGCGTCATATCGGATCAGCGATCTCGAGCTGGCCTCGCGCCTTTCTTTCTTTGTATGGAGCAGCATTCCCGACGACCAGTTGCTGGATGCGGCCGCGCGTGGCGATCTCGACAAGCCCGCAGTGCTCGAGCGGGAAGTGCGGCGCATGCTGGCCGACCCGCGATCGCGGAACCTGGTCACCAATTTCGCTTCGCAGTGGTTGCATCTGCGCAACCTGGACACGATTACGCCGGACATGCGGGTGTTTCCGGATTTCGACGACAACCTGCGACAGGCGTTCCGTGAGGAAACGGAGCTGCTGGTCGACAGCGTGATCCGCGAGAACCGCAGCGTGCTCGATCTGCTCCGCGCCAACTATACGTTCTTGAACGAGCGTCTCGCGAAGCATTACGGCGTCCCGAATATCTACGGCAGCCGCTTCCGCCGCGTCACGTTTGATGGCGATGCGACTCGTGGCGGACTGCTTCGCCAGGGCAGCATCCTCATGGTCACGTCCTATCCGACGCGCACGTCGCCGGTGATTCGCGGCAAATGGATTCTCGACAATCTGCTCGGCGTGCCGCCGCCGCCACCGCCGGCGAACGTGCCGGCACTCGACAACGCAAAGGCTGCGGTGAAACGGCTGCCGATACGCGAGCGGTTAGCCGAACATCGCGCGAATCCCGCGTGCGCGGGCTGTCACCGGCTGATGGATCCCATCGGCTTCGCGCTCGAGAATTACGATGCCGTCGGCCGCTGGCGAACCCTCGACGCGAACATGCCGATCGATGCGTCGAGCACACTGTTCGACGGCACGCCCGTCCAAGGCGTGGCTGGACTACAAGCGGCCATATTGCGCAACCCGGAACTCTTTGTCTCGACGCTCACCGAAAAACTTCTCACGTTTTCCACCGGCCGCGGCGTTCAGTACTACGACAGCCCGGCTATCAGAAAAATCGTCCGCGAATCAGCGGCTGACGACTACCGTTTCTCGTCGCTCGTCATCGGCATCGTGAACAGCACGCCGTTCAGAATGAGGAAAGCATCATGATGATTTCAAAGAAGGCGCTGCCGCGCCGAACGTTTCTGCGGGGTATGGGTGCCACGGTGGCGCTGCCGTTGCTCGACGCGATGATTCCCTCGATGACGGCGCTGGCGCAAACGCCGGCCAATCCCGTACGGCGTCTCGGTTTTGTCTACATCCCCATGGGGTCGGACATTGCGCGGTGGACACCTGCGGGAGAAGGCGGCGTGCTCACTGAGCTGTCGTCAACGCTCAGCCCTCTGGCGCCCGTGATGAAACACGTCACCGTCGTCAGCAACATGGAGCTGAAGAATGCGTATCCGGGGACGCATGCGACGTCCAATGCGGCGTTCCTGAGCGCGGCCAAAGCGAAGTGGACCGAAAGCAGCGACTACTTCCTCGGCACGACCGTTGACCAGATTGCCGCCAAGCAGATGGGCCAGGACACCCAACTGCCGTCGCTCGAGCTGGCCATGGATCTGATGGAAGTCGTCGGTCAGTGCGACAACGGCTACGCGTGCGTCTATCAGAACAATCTGTCGTGGTCATCGCCGACGACGCCGTTGCCAGCCGAAGCGCACCCGCGCGTCGTGTTCGAGCGGTTGTTCGGCGAAGGTGGAACCTCCCCGCAGCGGCGCGCCGCCCTCGGCAGACGGGCGAGCCTGCTCGACTGGGTTCGCGATGATATTTCCCGGCTCCAGCGTCAGCTTGGCGCCGCCGATCGCAGCAAAGTGAGTCAGTACCTCGACACCGTTCGCGAAGTCGAGCGCCGCATTCAAATGGCCGAGGCGCAGACGCTCGACAGTCCGCTGCCCGATCTCGATCGCCCGGTGGGTGTGCCGGCCGACTACGCCGATCACGCGAAATTGATGTTCGACTTACAGGTGCTTGCGCTGCAGGGAGATGTCACGAGGGTCATCACGTTCCAGTTGGCTCGCGAAACCAGCAACCGCACCTACGCCGAAATCGGCGTGCCCGATGCGCATCACCCGACGTCGCATCACGGCGGCGACCCGGAGAAGATCGCGAAGATCGCCAAGATCAATCAGTTCCACGTGTCGCTCTTCGGCTACTTCCTCGAGCGGCTGGCCTCGGTGACGGATGGCGACGGGACGCTCCTCGATCATTCCGTTCTGATGTATGGCAGCGGCATGGGAAATCCCAACGTTCACGATCACGTCAACCTGCCAATCATCGTCGCGGGTGGCGGCGCGGGCAAGATTCGCGGAGGACGGCACATCAAGTACGCGGAGCCGACGCCCCTGGCGAATCTGCATCTGACGTTGCTCGACAGAGTGGGCGTGCGGCTCGATTCGTTCGCCGACAGCACAGGAAAGATCGATACGCTGTTTAGTCCGGTTAACCTCGCAGGCTGAGGACAAACATGACGCGTGACACGCTTCTCGGTGGTTGGCTGATCGGTTCGATGATCGCCGGCGCCACACTCCTCGCTGCTGCAGATGCGCCGCTCGCCAACGCTGTGCAGAAGATGGACCGTACAACGGTTCGGTATCTGCTCGAACGACGCGTCGGCGTGAACACACCGCAACCAGACGGCATGACGGCCCTGCACTGGGCCGCCTATCAGGACGATCTCGATCTCGTCGATCGCCTGCTGCGCGCAGGCGCCGATGTGCGCGCGGCGAACCGATACGGCGTGACACCTCTTTCTCTCGCCTGCACCAACGCCAACGTGACGATGGTCCAACGGTTTATCGCTGCGGGTAGCGACGTCAACACGGCACTGCCTGGCGGAGAAACCGTGTTGATGACGTGCGCACGCACGGGCAAGGCCGGTGCAGTCCAGGCGCTCATCGCGGGCGGCGCCGACGTGCACGCCAAGGAAAGCCGGGGCGGGCAGACGGCGTTGATGTGGGCGGCGGCGGAAGGTCACGTCGAGGTGCTGGAAGCGCTCATGAAGGCCGGCGCCGATTTCAAGACGCCCCTCCCCTCCGGTTTCACGCCGCTCTTGTTTGCCGTGCGCGATGGCCGCCTCGGTGCCGTGAAGGCGCTGCTGAAAGCGGGCGCCGACGTCAACGAGGTCGTTCGCGTTGGGGCGCGCCCGATCCTCCCCCTGGAGGGAGCGGCGCCACTTCGTGCCGGTACCACACCATTGCTCGTCGCGGTCACGAACGCGCATTACGAGTTGGCCGAACAGTTGTTGGACGCTGGCGCCAACCCCAACGCCGACGTGCTTGGGTATACCGCGCTTCACGCGATCACCAGAGTGCGCAAGCCCGGCGCCGGCGACAACGATCCGGCACCCGACGGCTCTGGCGCCCTGTCCAGCATTGAGTTCGTCAAACGCCTCGTGGCCCGTGGTGCGAATGTGAATGCCCGGATGACGAAGCGCGCAAACCTCACCAATACCCGTTTCAACGAGATCGGGGCGACGCCGTTTCTGTTGGCGGCCGTCACCGCCGATGCCGAGTTGATGAGAACGCTTGCCGAGCTGGGCGCCGATCCGTTGCTGACCAATAACGAGGGCACCACGGCGCTGATGGCGGCCTCTGGCGTCGGCGCGCGGTCGCCCGGGGAAGACGCCGGGACCGAGGAAGAAGTGCTGGAAGCGATGGACGTTGCGCTGACACTCGGCGCTGATATCAATGCGGTCGACAGTCACGGAGAGACCGCCATGCACGGCGCTGCGTACAAGAATCTCCCGGCCGCCGTTAAATTTCTCGCCGGCAAGGGCGCCAAGATCAACGTCTGGAACACGAAGAACGAGTTTGGATGGACGCCGTTGACCATCGCGCGCGGATACCGATTCGGCAACTTCAAGCCGTCGGCTGTGACCGTGGCCGCCCTCGAGCAGGTCATGCTGTCGGCCGGCATCACTCCGCCGACTGAAAAAGAAGAGAACGCGACGGCGTTCGACATCTACGCACCCAAGCCGGCAGCCCCCAAGTCTCCGCGCTGAATACCATCTTCGACATGCAGGAGCTGACATGACGGAACGCAATGTCGCTGGAATGGCCGCAGCGGCCCTCGTGGTTCTTAGCGGAACCCTCGCCTTCTCTCAATCCCAGCCGCCAACGGAGGGACCGGCTGTCGGAGCGACGCCAGCGTGGTTTCTGCAGGGATCATTTCCCGACCCGGGTGGACGAACGATCGTCGAGCCAGGCGGCAAGGTCGCCGTGCCCGGCCGCGAAGGTGGTGCGGGAGGTCGCGGGCGCGGTGCAGGCGCGGCTCCGGCAGGAGTGCCGGGATGCAATCGCTCACCTCTATGCGGTCGTCGCGGCGGGATTCCGCGTCAATCGCTGCAGCGTGTCCAGTGGAAACAGACCTTGGGCTACACGTTCGAGTATCCCTACGATCTGCCTCCCGGTTTCGGCGGCGTCCCGTCGGTTGCCCTCGATTCGAAAAGCAACCTCTGGGTGTTTCAGCGCGCAGAGCGCGGCAAGTCGCAGCTGTTCAAGTTCGACCCGCACGCGAAGCTTGTCCTTCAGCTCGGCGAGGATGTGATCGGCTACCAGGAAAAAGCGCACGGCATGGCAATCGACGCCGAGGACAACGTCTGGATTACCGCCGCGGGCAGCGCAACGGTGATGAAAATCAGCCCCGATGGCAAGCTGCTCCTCAAGATTGGCCAGACAGGTCGTCGCGGCGATTGGGATGAATCGAAAGGACAGCGGCTTTTGTGGGAGCCGGTGATGGTCGCGTTCGCTCCGAACGGCGATGTCTATATCGGCGAGGGTCACGCCAACGAGAGTCCCAACGATACCGATTCAGATGATCCGGCAAACAACATCGGGGCCGCGCGGATCATTCACGTCGATAAGAACGGCAAATTCATCAACCAGTGGTACGGGAACGAGGTTGGACAAGGAAAGTTCAGCTCGTCCCACGGTCTCGCCGTCGATCCCACAAACGGCGATGTCTGGATCGGCGACCGCGAGGAATATCGCATCGTCGTCTATACCGGCGCGGGTAAGTTTCTCAAGACGATGCAGATGAGAAACCTCGTGTGCGCGCTTTACTTCGACTCGCATGGCAACCCGTGGATGGGCAGCGGCCAAGACGGCCAGTTCCTGAAAATGGACCGGAGCGGCCACGTCCTCGGTGCGGTCGGTAACGGCATGGGGATCGGGCCGGGCCAGTTCATTGAGGCCAGCTACTGGGTGATGGACAAGCAAGACAACCTGTATGCAGGCGATACGAGCGTGGGCCGCGTCACGAAAATGGTCGCGCCGAAGCACTAACGCGCGATCCACTCGTTGACGCGCTGCTCGAGAATGCCAAGCGGCACGGCGCCTGTCTGCAGCACGACGTCGTTGAAATCGCGAAGATCGAATTTCTCACCGAGCGCCTTCTGCGCCTTGGCGCGCAACTCCTGAATCTTCAGCTCGCCCACCTTGTAGGCCAGCGCCTGGCCAGGATATGAAATGTAGCGGTCGATCTCGTTTGTCACGTCGTTCTCGGTTTTTGCGGCGTTATCCATGAAATATTTAATGGCTTGCGCGCGATCCCATTCCATGGCGTGCATGCCAGTGTCGACGACGAGGCGCACCGCACGCCACATTTCGTACGTGAGTTGTCCAAACTTCGAGTACGGATCGTCTTTGTAGAGACCCATGTCCTCGCCGAGCGACTCGGCGTAGAGCCCCCAGCCTTCGACGTAGGCCGTGAAAAACGCATGACGCCGAAAGTTCGGCATCTCGCCGAGCTCTTGTGCGACTGAAATCTGCAGGCAATGGCCGGGCATCGCTTCGTGAAGCGTCAGCGCCATCATCTCCCACTTCGGACGCGTCTCCGGTTTGTAGAGGTTTGCGAAAAAGTACGGCGGCCGCGAGCCATCGGGCGCGCCTCCGTTGGCGTAGGCCGTCGGCATGATCGGCGCGATTGCGTCCGGAACGGGAATGACGCCGTACGGCACGCGGGGCAGTTTCCGGCTGATTTTGATCAACTCGGGATCGATCCGTTTGGCGACGTTTCGATACCCAGTAAGCAGATCGTCGGCGCTGTTGTAGAAAAACTTCTGGTCAGTCCGCAGATAGGTGAAGAATTCGGCGAGCGTGCCGGAGAAGCCGACCTGCGTTTTGATAGCTTCCATCTCGGCTCTGATGCGCGCCACTTCCTTCAGGCCGAGCGCGTGGATCTCCTGCGGGCTCAGATTCGTCGTTGTGTGGTAGCGCGCGAAATATTTATAGGCCGCGAGGCCGCCGCTCGTCCGCCACCAGCCGACA
Organism: Vicinamibacteria bacterium; assembly: GCA_031371345.1. Taxonomy (GTDB): domain Bacteria; phylum Acidobacteriota; class Vicinamibacteria; order Vicinamibacterales; family JAMQPK01; genus JAMQPK01. The sequence continues at coordinate 15,740 of JANMJM010000232.1, forward strand.
CCGTCATAGCAGGCCGAAAGATACTCACGATCGAGGAATGCAAGCAGCCGCGTGAACGCCGGCTGCACGCGAGTGCGGATCCTCTCGTCGCCTGCTTTCACGAGACGGTCGCGTTCAGCTGCCGTGATCGCAGACGGCATGCTGTGGAACGGCCGCGTGTAGCCACTTTGCTGCGCGGTTTGCGACGCCAGCTGCGCGACTTGTTCGCGCACGCGCTGCACGATGACTTTCGGCAACACGACGTTGGTTTTCATGCCCTCTCGCATGAGCGCGATGTTCTGGTCCATGTAGGCGGGGAATGCGTCGAGGCGAGCGAGCCAGTCTTCGTAATCCTTTACCGTCTGGAAGCGAAGCGAGTCGATGAACTGTTCGGTGTTCTGGACGCCGTCCAGCGTGGACGTGCGAATCAGGTGATACCGATACTGGTACCCCTCGACGCTCATGTCGTACTGCTGTTTGAAAATCTCGTAGTTCGTCCGATTGGCGGGTGAGAGGCGGTTCAGCGGGACGGCCGCAAGATCCTTCAGCACCGCCTGCCGGTGCGCCTGGCGCGCCGCGATGGCTGGAAGGGTCATGTCCGGCCATTGACCGTTCCAGCGGCGATCGCCGAGATAGGACGCCCAAAGCGGATCCTGGGTGAGCTCCCACTCCCACTCGCGGTCAAACAGCGCCTGTAGTGTGGCATCCGCGCTTGCGGCGACGATTGTCTGGGCATCGCTCGGCGCCGCGAGCAGCACGCAGACCATCACGATCCAGCATTTCAGCCTCATCGCGCCTGTCTTTTTCGCTCGGCTGCACGCTCAGCCTTGAGGCGCTCCAGTTCCACCTCCGAGTGGTCGGTAAATTTCATCGCGTCGGCGAGCATCTTGTGGCCAGCCTGCTCGGCGATTAACGTGTGCATCGCCTGACAGACGCGACGATAGGCCGGATGTCCTTGCGGCGCCGTGCGCAGCTCGATCAGGTGCATCGCCTCGCGCGCATTGAGGTCCATGTAAAAACGGATGCGGTAGGCCATCGACACGGCATACGGGGCGATCGCCGCAAGACCCGCGCGCTGCAGCGCGTCGTGCAGTTCGGCCGACGCTTCCATCACATCGGTCCAATCTCTGTGCGCCCCCGCCGCCTCGATCGCGTCCGGTTCGACGTAGCCGTGGAGGGCGCCGAGCGTCTGCCACTCCAGCGTGAGCAGGCGATGGCGCTGAAGATCGCGGAACGCGCCGTAGTCGGCCAGAATGTCGAAGCGATACGCCGTTCGTTCGAACGCACGGCCGGGCTTGTGGCGGCGATTGCTGCGGTCGCCCACGTACGCGCGAAGCACGTTGGCGCGCTCATCGTTCGTCATGAGCCTGGCGACCGCGAGCAACTGATCGTCGGGAAGGTCTGACACTGCGTACAGCGCCGCCGCCACCACCTTCATTTCCCCATCCGGATCGAAATCGGTGAGCGCCACTTCGGGGCGCTCGCCGGCATCCTCGTCGGCCAGCACGTTCGCCGCCACCCGTTCGGTGGCGGCCCGCGTGTCGGCCAGGTACTGCGTCCAGCGGCCGCCTCGATCGGGTTGATCGACACGTGTGAGAAACGCCGGAATCACTTTGCGAAGCTCCGTCAGCATCTGATCGGCGAACTCCTGCGACTCTGTCAGCGGGTTGGCGCGCATGCGAAGCAGCATCGCTTCATACGCCTGACCCGTACCGAACAACCCGAGATTCGACCGGACGGCCGCCGGCAGGAGACCGCGCAAGGTGTCGAGCGCTTTCGCACGGATCGCCGCGCGATACACGCCGTCGCTGTCGGCGGGATCCTTGGGAAACCGCGCGCGGAAATGTTCCTGCATCGGCTCGATCCATCGCGCGTAGGTGTCAAACGTCCGGTCGAGCGTCGACGTGAATCTCGCGTGAAGCGGCGTGCCCTCGAGCTCGCGCGGCACGTGATATTTCCATTTCCCGCCGGGGCGATCGGTGTAAGGGACGTAGCGTGTCGACTGCTCGAGATATGCCATCAAGCGGCCCCATTCGATCACCTTGGTGAGAATGTTGGACACGCCCTCGCACGCCAGGTGGACGCCGCCAAGCTGCGCCACCGAGTCGTCGCCATATACGGAAAATACGCGCGCGTACAGTTTCTCCGCGCGAGCGACGCCGACCTGGCTATCGGACACGGCCGCCGTCTGCAGGTCGCCGAGAAATTCATCGAGGAACAGCCGGCGCAGCGATTTTGCCGACCGCGAGTAGCGCGCAAATAGCGCGCCTTTCACCGTTTCCGGCAGATTCGTCAGCGCGAAGACCGGTCCAGTGAGATTAGAGAAATAGGGGGCGAGGGCCCGTTGCTCGTCGAGAGTGAAATCGGACACGGCGTCAGACTACACTAATCGGGCATATGCCGGCGTTCCGATTTCGTCATCCGCTTCAAGCACGCTTCCGCGATTGCGATTTATTGGGTCATGTGAACAACGCGGTCTATTTCACGTACATGGAAGAAGCGCGGTGGGCGTACTGGCGGCAGTTGACCGGCGATTTTCCCCACGGTACGTTGCCGGGGCTTATTCTCGCGCGAGCCGAGTGTGACTTCATTCGCCCGATTCGGCCTGGAGAGCGGATCGACATCTGGCTCGGCACGACGAAAATCGGGAAGACGAGCATCAGTATGGATTGCGAAATCCTCGACGACAAAGGCGCCCAGGTTGCCAAAGGGAAAACCGTGATGGTGACCTACGATTATTCCTCAGCCAAGCCGATTCCGGTGCCGGACTGGTGCCGGGCGAAACTTGAAGAGTACGAAGGCCGCAATCTGAGCCGTGCGTAAATTTTCGTGATCCTGCTCGAACACGTTTCAAAGCATTTCGAAGGGCGTCGCCGCGTCACTGCCCTGAACGACATCAACCTTCATATTCCCAGGGGCGAACTGGTCTCGATTGTTGGGCCGTCGGGGTCGGGAAAATCGACGCTGCTGAACCTGATCGGCGGCCTCGACCGGCCAACGGGCGGCACGATTACGCTCGACGGACAGCGCCTCGACGGGTTGGCGGACGACGGGCTGACCGCCGTGCGCCGCGACAAGCTCGGCTTCATCTTCCAGTTCTTCAACCTGCTCCCCAGCTTGTCGTGCCTCGAGAACGTCGCGCTCCCGCTGCATCTCCGGGGTTGGCCGAAAAAAAAGATTGACGATCGAGCGAGGGAGCTCGTCGGCCTCGTGAAGCTGACGGCGCGACTCGACCATTTGCCAGACGAGCTATCGGGCGGCGAGCGCCAGCGCGTGGCGATCGCCAGGGCGCTGTCGATCTATCCGCCGATCCTCCTGGCCGACGAACCGACAGGAAACCTCGACACACAAACCGGCATCGACATCCTGCGTCTCATCAGCGACCTGCACGTCACGCTGGGCTCGACGATTCTCGTCGTCACTCACGACATGAGCGTGGCATCCAGCTGCCAACGCATGATTACGATTCGCGATGGAAAAATCGTGGACGACCTGAGGCGGTAAGCCGCGATGCGCCTGCTCAGACTCATCTCATGGCCTTATCTCAAGAAGCATGCAGTGCGATCGCTGCTGACGGTGGTGGGTATCGTGCTTGGCGTCGCGGTGTTCGTGGCGATGCACACGGCTAATCAGGCAGTGTTCTTCGCCTTCGAGCGCACCGTCGACAAGATCGCCGGGGCTGCGCAACTGCAAATCACGGCCGGCGAAGGCGGATTTCCAGAGGACGTGCTCGAGGCGGTTCAGAACGTGCCCGAGGTCGCCGTTGCGGTGCCGGTGATCGAAGCGCCGGCGGCCACCCGCGTCGCGGGGCAGGGCAACATTCTGATTCTGGGCGTCGATATGACTGGAGATCGCAGTCTGCGCGACTACGACCTCGAAAGCGGCGACGCCGCCGTCGTCGACGATCCGCTGGTGTTCCTGGCGCAGCCCGATTCGATCATCATCACGAAAGAGTTCGCTGGCCGCAATCGCCTGGGTGTTGGCGACACGCTGACGCTGTCGACGATGGTTGGCGACAAGGCGTTTACCGTGCGCGGGATCATGCGTTCGGGAGGACTCACGAGCGCGTTCGGCGGCAATCTGGCCGTGATGGACATCTACGCCGCGCAGCAGGTCTTCGGACGCGGCCGCCATTTCGATCGCATCGATCTGAAATTAAAGGATGGCGTGCCAATCGACACGGGCCGTGCCGCCCTGCAGAAAACGCTTGGCGTCGGCTACGACGTGGCGCAGCCGTCATCACGCGGACAGCAACTCGAATCGACGCTCGCCGTCTATGCCATCTCGATGAATGTCTCCAGCGTCTTCGCCCTGTTCATCGGGATGTTCATTATCTATAACTCGTTTTCCATCGCGGTTACGCAGCGGCGGTCAGAGATCGGCATCCTTCGCGCTCTTGGCGCGCCGCGCCACCAGATCCGGAATCTGTTTCTCATCGAGAGCGCCGTCACCGGTCTGATCGGTTCGATTGCCGGCATCGCGCTGGGCATTGTGGGCGCGCGTGCGATGGTTGGCACGATCTCCGGCATGCTCGAAGGCATCTACGGCGTCGCCGAGCGCGCTGAAGAAGTCTCCGCCGATCCGCGGCTGCTAGGCGGCGCCCTCGGGATCGGTGTGCTGACGAGCATGATGGCCGCATGGCTGCCGGCGCGAAGTGCATCGCGGGTCGATCCCGTGCAGGCGCTGCAGAAGGGAAAGTCGCAGGTGTTAACGGCCGGGGAGAATCGCGCTCGTCGATTCACCGCCGCGGCGCTGATGGCGTCCGCCGTCGTGTGTTTGCTGATCGGGCGATCCATATGGTTCTATGCGGGCTATGTGCTGTTCGTCGTCGCTGCGCTGCTGCTCGTGCCGGCGATGGCGCTTTGGTTTGCCCGGGGCCTTCGCCCCGTTTTGAAATGGCTGCGGCCGGTGGAAGGCGCGCTCGCTGCCGACAGCCTCATTCAGTCGCCGCGCCGCACGTCGGGCGCGGTCGCCGCGCTCATGCTGTCGCTTGGCCAGGTGATCGGCCTCGGCGGCGTCGGCCGCGAAAGCTACAACTCGATCGTCGATTGGCTCGACACAGCGTTAAACCCGGATTTGTTCGTTTCTGGCTCGCAGAATCTTTCCGATCGCACGTTTCGATTTCCGGAGTCGCTCGGCAAAGACATCCTGTCGATTGACGGCGTAGACGACGTGCAATCGGTGCGAAGCCTGCGAACGAACGTGGGTGGCACACCGGTGCTGTTGATCGTGATCAACATGGCCGGCTTCGAGCAGCGCGGCCATCGCACGATGGTTTCGCAGGATCCCCGCGGGATGTACGCGCTTGCGAAAGCTGGACAGGGCGTGATTGTGTCCGACAACTTCGCCAGGCTTCAGCGTGTCGCGCTTGGCAATCGCGTCGATCTTGCCAGTCCGGGCGGCCTCCTCACGCTTCCCATCGTCGGCATCGTCGCCGACTGGTCAGATCAGCAGGGCGCCGTCTTTCTCGATCGATCGGTCTACGAGCAATATTGGAACGATCAAACGGCGAACGTGTTCCGTGTGTACGCGAAACCCGGCACCGATCCGCAGGTGGTGCGGCAACGCATTCTCGATCGTATGACGCCGGCTCAGCCGCGTCTGCTCGTCCTCACGAATAAAGAGGTGCGCGATTGGGTGCTGCAGTTGACCGGGCAGTGGCTGCAGCTCACTTACAGTCAGGTGTTCATCGCCGTCATTGTGGCCATTCTGGGCATCGTGAATACGTTGACCGTGTCGATCATCGATCGGAAGCGCGAGCTTGGTGTGCTGCGTGCGGTCGGCGGATTCCGGCGGCAGATTCGCCAAACGGTCTGGATGGAAGCGGTCGCGATTGGCATGGTCGGCCTCGCGCTCGGTTTGCTCTTTGGCGCGGCCAATCTCTATTTTCTTTTGCAGATTACCGGCAGAGATTTGTCGGGGATGTACCTGCCGTACCGATTTCCCTTCGATCTTGCTCTTATGCTTTTTCCTACGATCCTCGCCGCCGCGCTGTTCTCCGCGTTCTGGCCGGCGGAATCGGCGGTCCGCACGTCGCTCGTGGAGGCGTTGGAATATGAATAGTCGATCGTCGATCGTCGGTCGTCCACCGTCGATCGTTAGGTTGATCGCGCTCGGGCTGCTGTTAAGCAGCGGCGTGCATGCGCAGAGCGATGCGCGTCAGATTGTCGAAGAAGCCCAGCGCAGGACGAACACGAAATCGCAGCGGTATGAAGGGCTGCTTCAGGTGCTCGACGGCAAGGGCAAGGTCGCCGACAAGCGGTGGATCTTCATGCGCCTGGGCTCGCATGGCAACAGCAAGGCCGTGCTGCGGTTCGTCGCGCCACCGGAAGTGAAAGGCGTTGCCCTGCTGATCGTCAATCATCCTGATCGCGCATCAGATCAGTGGATGTGGACGCCGGCACTTCAGCGCGAGCGGCGTATCGCGTTGCAGGACAGGTCAACGCGGTTTTTCGGAACCGACTTCAGCTTCGAGGACCTCGAAGAGCGCGACGTCGAGCAATATCACTATCGACTGCTCGGCGAGGAGCCGATCGACGGGATCGTAAGTTGGAAGATTGAGTCGGTGCCGTCGGAGAAAAAAACGTCTCAGTACACACAGTCGATCGTCTGGATTCGAAAGGACATCTACGCGATTGCGCAGATCGAGAACTACATCAAGAACGACGTCGTCCGCCGGCTGAAATACAGCGACGTCGCGCAAGTGCAGGGCATCTGGACTGGACGCCGGTTGGAGATGCACGACCTCCGCAAGAACAGCCGCACGATCCTCACACTCGACAAGCTTCAGTACAACGTTCCTCTGAAGGAAGAGGACTTTACGCTGCAGGCGCTCAAATAGGGTGCGGGAGGTGCGAGTGGTGCGAGTGGTGCGGGTCGTGCTGATTCTCGCGCTCGCGCATGGCCCGATGGCCGACGCGCAGGAATTCAGCTATCGCGGGTTCGCCGAGGTCCGATCGATCTTGTACCCGCTGACGACCCCGCAGGATGCCGAGCGCTTTTCTCTCGAAGGTCGCATTCGCTTCGATCCGGCATTCAGACCGGTCTCATGGCTCGCGCTTTCTGGTTCGTTGGAGGGCCGGCTCGACAATATCGAGCAGGTCGAGCGAAGCTGGACGTTCGACGGGCGCGATCGAACCCTTCGCCGTCCTCCGCTACGCCTGCGGCAGGCGAGCGCCACTCTTCGACGGGGACATGTCGCCGTCGACCTCGGCAAGCAATTCATCCGCTGGGGCAAGGCAGACATTCTCAATCCCACCGATCGGTTCGCGCCGCGCGATTTCCTCGAGGTCACAAACGACGAGTTTCTTGCAGTCTCCGGTGCCCGCGCGCAGTTCGAGGCCCGCGGGCAATCGGTCGACGTCGTGTGGGTGCCCGTGTTCACGCCGAGCCGGATTCCACTAGTTGGTAAACGTTGGGCCCCGAGCACGCCGCAAACAGCCGTGTCCCTGCCTCTGGTCGAGAGTGCCATCACCTTTCCCGAGCGGTCGCAGTTCGGTGCCAGATGGAACCTGATCGGTTCTGGATTCGAGCTGTCGGTCTCCTACTTCGACGGCTTCAATCATCTGCCCCAGTTCACATCACAGCTGTTATCCGGCATGCCGTTCATCGCCCTCCGACGCACGTACGCGCCGCTACGCATGATTGGCGGTGATGCGGCCGTGCCACTGCGCTGGTTTACGGTGAAGGCCGAAGCCGGCGGCTTCAGCACGAGCAGTCAAACGGCGGATGATGTTGTTCTTTACGTCATTCAACTCGAGCGGCAGTCCGGTGAGCTGAGCCTCGTCGGTGGATACGCCGGAGAGGTCGTTACTGCAAGGCGCTCGCAGTTCGAGTTCGCGCCCGATCGCGGATTGACACGCGCGTTCCTTGGGCGCGCCGCCTACACCATCGGTCCCACGCGTGAAATATCGATCGAGGCGGCCGTCCGTCAACATGGCGCCGGCGCATGGGTGAAAGCGTTGTACTCGCACGCCCATGGGGCGCACTGGCGCATCATCGTCGGCGGAGCGGTGATTGCTGGGAAATCGACAGATTTCTTCGGGCAGTACCGCAGAAATTCGCACGGTACTGTGACCGCGCGATACAGCTTTTAAACGGGCTAGAGTAGGATGTGACCATGGCTGACGCTTGGAAGCTGAGGGGAAAAGTTCTCGTTGCGTGCAATTGCGATTGGGGTTGTCCGTGCAACTTCAACGCCCTTCCAACGACCGGCAAGTGCGAAGGCGGATGGACTTGGCATGTCGAGCACGGTGCCTACGGCGGCGTCCAACTCGATGGGCTTAGTTTTTCTGTTTATGCCAACTGGCCCGGCGCCATCCACGAAGGCAACGGCGAAGCGCTCACGTTGATCGACGAGCGCGCGAGTTCCGCTCAGCGCGCCGCGATCGAGACGTTGATGGGCGGAACGGTCGGCGGTCCTTGGGGCGTGCTCGGCGGGACCTGGCCGACGGTGCATGGACCGTACAGCGTCGCTTACGAGCTCGCGTTCGATGGCGTGAAAACCCGGATCAAGTGTGGCGACTACGTCGAGGTCGAGTGCGGTCCGATTCGGAATCCGGTGACGGGCGCCGAAGTGCACCCGGGCGTCCTTCTGCCAGAGGGCATCATTCTCAAGCAGGCCGATCTCGGCGCGACGACTCGCTTCCGCGTGACGAAGAAAGTTCCCTACGATCACTCCGGAAAATACATGGCGGTAGGTCCTTTCGAATACGCAGGACCGTGAACCCAACGCTTCTCGTTTCCCCAACTGATGTATCGCGCGAGTTGACGAGCGGCCGGCCGCCGCTGCTGATCGATCTGCGACCCTCAGAGGCCTTTGCCGAGGCGCACCTTCCAGGCGCTGTCCATCTCGACCTTTTCGGTTTGAGCATCGTCGATACCGATCCGGCGCCGCTGAAAGCCTTCTTCTGGATGATCGAGCATCTGTTCGCGTCGCGCGGTGTGTCGAACGACGTGCCGGTCGTCGTGTACGACGAGACGTCGGGCATTCGCGCCGCTCGCGCGTTCTGGTTTCTCGAGTTCTTCGGTCATCCGAGCGTGCGGCTGCTCGATGGCGGATACAACGCATGGGTGCGAGCAGGGTTCGCCATAACGAAAGATGCTGTGAAGCCCAAGGCGACGGAATGGACGGGCACGCGTGTAGGAGCACGTCTCGCCAGCTGGCGCGAGGTGAAGGATCGCATCGGGAACGATGATGCCGTTATTCTCGACACGCGCAGCGACGGTGAATACTGCGGGACGCAGGTGCGCGCCGCACGAGGTGGAGCGGTGCCAGGTGCGGTCCACCTCGAGTGGACGAACAACCTGGGGCCCGACGGTGCGTTCAAGCCGGCGAGCGAGCTGAAAAAGATGTACGAGGCCGCGGGGATCACACCCGACCGCGAAGTCGTGACGTATTGTCAGGGCGGGTATCGCGCCGCGCATTCATATCTGGCGCTTCGCCTGATTGGGTATCCACGAATCCGAAATTATGTGGGCTCGTGGAAGGAATGGGGCGATCGCCTGGACTTGCCCATCGAGCATCCGGAACAATAGGGGACATCATGGAGAAGATCGTCGACTACATCCACGTGCAGCGCGATCGGTATGTTGAGGAATTGAAGCAGTACCTCGCCATCCCGAGCGTCAGCGCGCTGCCTCAACATCAGGCGGACGTGCGCACGTGCGCCGAATGGTCTGCCGAACACATGCGCCATATCGGGCTGCAGAACGTCCGCGTCATCGAGACGCCGGGCAATCCTATCGTGTACGGCGACTGGCTCGGCGCACCGGGTGCGCCGACGATTCTTTTTTATGGGCACTACGACGTGCAGCCCGTCGACCCTGTCGAGTTGTGGGATTCGCCGCCGTTCGAGGCCACCGTGCGCGAAGGCGAGATCTACGCGCGCGGCGCCGCCGACGACAAGGGGCAGGTGTTCATGCACTTCAAAGCCGTCGAAGCGCACATGAAGCAGAACGGCCGCCTCCCGGTGAACATGAAGTTCTTCATTGAAGGCGAGGAAGAGGTCGGCAGCCTTCATCTCGATCACTTCGTGCGCGACAACAAAAAGATGCTGGGCGCCGACGTCGTGGTCATTTCCGACTCGGCGATGTTCGCCCGCGGTGTGCCGTCGATCTGTTACGGCCTGCGGGGTTTGGTTTACTACCAGATCGATTTACGAGGCACAAAGAGCGATTTACATTCCGGAGTGTTCGGCGGTGCCGTGGCGAATCCCGCGTTCGCGCTCGCGCAGTTGCTGGCGCAGATGAAGGACAAGAGTGGCAAGGTGAAGATCGCCGGCTTTTATGATGATGTGAAGGACCTCACGCCGGAAGAGCGGGCGGAGTGGAAAAAACTGCCGTTCGATGAGAAAGCCTATCGGAAGGAACTCGGGGCGCCGAAGCTGACCGGTGAGGCCGGGTACACCGTGCTCGAGCGGGTCTGGGGAAGGCCAACCTTCGAGGTAAACGGATTGCTGTCGGGTTTTACGGGCGAAGGGCCGAAGACCGTGATTCCAGCCCTGTCGATGGCGAAGGTGAGTATGCGGCTCGTCCCGAATCAGGATCCGGACAAGATCGCCCAGCTGTTCGAAGCGTACGTCGAGAAGGTCGCGCCGGGGACCGTGGAGTTGAAGCTCACTCGCCTGCACGGCGGCAAGCCATGGATGGCCGATTTCGACAGCCCTTACATACGCGCCGCCGGCCGCGCGATCGAAAGAGGATTCGGGAAAACTCCCGTGTTCACCCGCGAGGGCGGATCGATTCCCGTCGTCGCGACCTTTCAGGAGGAGCTGGGGATTCCGAGCGTGCTCTTCGGCGTTGGCCTGCCGGACGAGAATGCTCACGCGCCGAACGAGAAGCTCGATCTCGGAAATTTTCACGGCGGCATCATTGCCTCGGCGTATCTGTATCAAGAGATCGCACAGCTGCGCGCATGACGAAGGCGCTTGCGTCTGTCTGCATCGCGGCGCTGTGCGTCATTTCAATGTCGCTCCGCGTATTTGCTGCGCCGCCGTCGTTTGTCGACATCACCTGGATGTCGATCTCGAATATGTATTACGAGCTTGGGTCGCTGAACATCATTACCGATGGATACATCACCAGAATTCCCGCTACGGCATTCTTCGGCGGCGGTGGCGGTCTGGCGTCGACGAAGAGCGCGTTCAAGCCGGATGTCGCGGCAGTGACGCGCGTGTTGACGGCGCTCGGCGGGCCCTCGAAAGTGAATCTGTTGTTGACCGGTCACAGCCATTTCGATCACTCGTTCGATACGGCAACATGGTCGAGGCTCACGGGCGCGCGCATCATCGGCTCGAAGACGACATGTCTGCAGGCGCAAGCCGAGAAAGTACCGGCTGACCGGTGCCGGACGGTGAACGGTGGAGAGGCGATTGGCTTGGCGGATGGCGTGACGATGCGAGTCGTGCGCTGGAATCACAGCGGGGACTCGACGGTGAATCCCGAGCAGCACAATCCCGTCGAGCTCAATGGCGTCCCGGTGCCCGATGCCGCAACCGGCGGGCTTCATGCCGGCGTTGCGGAAGATTTCCCTAACGGCGGCGGGAACCGCGCATTTCTCTTCACGGTTGATGGTCCCCAGGGGCGCTTCAGCTGGTTCTTTCAGAACTCGGCGAGCGCTGTCGATCTGCATGTGCCCATCGTGGTCGATGGTGTCGGCTACGGAGCGCCGATCGACAATTTGACGCGCGCCATGAAAGCTGCCGGTCTCGAGTCGGTGGATCTCTGGATTGGATCGGGCGGCCGCGCGATCGCTGAGCTCGTTGTGCCGGTGCTGAAGCCGAAGGCGTATCTGCCGGTGCACTGGGACGGCTTGTACGGCGCGTTCGAGAAGGGAGTGCCGCGCGCCTATGCGGATCAGAATCTCGAAGAGTTTCTTCAGACGTCCGGCATCACGCTGGTTCGCCCCTCGCAGTACATGGACAAGTGGCGACTCGATCGCAGCGGCATTCGGCCGGTCGACAACGCTCGCGTGAAAAAGCCCCTCGGTTTTTGATTCTAGCTTCTTTATGTCCGACATCATCGCCATCGGCGGCGCGGCGTTCTCCGCCGAGCCGCGCAACCTCGCGATCGACCGCTACATTCTCAACCAGACGAAAAAAGATCGGCCGAACGTGCTGTTCATTCCCACCGCGACAGGCGACGCCGATCCGTATATTGCGAAGTTCTACGCCGCCTATGCGAGCCTCGAAGCGAAGCCGCTGCATCTGTCACTGTTTCAGCGCACGTCCGATCTGCGAGATGTGATTTCGGCGCAGGACGCGATCTACGTTGGCGGGGGCAATACGAAAAGCATGCTCGCGGTGTGGGCCGACTGGGGGCTGCCCGATTTGTTGAAACAGGCGTCGGCGTCAGGGACCGTGCTGGCGGGCGTCAGTGCGGGCGCCATCTGCTGGTTCGACCAGGGCGTCACCGATTCGTGGGCCGGCAGCCTGCGTCCGCTCGATTGCCTGGGCTTCATTCCAGGCAGCTGTTGTCCGCACTACGACAGCGAGCCCGAGCGTCGCCCGTCGTATCACGCGCTGCTGGCGCAGGGAACGATACAACCTGGGATCGCCATCGAGGACGGTGTCGCTGCGCATTATCGTAACGGCAGGCTCGAGCGCGTCGTGTCGTCACGCGAACGGGCACGGGCGTATCATGTGACGGCTGCATCGGGCGTGGTGAGAGAGGACCCGATCGTCGCGACGTTTGTGGAGAAAATCTAGAGATGCCGCGAGCAAAAGCGAAGAGACGCGCCAACGCCGGCTGATGGCCGCGATCGCGCGAATGTCGGAGGACACATCGAGAAATCAAAAACGCACGAGATGATCGTCACGCGCCACGATTCCGCGGAATCATTCCTGAGTGTGGCGACGCCGCTGCTCATGCTTTCCGAGGCCGAGAACAACCTCATCATCGGTGTCGCGCAGGGCATCGCCAGGAATCCAGAACGCGCGAAGGATCCGTATCTGGCGACGGTCGCTCATCACAGCCGCGTGCTCGCATGCGCCGTCTATCTCGCGCCGTCGAAGCTCGTGGTGACGCGAGCCAATCGCGAACCGATCGTCGCGTTGGCTCAGGACGCGTTTCAGGCGGTGCCGACAATCGAAGGCGTGACCGGCCCGGATCGATCCGCCACCGACTTCGCCTTCGCATGGGGCAAGCTCAGCGGCATCGAGCCCAGGGCCGGGATGCGCCTTCGCATCCATGAAGCGCGCGGCGTGAACGAGGCTGTACAACGGACGCCTAACGGACGTTTCAGGGCCGCTGAGGCCGGCGACCTCCAGCTGCTTACCTCGTGGACCCACGTGTTCACGCGCGAAGTCGGCATTCCGGAACCCATAGACTCCGCCGCCGTCGTCGGTGACGCCATCCGGCGGCAGCGTCTCTACGTGTGGCACGACCGGGGCCAGCCCGTGTCGATGGCCTCGTGGTCGGGAAAGACGCCGAATGGCGTGCGAATTATCTTCGTCTACACGCCGCGCGAGTTGCGAGGCAACGGCTACGGGACGGCATGCGTGGCCGAGCTGACGCGACAGCTGTTAGCGCAAGGCAGCGCGTTCTGCTGGCTCTACACCGATCGGTCGAGCGCCGCGGCGCCACATATTTTCAAGAGGATTGGGTACTGGCCGGTCTCAGACGTATTGGAGTATTGCTTGCAACTAGAAACTAGAATCTAAAAAGTAAGTTTTAAAGTTACTTTCTACTTTCTAGTTTTCAGTGTCTAGTTAACACCGAAGCCTCAATTCAGCGAAGCGACCCTCCTTCGCAGCGTCTTCACATGCTCCCACAACTGCTCATGATCGCTCCGCGCTTCTTCGTCGACAGCCGCCCCCGCCGTGAAGTGCAAGTACTGTTGCAGATCCCGAAGCGCGGCTGAAAAGTCGTTCATGTGGTAGGCCAGCAACCCGCGGTCGCGCAACTCGGCGAGCGCCGGGGGGTCGACCGCCAGCAGCAACTCGGTCACCGTGCGCGCCTGAGGGAATGAATGCAGGCTCACGTAAATCCGCTTCAGATTCAGCAGCATGCGGGTCAGCATCTGCGGCTTGGTCGCCGGTGCCAACAGATCGGAATCGAACGCGGCTTCTTCGCCGACGTGCCGCTCGAGCAATCGGCGGCAGTCATGTTCCGACAGACGCGCACCCCGGTGGAACGGGTCGAGAATGAGATCGGTCGTCGTCGTCCCCTCGTTGCGATGCGGCGGGTAACGGAGGAGGAAATGTCCGGGAAAGTTCACCCCTTCCACGTGAATGCCGGCACGCCGCGCAACTTCCATGTAGACGAGCGCGAGGGTTATCGGGATGCCCGTACGGCGTTCGAGCACTTCGTTGAGAAAGCTATTGCTGGGATCGTCGTATCGATCTCGGTTACCGGTGAAGCCTTCTTCGTCGAACACGTAGGTGTTCAACACGTCGACGGCGCTTTCCGATCGGCGCGCGTCCTGCAGGCAACCGCTCGCCATCAGCCGCTCGCGCGCCACCGCACCCATGACGTCGAGTTGCTTCAGATACGGTGCCGGATCGAGCGAGGGGCACTCGAGCCTGGCGATCAGCAGTGCGGGGGTTGCGAGATCGCGCTCGGGACTGGCCGCGAGTCTGGAAAATTCCTGGATGAGCGCATCCTTCATGAGGCGCGACCATTATGGCGCATCTTTTCTCGTCTACGGCCACGCAGCGGAAATTTGACGAACATTACCTGCCGTTGCCACGACGTAGAGCATCCTCGAGCTTCGGAATCGTGATGTCGCTGAGATGTTCGACGATGAGATCGGCGGCTGACAGCTCGGCCGCTGGATAGGTGTGCGTCACGGCCACGCACCTAAGGCCAGCACTGCGAGCGGCTTCCAATCCCCAATGGGAGTCTTCGATCGCAATACAGGACGCTGGGTCGACAGTCTTCAGGTCGCGCAGCTTCGCGATGGCGAGCAGGTACAGATCGGGCGCCGGTTTTCCGCGCACGCCGTCGGAAGCTGAGGCGATCGCGTGAAAGCACTCTCGAAGGCCGGCGTGTTCGAGCACGAGCGCGATCTCCGGCTCGAGCGCTCCGGAGGCGACCGCGAGCGGCACCCGGGACGCGCACCGCTTCACGCAGTCTGCCGCGCCAGGAAACAGGACCTCGTCGCTCGACAGCAGCGCTTCGATAATCTCCGACTTCGCCTCGATCCAGTCGTCGATTCTATTGCTGTCGATCGTCAATCGCCGATCCCTCGCCAGCGCTTGAAATAACCCGGCATCGTCATAACCCAGATATTTCTGGTAGTACTCGTCGTGCGTGAGATCGATGTCGTCGCGTTGAAGGACCGACTGGTACGCCTGCAGATGCAACGGCTCGCTGTCGGCGATGACGCCGTCAAAATCGAAAAAGATCGCCTGCAGCATTACGGCAGGCGCTCACCGGCGCGGATGGGCAGAGGTAAGCGATTTTCTTTGGGCGGAAACGGACAGTCGTACGTCGAGTTGTAGTAGCACCACGGGTTGAACGCTTGATTGAAATCGATGTTGTACAGCCCGGTCGGGGTCCGTTCCAGCTCCATATATCGTCCAGCCGCGTAGGTTTCGGTGCCGCTTGTTAGATCGCTGAACGGCACGAACAACCGGCTGACGTCCTGGGATCCCGCTTCGATGAACGCCGCCAGCGTATGAGGCTGGCCTTTGAGCGTGAACTCGAGCACACCCACGCGCTCTTCTTTGCGCATCTCGCCCGCGGTCGTCGGCATTTCGACGAACACGCGCTCCTCGGCGAGTTTCAGCGACGCAGGCGCGACAAATTCGGGGTCGGGTGGGAAATATTTCAGAGGCAGGAGCTTGTCTGCCAAATGAGGCGGTACCGGCTTGTTTGGCTGACTGCGGAACGCCTGGTCCTTGGCCGCGCGTGCCGTCTGAATCTGCTCGGGATAACTGGCGTCGGCATCAGGCGGCGGGGGATTGCCCGCATTGCAGCCCGCGAGCACGCCAATCGCCAGCAGCGCCGGCAACATCGTGGAACGTGACTTCATTGGAAGATGTAGCTCCCGCGCCTGACGGTCTCGTCGGCAATCCGCCGCCTGCGACTCACCGTGTCGATCGGCGTCACTTTCAGCAGACGCCTCAATGCCGCCAAGTGTGTACGAAGTGTATCGCCTTCTGCCATCGCCGCCAGCAGTTGCCTGGCCGTGGTCTCGATTTTCGCGGCGGCATCATTCATAAAGACAGCGGCAGCGTCGGCATGAAACGGCGCCATCGAGCCCGTGGCCGACGACGCCCGTAGCTGGGCGCTTTCGGCGCAGGCGATCGCGATGACGATATCGGCGATCGAGACGAGGACTTCCTGCTGCTCCGTCATTTCTTCGCCATAGCGCTGCAGCGCCAACCCAAGCGTCATGAGCGCGACTTTCTTAAACGACGCAACAGGGTCGTCGACCGGTCCGCGACCAGAAAGAATCTCGTCCTGGAGTTTCTTTGCGGCCGCAATCAGCGGTAAATCTCCTTTGAGCGACCGACGGATCAGCATTCCCGGAATGAGCAGCCTGTTGATCTCGTTGGTGCCCTCGAAAATCCGGTTTACCCGCCCGTCACGGTAATGCCGCTCGGCAGGATAGTCGTGCACGAAGCCGTTGCCACCATGAATCTGCACGTTCTCGTCGAGCACGAAGTCCAACGTTTCACTGCCGGCCACTTTGGCGATCGATGCTTCG
Organism: Vicinamibacteria bacterium; assembly: GCA_031371345.1. GTDB lineage: Bacteria > Acidobacteriota > Vicinamibacteria > Vicinamibacterales > JAMQPK01 > JAMQPK01. The sequence goes on from JANMJM010000232.1 coordinate 32,373, forward strand.
ACGGCGAACTCCTCCATCGCCCCCAGAACGGCGCCGGGACCGTCGGCGCTGGCAATCGACGCGTCGATCAAACCAGCGGTTCGATACAACAGGCTTTCGACCGCATACGTGCGCACGCTCATCTCGCCGATCTTGTGTTTGATGGCGCCGAACGACGCGATGGGTTTCCCAAACTGTTTGCGCGAGGCCGCGTACTTCGCGCTATCCCCGACGGCTGCGGCCGCGCCGCCGATGCACATCGCCCCCAGCTTGAACCGGCCGAAGTTCAGCACGTTGAACGCCACCTTGTGGCCTTTGCCAATGTCCCCGAGCACGTTCGCCGCCGGGACGCGTGCGTCTTGAAGCACGAGAGGCGTGGTGGAGGAGCCGTGCAGGCCCATCTTGTGTTCTTCCTTGCCCGTGCTGACGCCGGAAAAACCGCGCTCCACAATGAACGCGGTGAACTGCTCACCGTCGACCTTCGCGAACACGATGAAGACGTCTGCGAAACCGCCGTTGGTGATCCACATCTTCTCGCCGTTCAACGAGAAGCTGCCGTCGGGCAACTTCGAGGCGCGCGCGCTCGCTCCGAGCGCATCCGAGCCCGATCCCGATTCGCTGAGCGCGTAGGCACCGACCAGATCGCCGGCGATGAGCTTCGGCAGGTATTTGTTTTTCTGTTCAGCCGTTCCGAAAAGCAGAATGGGCGTAATGGCGAGATTGCCCTGTGCGCCAAATGCGGCGCTGAACGACGCGCTGCCCGACAGGTTGCGGCTGACGACCAGCGCAGCCGCTTTGTCGAGGCCGACGCCGCCGAATTCCTCGGGCGCATCGACGCCAAGGAGACCGAGCTCTCCCGACCGATGAAGGAGCTGTCGCGCCAACGCCCAATCTTTCTGCTCGAGCCGATCGATACTGGGGACGACTTCTTTATCGACGAACTGCTGCGCCGTTCGGCCGATGAGACGATGCTCGTCCGACAAGCGCTCGGGCGTGAGCACCGAGGCCGGATCTCCGGGCTCGAGCAGCCACGCGCCACCCTTTACTCCGCTGGCGGTCGTCACGCGATCCTCTCGAGGATGCCCGCAGCGCCCATCCCTCCGCCCACGCACATCGTCACGAGGCCGTAACGCACCTGGCGGCGTTTCATTTCATACAGAATGCTCGTCGTCAGCTTCGCCCCGGTGCAGCCAAGGGGATGGCCGAGTGCGATGGCGCCGCCGTTCACGTTCAGGCGATCTTCGTCCATCGGCAGCTCGCGAAGGCAGGCGAGCACCTGAGCGGCGAACGCTTCATTGAGCTCGATCACATCGATATCCTTCAATGATAGCCCCGCAAGCTTCAACACTTTCTGAATCGCCGGCACAGGGCCGATCCCAAATCGTTCCGGGGCCACACCCGCGGTCGCAAACGCGACGAACCGCGCGAGCGGCTTCAACTCTCTGTCTTTGGCAAATTGCTCCGAGGTCAGCAGCACCGCCGACGCGCCATCGCTCATCTGCGACGAGTTTCCGGCGGTGACTGAGCCGTTCACGTGAAAGGCCGGTTTCAACTTCGCCAGAGCGTCGAGCGACGTATCGCGGCGAGGGCCTTCATCGGCGTGCAGCGATCCGATCGGAAGCGTCTCGTCGAGAAATCTGCCGGCGTCGATCGCCGCCAGCGCCCGCTGATGGCTGCGCAGCGCGAACCTGTCCTGCGCCTCGCGAGAGATCTGATAGTCGCGGGCATGATTCTCGGCGACGAGCCCGGTTGTCAGATACACATCGGGGTAGGAGTCGACGAGAGCGGGATTTGGCGCCACCTTGTTGCCACCCATCGGCACCATGCTCATGCTCTCGGTCCCACCCGCCATGATGGCCGAGACAGCGCCTGCTTTGATCCGGTCGGCGGCAAACGCAATCGCCTGCAGACCCGAGGCGCAGAATCTATTGATCGTGACCGCGGATGTTTCGACCGGGATGCCCGCACGCAAACTGGCGATGCGTGCGACGTTCAGGCCCTGCTCGGCTTCAGGCATGGCGCATCCCAGAATGACATCTTCCACATCTGAGGGCGACATGCCCGGCGCGCGGTTTAGCGCTTCGCGCATGACGGCGGCGGCCAGCTCGTCGGGCCGCGTCGATCGCAGCGAGCCTGACGGCGCTTTCCCGACGGGCGTGCGGACGGCGGAGACGATGACGGCGTCAGTCATTGAAATCCTGCAGCAAATCTTCGATGGCGTCGCCGACTTCGCTGACCTTGCCGTCAAACAGATGGTTGGCGTCCTCGATGACGACCAGCTCCTTCGGCTCGTGAAGTGTCGCGTAGAACTTCCGGACGTCCTTTATTGAAATCAATTCATCTCGTTCGCCGTGAACAAGGAACGTCGGCTTATCGGCGGTCATCACGGGCGAAAAATCGTAGTGCGTCACCGGCGGCGCAATGCCGATCAACGCCGTGACATGCGAATTCTCCGCACCGGCCGTCATCGCCACCCACGCGCCGAAGGACATGCCTGCGGCCCAGATTCGCGCGACCTCGGGATAGCGAGCCATCATAAACTCCAGCGCGGCTCGAAAGTCGTCCTTCTCGCCGGGCCCACCTGAAAACGTGCCGGCGCTGCGACCGACGCCCCGGAAGTTGAAGCGCAACACCGGACAGTCGATGCGCGCGAATGCCTTGGCCACATGAAACACGCACTTGGTGTGCAGCGTCCCACCCTCCGGCGGCAGCGGATGGGCCAGCACGGCAATCGCACGCGGCGCGCCGTCAGCTTTGGCATTGATGATCCCTTCCAGTAATCCGGCCGGCCCGGGAATCTCGACGGCGATGAGGCGAATGTCTTCAGCCATTCAAAAACCTCGACACGATCGTCGCAAATCGATCCGGCGCCGAGATCGTCCCAAGGTGGCCGGTCCTCTCAAATAACTGAAACTGCGCACCCTGGATCGTTGTCAGATAGCGCATCGAGTCGTCCGGTCTGACAACTTTATCGAGATCCCGCTCACCTGTAACGACAAGAGTGGGTGCCGTGATGCACGCGCAGTCGCCATCAAAGCGTTCGGCCACCGCCATTCGCGCCCGCATTCCCATGCGCCAGGGAGCCGCAGGAGCCGTCAGCACGCGCGGCACCACCCTCGCGCAGAATCTTACGCGTGCTCCAAAATCCGGATATGTCACCCGCAGCTCCTGCCACGAGCGATGCACCGCACGCAACGCGAACAACGGACTGCTCAGGACCGGACTCGCCATGTGCCGTTGCTGATGAGGCTCCGGCGTCCAGTTGGGTCCGGGGGTCGACACCAGAATCAGCGCGCGGACGCGTTCAGGCCTGCGGGCAGCGTATCGAAGCGCAATGAGACCACCGAACGATACGCCGCAGACGACCGCCGACTCGATCTTCTTCGCATCGAGGAGCGCGTCTACGTAACCGATGAAACCGTCGAAACCCTGTTCGCCGTCCAGTACGGTGTTCGATCCCGGCTCGCCGGGCAGCGAGCTCGCGATGACGCGGAATTCTCTCGAGAGCGCTGCGACCGCGAGATCCATCCATTCCCAGCGGCCCTGTATCCCCGGAATCAACAGCAGTGGCGGGCCCGCTCCGATGTCGATCATCAGTATCGTCAGTTTCTCAGAGGCTTACCGGTTTTCAACGTGTGCTGAATGCGTTCCAGCGTTTTCGGTTCGCCGCACAAGCTCAGAAAAGCTTCGCGCTCGAGATCCAACAAGTGTTCTTCGCTTATCGTCGCGGAACCGGGCAGAGAGCCACCTGCGAGGACCCACGACAACTTGCGGCCGACGAGCGCATCGTGATCGCTGATGCGACCGCCGCGCCACGCCAGGTGCACGCCGAGATCGAGCATCGCGCGGACGGGGTCGCCTCCAACAGCGATCGCGGCTGGCCGCATTGGCGGCCGATACCCTTCGCGGACTCGCGCGAGCGCGATCTGCTTGGCATCGTAAACAAGGCGCTCGCGGTTCATGGTGATGTTGTCGACATCGCGGAGGTAACCCAACCTCCGAGCATCTATCCCTGATGTAGACGTCTTACCGAACCCGATGGTTTCAAACGCCTTCTGGGCGCCGCTGCGCAGCAGCATTTCTTTCGTACCGCCCCCCGCCGGGATTAGCCCCACGCCGGTCTCGACGAGGCCGATGTAGCTTTCGGCCGCGGCCTGAACACGATCGCCGTGAAGGACAATTTCGCATCCGCCGCCCAGCGTGAGGCCCACCGGCGCGACGATGACAGGTACGGGCGAGTACCGCAGGCCGGTCGTCGCCTTCTGAAACGTGCGGATCATCGCGTCGATCTCATCCCAGTTTTCCTCCTGCGCTTCGAGCAGGAGCAGCATCAGATTGGCGCCCACCGAAAAATTCTGGCTTTCGGTCGTCACGACCAGCGCCGCGAAGTTGTCGGCAGCTTCCGCCACTCCTCGCTGAAGCATCTCGAGCGCGTCGCCGCCGATCGCGTTCATTTTCGAATGCAGCGACACTGCCAGGACCCCGTCGCCGAGATCGATCAAGCTCGCTCCAGCATTCGAGGCGACCACGCGATTGCGTTCGGCAGCGAGTCGCAGGATCTCGAATTCAGGATGGGCTGGCGCCAGCGGTGCCGGCCGCATTTTTTTCTCGTCCAGGCCAATCGCGTCCCACAGCTCGAACGGACCCTGCGGCCAGCCGTAGCCCCATCGCATCGCGCGATCGACGTCGTCAAGGGAGTGGGCAATTTCTGGAGCCACTTCGGCCGTGTACCGCAACGCGGGCGGCAGCGTGTCGCGCAGGAACTCTCCGACCCGATCTGTGCCGCCGAACAGCTTCCGCACGCGATCGACGAGCGGCAACGAAGCGGTCGCGTCGAGTGAAGGCAGCTTCGGCGATTGCCTCGGCCGGTATTCCATCATTTGCGGATCGAGCGTCCAGATCTCGGTCTCGCCAGCCGGTCCCGTTCGCCGCTCGTAAAATCCTCGGCCGGATTTTTCACCAATCCAGCCGCGCTTCACCATGTCGGCGACGAATGAAGGGAAGTGGAACTGCGCGCCACGCGTCGGAGAAAGTCTCGCCACGAGGTCGTTGGCGACATTCAGGATGATGTCGAGCCCGGCGATGTCGGCGGTTCTAAAGGTTGCGCTCTTGGGCCTCCCGAGCGCAGGCCCCGTGATTGCGTCGATTTCTTCCACCGTGTACTTCCCCGACGCAAGTGATTCGAAGATACGGACGAGTCCGTACATCGCGACGTGGTTCGCAATGAAGCCGGGCGTGTCTCTCGCGACGACGACATTTTTGCCCAGCCGGCGATCGACGAACTCGACGACGGCCGCCAGCACGCCAGGATCGGTCTCGGCCGTTGGGATTAATTCGACGAGCGAGAGGTAGCGCGGCGGATTGAAGAAGTGCGTGCCGAGCCAGTGCTGGCGGAAGTCCTGACTGCGGCCTTCTGCAAGACCGGAGATAGAAAGGCCGGACGTGTTGGAGCTGACAACGGTGCCGCGTTTCCGCACGGCATCGACGCGCTCGAGCAGCGCGCGCTTCACATCGGCCCGCTCGACGACCGCTTCGACAGTCCAATCCGCCGAAGCGATGTCCTTCAACTGCTCGTCGAAGCCGCCCGTATGAATTCTTCCCAGCACGTCCGAGGTGAACAGCGGATCGGGCTTCAGTTTTCGCGCGCGTTCGAGCCCCTGCGTGGCGGCTTGTGGCGTGACGTCGAGCAAAAGCACGGAAAACCCGGCGTTCGCGAAGTGCGCGGCGATCTGTGCACCCATCGTGCCGGCGCCCAGCACGGCGGCAGATCTGATCTTCGGTAGGGAAAGCGGCATGAACCATCATGTTACAATGCCGCCGCTTCCCCACACGACAACGAGGTATTCAATGACACGATGGCTTCCGACTGTGTTGACGGTGATGTGCCTTGCCGTTACCGCACACGCTTCCGGCCAAACGCGCGCGACAACAGCCGACCTCACCGGAACGATCGTCGATCAGCAATCAGGCGTGCTGCCAGGTGCGACGGTCACCGCGACCAATCACGACACGAATTACAGCCGCAGCGCGACGACCGACGAGGCGGGCCGCTTTCTGATTCCAGCGCTGCCGCCGGGCCGCTACGGGCTTCGCGCGGAGATGCAGGGATTTTCGCCTCGCAGTGTGGACGACGTCGTGCTGTCGCTCGGAAGCCAGGTCGACGTCAAACTACAGCTCAATGTGGCCGGCGGGCAGGAATCCATCGTCGTGTCCGGCACCGCGTCGGTGGTGGATCCGCAGAAGACCGTCGTGTCGAACGTCATCACCCAGGATCAGATCGAACGGCTGCCCATCAACGGCCGCAGTTTCATCGGCTTCTCGTTGCTTGCGCCCGGCGTGTCGACCGATAGGACGCCGCAGCAGGGTGCGTCGGGAACCTCCGGCCTGACATTCGCCGGACAGCGTGCCCGATCGAACAACATCACGGTCGACGGCCTCGACAACAACGATGCATCGATCGGCGCCGTGCGCGCGACGTTCAGTCAGGAAGCTGTTCGCGAGTTCCAAGTCCTGACGAATTCATTTTCGGCGGAGTTCGGCAAAGCGTCCGGCGGCGTCGTGAACATCGTCACAAAGAGCGGCACCAACAGGCTTGGCGGCAATATTTTCTTCTTCGGGCGCGACGATGCGCTGAACGCGAAGGATCATTTCGAGAAGTTCGACGTGAGCGGCAACGCGATCTCGCGCGAGAAAGCGCCATTCGGTCAGAAGCAGTACGGTGCGACGCTCGGCGGGCCCATCAGGAAGGATCGAACGTTTTATTTTCTCTCGTTCGAGCGGCTTGATATCAGCGCCAATAACTTCGTGACGATCGACGACACAACGCCGGTCACCTATGCCGGCCAGAATTTCGGAACGGCGGCGCAGATTCTTCGCAACGCGGGCTTCCCCGTGCAGACCGGGAACGCCCCCTATCGCGTCCAGTCGAGCCAGTTCCTTGGGAAAGTGGACCACTCGCTGAATGGGAACAATCTGCTGACGACGCGGTTCAACTGGGCGAAGGATTTGAACGAGAACATCGAGCCGTTCGGCGGCATCGTCGCACGCAGCCGCGGCGCGGTGCTGAACAGCCACGATCTGATGTTTGCGGCCTCTGAAACCTCGGTGCGGTCATCGAAGATGGTGAACGAACTACGGTTCCAGGCGGCGCTGCGCGATCAGACGGTGCGCTCGCTCGATCCGCTGTGCGGCGGCGAATGCACGCTGGAGAATCAGGGCGGTCCCACACTCGAAGTGTTGGGAGTCGCCAGCGTGGGCCGCCAGCGCTTCACTCCTCAGCCCCGTAAAAATACGCGATATCAAGTGCTCGACACGGTGAGCTATTACACCGGCGCGCATCAGATGAAGGCGGGGTTCGACTTCAACTTCATCGATCAGAGCGAGCAAAGTCTGCCGCTGCATTTCGGCGGCCGATATATCTTCGCGACGATTCCGGCGACGCAGGCGCCCCTCCTCGGTCTACCGCCGATCGAGGTGTCGCCCATCGTGGCTGTGCGGCTGGGGATTCCGGGACGCTATGTCCAAGGCTATGGGAACTCGCTGGCGCCATACACCTACAAGGATTTTTCTCTCTTCGCTCAGGACGATTGGCGACTCACGCCGCGCCTGACCGCGAAAGTGGGCCTCCGCTATCAGGTGCAGATGTGGCCCGAGGTCAATTACACGGTGAGCGGATATCCCAATACGTATAAGTTTCCAGGCGACGGCAACAACATCGCGCCGCGTCTGGGTCTGGTATGGGATCCAACCGGCGACCATAAGACAACAATTCATGGTGCGTATGGCACGTATTTCGACAATCTCATTACCGGTATCATTGGCATCACCAAGGGCATCAACGGACGCGAAGGCGTGCGAACGCTCGTGGCCTCGCTGCCGACCACCATCGCGGCATGGAATGCGCCAGGACGGCGGTTGCCGGAGCCGACGACGCCGTATCCGAGCCTCGTGATCTCGATTGATCCCGGACTCCAGACACCCTACGCGCATCATCTTTCCGGCGGCGTCGCTCGCGAGCTGCCCGGGCGAATGTCGCTGGCGGCCGACGTCATCTATGTGCGCGGGTTCAACCAACCGTCCACGCTCGACTACAACCCGCTCGTGCCGTCGCTTGGGAGCGGAAGACGTCCGGCGGACGTCAACGGCGTGGCAGGCACATCGGCGTCGGTGCTGCAGTACACATCCTACGGAGAAACGTGGTACCGCGGCCTCACGGTTTCAGCCGCCAGGCGGTTTGTCGGCGGCCATCAATTGATGGTGAGCTACACGCTGTCGAAAGCGGAAGACAACGGCACCGATTTTCAGAGTGAGTTCATCGCACAGGACAGCGGGCGGGGTCGCAATGCGGCCGACGTGACCGGCCTGCCGCTCGGCTTCGATCCGGACTCTGAAAAAGGTCCGTCGTTGCAGGACGAGCGCAACCGGTTTGTGGCCAGCGGCATCTACATGGCGCCGCGGAAAATCGAGCTGTCTTCGATCGTCACGATCGGATCGGGGCGACCGTACAACATTCTGGCGGGCGCCGATCTCAATTCCGACGGCGACGGAGGCGCGACCGATCGCGCGCGCGGCACGCTTACCGAAATCGCGACATCGGCGATCCGCAACGCCGGCACGCTGCCGACGCAGGCGACCGTCGACCTGCGCGTGGCGCGGCGCTTCGTGTTCGGCCGCACAAACGTGCAGGGCATCTTCGAAATTTTCAATCTGTTCAATAAAGCGAACTATACGGCCGTGAACAACGTGTGGGGGACTGGCGCCTATCCAAGCGCGCCCGCTCCAGCCTACGGAAAGTTCACGCAGGCGGGGCCGCCGCTGCAGATGCAATTGGCGGTGAAAGTCGACTTTTAATCGACCAGGTTCTGCTGAATGCCGTAGTGCATCAGCTCGGCCGTCGTCTTCATGTTCATTTTTTCGAGGACGCGTGCCCGGTAGGTGCTGACTGTCTTCACGCTCAAGGACAGCCGTGTCGCCACTTGTGAGACGGTCAGTCCTGAGGCGATCATCCGCAGCACTTGGTACTCGCGGTCCGACAGCACCTCGTGCGGCCGCTGGTCCCGTGCGGGCTGCAGGTTCATCACCATCTCTTCAATCACCGCCGGATTCAGGTAGCGGCGTCCAGCCATCACTTCGCCGACCGCTTTCACCAGCTCGGTAGCGGGACTATCTTTGGTGAGATATCCGGACGCGCCCGCGTTCATCGCCCGCCGTGCGAACTGATCGGGCGGATGCATGCTGAGTACGAGCACCGGCAGCGTCGGCCGCTCGCGCCGCAGGTCTTTCAGGAGATCGAGGCCGCTTGCGCCTGGCAGCGAGAGGTCGAGCACCATCACGTCCCAATCGGTGTTGCGGATTTCGATCATGCCTTCCTCCGCATTCGCGGCCTCGCCAACCAAGGCCGGGTGAAAAGCTCCCGACAGCACCTGCTTGATGCCCTGGCGCACGACAGGGTGATCGTCGACGAGTAGGATCCTGGTCATTGTTTAGTGTTTAGTGTCGATGCTTCGGAACCCGAACCGTTACCGTGGTTCCGCGACCGGGCGCGCCAGTGATCGTCAGGCGTCCGCCAAGCAGTCGTGCGCGTTCCGACATGCCGAGCAGACCAATCGACATCATGCTCGACAGCTCGGATCTCGTGATCCCTCGCCCATTGTCTTTCACCACGAGCATTAACGTGCGACCGCGTTCCGCCAAGCTAATCCGAACGGCTCCGGCGTGCGCATGGCGCACCACGTTGGTGAGCGCCTCCTGCAAAATGCGATACAGCGCCAGGGCGCGCGCGCGATCGTCGAGATCGTGAGTCAGCTGCGACGCGACGCGGCAGCGGATGCCGGTCCGCGCCTGGAACTTCGTCGCTTCCCATTGCACGGCTTCCCGCAGTCCAAGATGGTCCAGCACGGCCGGGCGGAGATCGCCGGAGATCTGCCGGACCGACTGCAGGCTCAATTCGATGTGTCCGATGAGCGACTGCAGCTTGTTCACAAGCTGAATGCCTGGTTTCGGCTCGCTCTTTTTCAGCTCGTCGACAAGCCAAGTGAACTCGAGCTTCAAGCTGGTGAGGACCTGACCCAACTCGTCGTGCAACTCGCGCGCGACCCGCGCACGTTCCTCCTCGCGCGCCGTTTCGAGACGGAGCGAAAGCGCGTGCAGTCCTTTTTTCCGATTCGCGAGACCGATTCGGCGGGGCGCCGGCCTCTTCGCCGCTCGGGGGCGTTTCATCTGTCGTCAGAGAACGCGTAAGTATAGCGACGAAACCCTTCGGGAGTCGCTGTGTCGGATAAACACCTACGTGGTGCAGTGTGTTTGAACATACACACTAGACTCAGTCTTACCGATACCCAGAAGACGACCGAGTCCTTTGGAGCACCTTTGGTCACCGAATCTTCCCGTTCCGCGGCGGCCGGTACCGTGCTCGTTGTCGATGACGAATCGGCCAACGTCGAGCTGCTGAAGACCCTTCTCACACGCGAGGGCTACGCAGTGCTGACCGCCTCCGACGGCGAGCAGGCACTCGAGATTGTTGCCCGCGATCATCCCGATCTGGTGCTGATGGACGTGCTCATGCCGAAGCTGAGCGGATTTCAGGTCTGCCAGCGCATCAAGCAGGACAAGGCCACGCGGCTGACACCTGTTGTGCTCATCACGGCACTCTCTGAGCGCGAGGACCGCATTGAGGGCATCAACGCCGGCGCCGACGATTTTCTTACCAAGCCAGTCAACGCCCACGAGCTCAAAGCGCGCGCGCGATCGCTTGTCAGACTGAAGCGCTATACCGACGATCTCGACACGGCAGAATCGGTCATCTTGAGCCTGGCGCTCGTGATCGAAGCCCGCGATGCGTACACCGACGGTCATTGTCAGCGCCTCGCCGGCTACGCCACGGCCGTCGGCACGGCACTAGGCCTCAGCGACGAAGATCTCGCGGCGCTCTATCGCGGCGGCTATCTTCACGACGTCGGAAAAGTCGGCATTGCGGATGCGGTGCTGCTGAAGACGGATCGGCTGACGAAAAGCGAATACGAGGCCATCCAGCAACATCCCGTGATTGGCGACCGACTCTGCGGCGAGCTCCGCTCGCTGCGGCGCGTGCGGCCGATCGTGCGCCACCATCACGAGCGGCTCGATGGCAGCGGCTATCTCGATCGCCTCAAAGGCGAAGCGATTCCACTCCTGGCGCAGATCATGGGCATCGTGGATGTCTACGACGCGATTACGACCGACCGCCCATATAAGCCGGCGGCCCGGCCCGAACGCGCGTTCGAAGAATTGATGGCAGAGGTGAGGAGGGGCTGGCGCCGGAAGGATCTGGTCGAGGCATTCATCGCCCTGCGCGAACAGGGAGTACCGGCGTGATCACTGACCTGAAGAGGATCGTACTTGCCGAAGACAACCCGAACGATGTGGAGCTCACACTGGCCGCATTGGCGGACGTCAATCTCGCCAACGAGGTCGTCGTCGTCCGCGATGGCGCCGAGGCGCTCGACTATCTGTTTCGCAGAAACCAGTATGCCCAGCGCGCGCCGGGGAACCCTGCGGTGCTTCTGCTCGATTTGAAAATGCCGAAGATCGACGGGCTCGATGTGCTGCGCGCGATCAAAGCGGACGATCAACTGAAAACGATTCCTGTCGTCATGCTGACGTCTTCGAGGGAAGAACAGGACTTGGTAAGCAGCTACAAACTGGGCGTGAACGCGTACGTCGTGAAACCCGTCGACTTCCGGGCGTTCATCGACGCTGTCAGGCAGATGGGAGCATTCTGGGCGGTCGTCAACGAGCCGCCTCCGGGAGGAGGAGCACAGCACTGATCGCTGCTGAGCCATGGCCCATCCGTTGCGCATGCTTCGTCGACGAAAGGTTCAGCCGACTATGAGCGACCGAGGCGTCTTCGTTCACGACATGAAAAACCTACTCGGCATCATCATCGGTTATAGCACCCTGCTGCTCGATGAGATGCCGGAAGGCGATCCGCATCGGGCCGATCTCGACGAGATTCGTAAGGCCGGCGAGGGCGTCTTGGCGCTGGTCGACACCTGGAATACGCCCGCGCCCGGAGAAGAGCTGAAGTGACAGCGTCCAAACCCGTCCTTCTGGTCGTCGACGACGAGCCAGGCATCGTCAAGCTGATCGAACGCTTCGCGCAGAAAATCGGCTTCGACGTGACGACGGCGGGAAGCGGGCGCGACGCATTGCTGGCCCTCGAGTCGGCGAAAGCAGCCGTTGCGCTGATCGATCTGCGCATGCCGGATGTGGACGGCCTCGAACTCCTCCGCGCCATCCGCACCGCCGATCCGAACTGCCAGGTGATTCTGATGACCGGCCACTCCAGCGTCGAGACGGCCATCGAGGCCATCAAGCTCGGCGCAATGGACTATCTGAGCAAGCCTTTCGATTTCGATCGACTGGAAGAATTGCTGACGGGGGTGCGCGATGAAATCGAGCGACGCCGCGTGCTGCTGGCGGCCGAAAGCCGCATGGTGAAGCAGCTGGAGTTCGGCGGCATGGTGGGCCGGAGCCCGGCGATGCTGGAGCTGTTTGATCGGATTCGGCGCTTCGCGCCGCACGTGCGCGCTGCGCTGGTGACCGGCGAGACCGGCACCGGCAAAGAACTGGTCGCCCGTGCCCTTCACAAGTTCGGTCCCCGCGCGCACAAGAAGTTCGTCACCATCAACTGCTCAGCGGTCGTCGATACACTCTTCGAAAGCGAGCTCTTCGGGCATATGCGGGGCGCGTTTACCGGCGCCGTCGAATCGAAGCCCGGCTTGTTCGAAGCCGCCGATGGCGGCACACTGTTTCTCGACGAGATCGGCGAACTGCCGCAGCCGTCGCAAGCCAAGCTTCTTCGCGTGCTCGAGACTGGAGAAGTGCAGCGTGTGGGCAGCGTCGACACCCGCCGCGTGGACGTGCGCGTCGTGGCAGCGACCAACCGCGATTTGCGGACCGAGTCGGCGGCGGGACGCTTTCGGGAGGATTTATTCTACAGGCTCAGCGTTGTCGAACTGCACGTCACGCCGCTGCGCGAACGGCATGAGGACATTCCCTATCTGACCGCGGCGTTTGTCCGCCACTTCGCCGGTGAGTTCGGCAAGTCGATTCTCGGTCCCACACCCGCCGCCGAACGGATATTGCTGACGGCACAGTGGCCGGGCAATGTTCGCGAGCTGCGAAATGTCATCGAGCGCATCTGCATCCTCACCGAGGATCGATTCTTCACCGAGAAGGAAACGCGAGCGTGCCTGGCGTCTTCTGGGAGCAACCGGCCCGAGTCGATCCATATCGTCGAAGAGAAGAGCGGCCATTCCCATTTGCTGGCCGATGCCGAACGCGAGCACATCACGCGCATCCTGCGCGGGACCGCGGGCAATAAGAAAGCGGCCGCCCAAGTCCTTGGCCTGAGTCGCCGCGCACTGTATCGAAAGCTCGACCGACTCGGCCTCAGATAAACACCGACACGGTGTGCGGATAGTGCGCGCACACACCCTGGCGTGTGCACCAGTCGCCCACTCCGCACACGTCCCATTCTGGCCCATTCCATGTAAGGTAAAGCTAAATAAAGAGTTGTTGTCGTCTCAAAGCACGGCACGACCTCCGCATTAGGAAGTGGCAACGGCGCACCACGCGCCCAACCTTTTGAGGAGAATCGCCGTGAGCATCAAGAGAATCGCCGCCCTCGTAACCATCGCCGGACTGAGCTTCTCGAGCGTCGCGTTCGCCGCCGGGAAGGAAACCAAGCTCGAGAGGGCACAGCGACTCGACGCGGCGCAGCGGATGACGCCGTTGGCGGCGTATGTTCCGAACGCCAAGCGTCCTGCGGCGCTTCCAGCGCTGTATGCGACGCTGGGTGCGATGCAGGCGTTTGACGTCTATAGCACGTCGGCCGCGCTCAAGAACGGCGCAAAAGAAGCCAATCCCGTGGCGGCACCGTTTGCGGGTAACAAGGCCTCGATGCTCGGCCTCAAAATGGCGACAACGGCCGGGACGATTTTCTTCGCCGAGCGGATGTGGAAGTCGAACAAAGTCGGAGCCATTGTGATGATGGTCGCGATCAACGGCGCGACCGCTGTCGTCTCGATGCACAACATGCGGAATGCGAAGCGGTAGTTGTTAGTTGTTAGTTGTTGGTTGTTTTGGCCGCACTTTGGAGCCGCGAAAAGCGGCGCTGGCAGCTGCGGCGCCCGTTGCCGCAAAAAGGCTAAGACGGACAGCACGCCAGGTAATCTGGGAAATTCACCGAAATTGTCGGCAACTAGTGCAAATACAACGACACAGCAATAACTTACGACGCCGGCGCCAATAGCTGCGCCGATGATCCGCGCAATCGCAGATCGCCGACTGAAAAGCCAAGCAATAAGCGCTGCAAATGAGCCCGCCGACGAGGATCAACGAACCCAACGCCACAACCAAGTGTTTCTGGAACTGCCGCGCGCAACCAACAACCAACAACCAACAACTAAGAACCAAGAACGAACAACTAATAGGCGGCGACTTTCTCAATGGCCTTCAGAATATCGTCGGTCTGCGGCAGGATCACCTCTTCGAGTTCCGGCGCGTAGGCCACCGGCGAGTCCATGGCGCCAATCCGCGTGACGGGCGCATCCAGATACTCGAATAACTCCTCAGAAATGCGCGCGGCGATTTCGGCGCCGAAGCCGCACGTCAGCTGATCTTCGTGCGCGACGATGACGCGGCTTGTGCGCTTCACCGCTTCCGCAATGGTGTCCCAGTCGTACGGCATGATGGTTCGCAAATCGACGACGCCGGCGCTGATGCCGGCTTTTTCCGCCATCTGCGCCGCGACGATCGACCGCTGCACGAGCGCACCGTACGTGATGACGACCACATCGGTTCCTGGACGCCGCTCGGCGGCACGGCCGAAAGGAATCATGTAATTGGGTCCGGGGTACTCGCTCTTGTTGTACGTCTGGCGATAGAGATGCTTGTGCTCGAGGAACATCACGGGGTCGTCGCACCGGATAGCGGTCCGGAGCAATCCAGCGGCGTCGGCCGCCGTCGACGGGAACGCGATGCGCAGCCCGGGACAGTGCGCGAAGATGCTCTCACCCGACTGGCTGTGATAGACACCGCCGCCATGGAGATAGCCGCCCGTCGCCACGCGAATCACGATAGGGCACTTGTAGGTGTTGTTGGAGCGGTACCGCAGCATCGTGAGCTCGTCACGAATCTGCATCATCGCCGGCCAGATGTAATCGAAAAACTGAATCTCGACCACCGGCTTCAGACCGCGGATCGCCATTCCGATCGCGCGCCCAATAATGTTGGCCTCGGCGAGTGGCGAGTTGAACACACGTACGCTGCCGTACTTTTTTTGCAGGCCGAGCGTTGCCTTGAAGACGCCCCCTTTTCCAGGGACTTTTCCAAGCAGCTCTGGCCGGCTGACGTCGGCGACGTCCTGGCCGAACACCACAATGAAGGGGTTGTGCGCCATCTCGTCGTCCAGCGTTTTATTGATCAACGACACCATCGTTTGCGGTTTGCCTTCCGGCACCGGCGGCACGTTGAAGATGTCCGATGTGGGATCGACGTCCGGCGAATACACGTGGAGACCCGCCGATGCCGCCGGCGGTCGCGGTGCCTTCACGGCGCGATCGGCCGCGTCGGCGACTTCAGCGTCCACTTCCGTGCGGATGCCGGCGAGATCCTTTTCGGTCGCCAGGCCGTCGGCGACGAGCAGTCGCGCGAGCAGCGTGAGAGGATCGCGGGCCGCTTCACGCTCCCGCTCTTCGGCCGTCTTGTACGCCCGCTCGTCTTCTGACAGCGAGTGCGAGTACGGCCGAATCACTTTGGCGTGGACGAGCGCAGGGCCTTTGCGGGCTCGAGCGTACGCCACCGCCTCTCGCATGGCGCGGTAGCTCTGCACGAGGTCGGTTCCGTCGACGCGAATCACCTCAAGGTTCGGGAATGATTCGACGAGGCGGGAAATATCGCCACCTGCCGTGTGGTACTCGGCGGGACAGGAGATCGCGTACCCGTTGTCTTCGACCAGGCAGACCACCGGCAAGCGCTCGGTGCAGATCGTGTTGAGGAACTCCCAGAACTCGCCTTCGCCCGTTGCCCCGTCTCCGATCGAGACGTAAGTGATTTCGTCCTCAGTGACCGGTGGAGGGGGCGCGCCGAGCAATGGCAGCCTCTTGGACGCTTCGCCGCATCCAGCCGCTTGCAGGCACTGCGTGCCCGTCGCGCTGGAGCCGTTCACAATGTGCAGCGAGGGTTTGCTCCAGTGCGACGGCATCATGCGGCCGCCCGATGCCGGATCGTCCTTTGAGCCGACGGCGGCCAGCAGCATCTCGTAGGGCGTGAGGCCGAGCACGAGCGCGAGCGCACGATCGCGGTAGTAGGGGAAAAACCAATCGTGAGCCGCCTTCAGGGCCATGCCGGCGGCCACGAGTATCGCCTCGTGCCCGGCGCCGCTGATTTGAAAAAAGATCTGGCTTTGATTCTTGAGCTGGATTTCCTTGTCGTCGAGACGCCTCGACAACACAATCCAGCGATAGGCTTTGAGGAGATCCCCGCGGGAAAGGCCTTCGTAGGTTCGTTGTGTCTTCTGTCCGTTGGTCACCGTCGAAGACTTCATTCACGCTCCCCCGAACAGCAAATTATACCTCTTTCCGAGTGCTATAATCCGAGCCGAAAATCTTGCATCTTCCTTATCGTCTCTTCCGTTGGGACGAAATTGCGCTCGAAAAAGTTACCGAGATGGTGTCCCGGAAGTTCGTGTCCGGAGAACGGGAGACCATGGCGCAAATCTACCTGAAACGCGGCGCCATCGTGCCACAGCATGCGCACGAAAGCGAGCAGATGACGTACGTGCTGCAGGGCGCGCTGAAACTGCTGGTCGAGGGTGAAGAAGTGACGCTGCGGGAAGGCGAAGTGCTGCACATCCGGCCGGGCGTGGCACACCAGGTTGAAGCCCTCGACGACACGTTCGTGCTGGGGGTCTTTAGCCCGGCGCGTCACGATTGGCTGGAATGAGCGCCACTTCGGTGCCGGGCCATCGGAGACGCCGACAAAGCAGATAACTGATCGACCCACGATCCGGAGCGTAAGCGACGGCAGCGCATGGGGGTGGGGCCCCATGCGAAACACAAAAGAGAGGTCCCGTGGTGATTTGGGCGCTGCTTGGCATCATCATCGTGCTCGTGATCTGGATTATTTCCTTGTACAACCGATTGATCGGTCTGCGCAATCAGGTTTTGAACGGATGGCGCCAGATCGATGTTCAACTGAAACGACGCCACGATCTCATCCCAAACCTCGTCAACACGGTACGCGGGGCGATGGAGTTCGAGCGCGACACGCTCACGCAAGTGATGGAGGCGCGTGCCCGTGCCGTCTCGGCCACCGGCCCAGCTGATGCGGCCAGGAAAGAGGGAGAGCTCTCGCAGGCGCTTGGACGGCTCTTTGCCGTCGCCGAGAACTATCCCACGTTGAAGGCCAACGAAAACGTGAAGATGCTGCAGGAAGAGCTGACGTCAACGGAGAACAAGGTGGGCTTTGCGCGGCAGTTCTATAACGACATCTCGACCCGGTTCAACACCTCTCAACAGACCTTTCCCTCCAACATGATGGCCTCGATGCTCGGCTTCAAGCCAGCCGAGTTGTTCGAGCTGACCGACGCAGCCGAGCGCCAAGTGCCGGCCGTCGATCTCTCGATGAGGAAGTAGGTCTGGCCGGGAATCTTTTCGAGCAGCAGGCTTCCAACCGGCGTCGAACATGGGCCGTGATGGCCGTGTTCGTCGCCTTCATTGGGTTTCTGGGCTACGGCTTCGATCGGTTGTATCTGGGCGGCGGCGACATGCCGTTTCCGATCGGGAGCCTGTTTGCGCTCGGCATTGGCACGGTGTCGGCCTTATCAAGCTACTACGGCGGGGATCGTGCTGTGCTGCTGTCGAGCGGTGCGGTGGCGGTCGACCGAGTCATGGCGGCCGCGTCGGACGAAGACCGCCTCAAGTTGCGCCAGCTCGAAAATGTCGTCGACGAGATGAGCATCGCCGCCGGCTTGCCGCGACCGAAGGTCTACGTGATTCCGGATCCCGACCCAAACGCCTTTGCCACCGGGCGGAATCAGGCGCATGCGTCTATCGCAGTCACGAAAGGCCTTCTCGATACGGTGAACCGAGAAGAGCTTCAGGCGGTCGTCGCGCACGAGCTGAGCCACGTGCGGAATCTCGACATTCGATTGATGACGGTCATCGCCGCGATGGTCGGCGCGGCCGTGTTGCTGTCCGATTGGGCAGGCCGCGGCCTGCGGATGGGCGGCGGCAGCCGCGACCGGAAGAGCGGCAAGGGCGGCGGTGCCGCAGGCCTCGTGCTCCTGGTGATCTGGATCATTGCGGTCATCCTCGCTCCGCTCATCGGCCAGGCGTTGGCGATGATGGTGTCGAGACGGCGTGAGTATCTTGCCGACGCATCGGCTGCCGAACTCACGCGCAACCCGCTGGCGCTCGCGCGTGCGCTCGGAAAAATTGAAGGCGCCGACGCCCCGACGGCCGCCATCAAGCGCGGGACCGCTCATTTGTGCATCGCCGATCCGCTCGGGCGCTCGATCGGGCTTCGCGAGGGAAAATGGGCGAACCTGATGGCGTCGCATCCCCCCATGAAACACCGCATTGCGGCGTTGCACGAGATGGGATTTCAGTGATGCGCCAGTCGCAGAGCGCTCAGAAATCGGGCGGACCGAAAGGTCAGAAGGGCCAGGCCGCGGGGTTGTTGCTGGTTCGCATCACTCTGGGTGTGTATCTGTTCTTCATGGGCCTGAGCAAAGCGTCGTGGCTACTCGATTCGACACCGCTCGCCAATCAGCTGTCGCAGTGGCTCGGCGCCTCGACGCCTATTAGCCGTTGGTATCTCGATCGCATGATGCCCGGGGCACCGATCTTCGCGCGCATTATCCCGCTCGCGGAGATGATCGGCGGGCTGGCGCTTGCGCTGGGAATCTGGACGCGGCTGGCGGCCGCGCTGTGTCTCGTCATGGTGTTGAACTTCCAGGTGGCTGCCGCTGCGATATTCAGATATTCGTATCTGACCGATGCGACCGGCCTCCCAATACTTGGCGCGCTGGTAGGTTTGATGATTGGCGGCGGAAGGCTTCCGTGGAGTCTTCGGAGGTAACTGGAAACTGGAAAGTATCTCGAAAAGTTTCCTACTTACTTTCAAGTTTTCTAGTTTTTACTTTCCAGTCTTCAGTGTACACGCTTGTCCCAGTCGTCGCGCTTTCCGCCAGAATAGATCCCGAACTTTTTCCTCGCCTTATCCATCTTCCATCGGAGAAACCGGTAGCGAACCTCGGCAGCGGGACTGAAACGCCGGCCGCGAAGCAGCGCGTAGCCGGCCACGAGACCTCCGAGATGCGTGATGTGGGCGATGCCGCCGCCGGTGTCGCCCATGGCCGACAGCAGCGCGACGGCGCCCATGATCATGACGAAGTACTTCGCCTGAATCGGAAACAGAAAATAGATGTAGATCGGCCGGCTGGGAAACGTCACACCGTAGGCCAGCAGCAATCCATAGATGGCGCCTGATGCGCCAATCGTCACCGAATAAAAGAGCCGAGCCGTCATCGCCAACGGCAGCGTCGAGACGAGGATCGTCGTGAGTCCCGCGGCCACGCCGGTGGCGAAGTAGTAGCGGAGAAACGCCGGCGTACCCCACATGCGCTCGAGCTCGGTGCCGAACATCCACAGCGCGAGCATATTGAACAGGATGTGGCTCAGCGTGCCATGCAGGAACATGTACGTGACCGGCTGCCAGATGCGAAACTGCTGAAAAATGGCGGCCGGCATCAGGCCCAGATACTCCGTAATCCATGGAATGAACATCGACAGCACGAACATCACCACGTTGGCGATGATCAGCGCTTTGATGGCAGGCGTGAGGCCGCCGGGCCCGAACGAATAGGACAGGTCGCGCGTGGATGGATACCGGCGCATTCGTCCGAATCTACCACGGTTTCAGCAGGCGAACGTTCTCTGTGAATTCCTCGATGCGGAGCAGTTGGGCAGAGGCGGCAAGCACGATGACGCCAACGGCAATGGCGCCGAACACGCGCACGCCTTGAGTGGACACATGGCTGCCAGGGAAGGGAATGTGGAGGAGCCGCTCCGCGTGATACGCGGCGAGCGCCATCAGCAGCGACGCCGCGGAGATTTTCATCAGCGTCATGAGCACGCGTGTGCCTTCGAGACCGGCGAGGCGATCGCGCAGAAAAAATAACAGCATCCCGGCGTTGGTCAGCGCGGCGAGCGCCGTGCCGAGCGCGAGGCCTCGATGGCCGAGCAGGCGAATGACCAAGAGACTAAAGACGACGTTCGTGGCCACGCTGACGGCGCTGGCGAGCATCGGAATCCGGCTGTTGCCGAGGGCATAAAACGCGCGCGACATCAGCTTCACCGCCGAGTAGCCGACCAGCCCCGGCGCGTAGAACACGAGCGCCGACGCGGTTGCGGCGGTGTCGGCGGGAGTAAATCGCCCATGTTCGAAGATGAGCCGCACGATGGGGGTCGCCAGCACGAAGAGACCAACGGTCGCTGGCACGTTCAGCATCAGCATCATTCGTAAGCCGTTCGACACCGATTCACGGACGCCGGCGTCGTTGTTGGCGGCCGCGTGTACCGAGATGCCGGGCAGGGATGCGGTGGCGATGGAAAGACCAAATAAGCCAATCGGCATGTACATCAATCGAAACGCGTAATCGAGCCACGACACGGCTCCGGTGCCGAGACTCGTGGCCAACCAGCTGTTGACGAAGAGGTTGATCTGCACGGCTGCCAGTCCCGCGACGGCTGGCAACATCAAGCGCCCGATGTCTCGAAGCCACGGATCCTGGAGATCAAGCGTGGGCCGATAACGAAATCCTTCGCGCCGGAGCGCCGGCCACTGCAGAAAGGCTTGTCCCAGGCCTCCGACGAGGGTGCCCGCGGCAATCGCGAGAATCGGCGCGACGGCGAAATGGGACGCCAGCGGGACGAGCGTCAGAGCGCAAACGATCGTGCCGACGTTGAACATCGCGGGCGACAAGGCAGGAATGAAGAACCGGTGCAGCGCGTTCAGCATGCCCATGAACGCGGCCGCGACGGCCACCATCATCAGAAATGGAAACATGATTCGCGTGAGGCCGATCGTCAGCTCGAGCTTGCCTGGAACGTCGCGAAAATCGCCGGCATAGAGGCTCACGAGCGGCTTCGCGAACACGATCCCCGCCAACACGACGAGGCCCGTGATGAGCAGCAGGAGGCTGATGAGGTTGCTGGCCAGGCGCCACGCCGCGGGTTTGCCACCCTCGGCGAGCGACCGCGTGAACGTCGGCACCAATGCCGCGCTCATCGCGCCTTCAGCGAAGAGATCTCTCAGGATGTTGGGGACGCGAAAGGCGATCCGGAACGCATCCATCGCGTCGCCGGCGCCGAAAAAATACGCGAGGACTTGATCTCGGACGAGACCAAGCACCCGGCTGGTCATCGTCGCGATCCCGATGACGCCAGCCGAGCGGAGGAGAGAGGGCTTCATCCCACGAGCTTGCGGCGGACGAGCTCGTTCACGGCTTTGCCGTCAACGGTCTTGCCGGCCAGCCCGGCCATGACGGCCTTC
>JANMJM010000024.1:0-3472 GCA_031371345.1 Vicinamibacteria bacterium
CGCGCGATCGTTTCCCGCGATCGACACGCCACCGATCGAACCCACGGGAGTGCTCCCGCAGACATCTCCGAGTGGCTGGAGATTCGGCGCGACGATTGGTCAGGCCACGCGGAAAGCAGGCGCGGCGGTCGGCGGGTCGATTACCAAAGCCGGCGCATCGATCGCAAAAAGTTTCTGAACTGAGAGGGCGTATGACCACCCGCGCAACCATTCTGCTCGTGCTTTCGTTCGCCGCCGTTTTCGGCGCGGCCGCGCCGAAATCGGCATCGCGGGACGTTATTCCGAGCGAAATTCCTGGCCTCAGCCTTCCCATTACGAAAGAACACACATACAAAATGTCGGGGCGCGTGCGTGCCTTGCTGATATGGATCGGACGCGACGACGTCGGCTCTGGTGTGATTCGCTGGCGCGGAACCGGAGAGGATCACGCCTACCAACTCCTGATTGGATCGGATCCGGCGAAAGCGCCGGCCAAGCTCAATAAATGGGGTTTCCTGGCCGAAGAGATTCGGGCCGGCGAGTGTCAAGTCTTCGGCGTCATGTCGAAAGACTCAGAGAAACGGCTGTCCGATGTGAAAGCCGACGCCGCAGGCGGCCGTCCGTTTAACACGATACGCAGCAGCATCACCCAACGTCAGGCACATGCTCGGCTCGCGGTGCTCCAAGCCCCGAACACGCTGACGTACCGCGAAGCCGACGCCGTTTTCCGACTGGCCTTGCGAGATGGATCTACGCAAACGAGGACGATTGACCGGCCCGACGGCGTTCGTCCCGGATTTCTCAGCTCTGCAGCCGAAGTGATCCGTACGAGCACGGATCAGGCGCTGCGGGGAGTACCGATTCCGGCGCAGACGGTCACCTACATCTACGGCGACCGCTTGTACGAACTGCGCTTGCTCGAGGCCACGCCAATGGCGAAGTTCGAGCGGGATGGACGCACGTTCGAGAAGGTGATTCGCGGAAGGTTCGAGACGGGGCGCCAGGGTGTTCTGGGCTACCGTTTTGAGTTGGTGTTTGGCACCGTCGGCCCTTTGGCGGGCGTCCCTATCCTTATTTCTTACCAACCCAATTGGTGGCTTCATGTAGAGTTAATGGTCCAGTCATGAAAATCCACCTGGTCAATCCGAGCGACGTGTCGTTCGGTACGGCAGTCATCACTCCACGGTGGCTTTACGTGCTTGCCGCGGCGACCCCTCGCGAGTATGGCGACCCCCGAATCATCGACGAGACCGTCGATCGCATCAATTACGACAGCATTGCGGCCGGCGACGTCGTCGGCGTCGGCATTCATACCAGCAACGCGTTACGTGGGTACGAAATCGGGAGGGAAGCGCGGAAGCGCGGTGCCTCTGTTGTGTTTGGCGGGATTCACCCAACGCTGTATCCGGACGAATCGCGGGAGCTTGGCGCCGCGCACACGGTTGTGAAAGGTGACGGCGACCTCGTCTGGTCGACCGTGCTCGAGCACTGCAAAGGCGGCACGCTTCTCGATACGTATGACGGCGGGCGCGTGAGTGGTTCGGCGTTCCAACCCGCTCGATGGGACTTGCTCGACCGCGACAAATACATGTGGGGCTCGGTGCAAACGCTTCGCGGTTGCCCGAAGCACTGCTCGTTCTGCTCGGTCTGGCGCACCGACGGGCAGCAGCCGCGTCAGCGCACGGCCGACGCGGTCGTGCGGGAAATTGTTGAGCTCCGACGCATGGGGTTCCGATTCATCCTGCTCTCGGACGACAACTTTTATCCGGTTACGATGGAAGACCTGAGGCTGGCCGAGCGGCAGGGGAACACCGCGCGACTCGAGTCGCTGAAGGCGATTCGGCAGGAACGCTTCGATCTCATGGAGATGCTCGCGAAGCTTCCCGACGATCTGATCTTCTACACCCAGATCACAATGGAAGCCGCCGAGGATCCGGAATTTCTGAAAGCGATGAACCGAGCGAAGATCCGCGGCGCCCTCGTCGGCGTCGAGTCGGTCACGGCGGAAGGTCTGAAGGCCGTGTTCAAGGATTTCAATTACGCGGGCGACAAGCTCGTCACACGGCTGAAGGAATTCCGCAAGCACGGCGTGCACATTCTTGGCTCGTTCATCTTCGGTCTGCCGACAGATAAAGCCGACACGTTCGCCGCGACGGCAGAACTGGCGCAGAAGGCCGACATCGCGTTTGCGCAGTTCGTCATGCTGACGCCGTTTCCCGGAACGGTTGACTTTATGAAGTGGGAAGAAACGATGGCATCCGATCCGACGCGGATTGGCGGCTATCCGCTGACCCGGTACTGGTTGATTCCGTCGCATCAGCGCCCGAAGGTCTACACACCGCATCCCTCGCTCACGGCCGACGACATTCGCAACGGCACGCAGACCACGTGGGATCAGTTCTACAGCATTCCCGCGATTTGGGAGCGCGCACGCATTGTGAAGTCGCTGAAGGCCAAGCTGCTGTTCCTGCTGATTTCTAAGCTCTACAGACAGATGTATGCGAACACCGGCATCGCCACCGATAGTGCGCGACGCACCAAGTCGACGTTCTGGGCCCGAATGATTTCAAAACCCTGCCGCAGGCTGTTCGTCGCCGCCCCGATGCCCGATCTGCAAGTCCCCAACTAGGCTCGGGCTTTGGGCTTCAGGCTCCGGGCCAGTCCGCATTAAACTACCGCTGCCAATTCGCGACCAGTGAGGGAGGAACGATGCGGACCAAGGGGCTGATCCTATGCACGACACTGCTCTTCGTTTGTTCGGCCGCGCCGCAGGCTCAGCGCGGAGCGGCCGGCCCCGTCACCGCTATCGTCGGTGCGAAGTTAATCGACGGCACCGGCGGACCCGCTGTCGATAACGCCGTTGTCCTTGTGCAAGGCGACCGCATTACCGCCGCCGGCCCACGCGCCCGCGTGCAAATTCCACAAGGCGCGACCGTTGTCGACGCCGCGGGAAAGTCGCTGATTCCCGGCCTTGTTGATGTGCACTGTCACCTGAATCAGCCAGCCGATGTCATGCGGAAGCTACTGCCGGTGGCGCTCAACTGGGGCGTGACGACCATCCGGATGACGGGCAACGACAAACCGGAAATCATGCACGTGTATACCGAAGCGCGCGAAGGTAAATTCCCCTCGCCGCGCGTCTACAGCGCCGGACAGGGATTTAACATTAACGGTCCGTATCCCGGTGCCCCCACGCTCCACCCCGCGACGCCGGAAGAAGCACGGGCCGGCGTT
Organism: Vicinamibacteria bacterium; assembly: GCA_031371345.1. GTDB lineage: Bacteria > Acidobacteriota > Vicinamibacteria > Vicinamibacterales > JAMQPK01 > JAMQPK01. Next base: position 3,214 of record JANMJM010000024.1, read on the forward strand.
CAAGCACATAAAGACCTGAAGGTCGACTTCATCAAGATCTGGATGCCGGGATTCACACCCGAGATCGTGTCGGCCATCGTGGACGAGGCGAAAAAACAGGGGATACCAGTCGTGGCACACATCGGCAACGCCGCGCAGGTACGTCAGCTCGCGGATTTAGGCGTCACCGACTTCATGCACGAAGCGCGCGATGGGATGAACCCCGAGTTCATCGCGTACGCGAAATCGAAGAAGCTGTCGTTTGCGCCGACGCTCGGGC
>JANMJM010000058.1:0-8545 GCA_031371345.1 Vicinamibacteria bacterium
ACGCGCGTCACATCGGGAACCTTTGGCAACGCCGGGCGCAACATACTGCGCGGGCCGGGCTGGCTGTCGTTCGATATCAGCCTGCAGCGCCGCATCGACGTCACACACCGCGTCAACACGACGCTGCGGTGGGATATTTTCAACGTGTTTAACCGGGCGAATTTTGGCCTTCCGGACAGCAACATCGTAAACGCGACCGCCGGCGTGATCTCTACGCTCGGTGGCGATCCGCGCGTGATGCAGTTGTCGCTTCGCCTCGGTTTCTGATGACGAACGGTCGTCGAGCTCTCTTGCTCGCCGGCGTGATGGTGCTTTTGGCTGTGGGATCGGCCCGGGGCGAGATCGCGACGACGACGTTCGAGACGACGGTCCCGGCGGAAGCCCTCGCGACGATCACAGCGACCTGCAGTCTGTGTTCATGGGACGTCGCGGGTCGCGAAGCCGGCGTCCTGTCGCTCGCGCTCGACGGCCGCTATGTCCAGCATCTTCCGATCGTTCGCACCGGACGCGCGGAATATCAGGTGATGCTGGGACGGGTGGAGCCCGGTCGCCACACGTTCGTCGTCGATGAAGATGCCGCGCTCACGTCGACAGAGCTGCGTGGCCGCGCGCTCGTTGCCGTTGGCGCGATACACGTCGCGCTGATAGACGCGAACGCGCGCGATTATACGGCCGTCTCCCTCGCACCGATCCTCCATGCACGACCGGATACGGTTGGGAAGTACACCGACGTCCCGGTGTTCATGTGGTACGAGACTGAGCCGACCTCACGCGGGACGCGCTATCGCTATTCGGTGATCTTCACTAATGAGGATGGTGGAACGCCGGCCGATCGTCTGATGGCTACGTGGGGGCGCACGACCGACATCGAGTACGTGTACAGCGTGGAGATCGATGACCGGGGCGCGATTCTGGCCGACGACATTCAAGGGCCAAGGCACGAGATTCTGCCGTTTAACGGCCGCCGTGAAGGTCGTCATCCCTTGTTGTGGGTGAGCACCAGCAACAACATGGTGCTGCCTGAAGGATCGACACGTGTCCGCTACGCGCCGGCGCCAGCGGCCGTTCAGCTTCGTGATGTGTCGCGTGAAGCCGTCATGGATATGCATCCGTGGTTGTACGAATTAATGACCAAGGAGCTGAAACGCGAAGGCAAGATCACCGCCGATCCGGCGCCCGGCCACGGGACGATTCGCGACCCGCGAGAGTTCGTCTTTGTGGAAGGGTGCGGCGAGCTGGCGGAAAAGGCGCTGGCATTTGCCGTTCGTGTAGACGGCCAGTGGATCTCCTCTGACCGAGGGCTCAGCGACTACCGCATCGTCCGTGACGGCTGTTTCCGTGCGGCCATTCCGCTGCCCGCACGCGCCACTATCAAAGATGTGCGCGCTATTCGTGCCGAGGTCTTCGCGCGACAGGGAAAAGCAAACGGCGCGCCGGCGCGCCTCGTCCGCATCAATACTCTCTTCGCGCTCGACGAGCACTTCGTGCCTGGCACGCCCGCCATCCATTGGACCGGCTCGACGCCGTTGCAACCCGGCGGACCGCCGCTGGAGCTTCCGGTTCCATGAGACGTGGACGCTTCATAAGCACTTCACCACACGCCCGGCGGAGCCGTAATTGAGCGTGAACGGACCGGCCATCTCGCCAAGATCTGTAAGCCGCACAGTCAGCAGCATCTTATTCGCCGTCACTGTACCGGCGTAGGTTGCCGCATGCGAATCGGGAGCTTCACCCTCTCGAATAGGTCCGCCATGCTCACGGATGAACGCGCCGGCCCAACTGAACTGGCCGCGTGTGTCGGCCACGGGCGCCGTCGCGACCTCGCCGTGCGCACAATCGAACTCGAAATGCGCGCCGGCGTTCTCGACGGTCATGCCGACGTGATCGCCGCCCCACGCACCCAGGGCGATCGGCGACGGGTTCGTTGGTGTCTGCGCACACGCTGCGTGCGTCAGCATTGCGACCACCACGGCGAGTTCGAGGTTGGTAATCAGTCGTCGCCACCGCTTCCCTTGAATTGATCCGCGCTATCGGCGAACAGCACGTTGAAGCTCGTGAGCGATCCGTAACAGCCGCTCACGTAGGTTTGCAGTTTCACCTTCAGATCCTCCGACAGATCGGATGCGTTCACCTGCTGTTCGAGCGTGCGTAGCCGGTTGCGTACCATCACAATCTTGTGAAAGAAGGTTTCGATCGGCCAGCTTTTTTCCTGTAGCCCTTCGGCGCCCGGCCGCAACACCAGCGTACCGCCTCGCCATTTCTCGGCGGGCACGGCCGGCGTGATGCCGGCTTCCTCGCGGATGATGCGGCGCAGCAGCAGCTCGAGATCATCTGCCGTGGGCGTCATCGCAGGCGCCGTCCTCTCTCGATGGCTCACGATCGGAAACGGTGCAGCCCCAGGCGAACGCGCGCGGGAGGTATGGTTCACAGCCGGCGGCGCGCTCGACGTTGCGACTCTGGGCCCGCCGCGATAGTTGTGCTCGCTTTGGCAAAAGCCGCAGGCGACGCGCACGGGCCAACCCTCGCCATCGACGGCGATCACGGTATGCGTGCGATCGGTCTTGCACACACGGCAGTAGTCCTCAATCGGCCCGCCCGCTCGATACGTCTGGTTCTGCGCCATGCGGATATTATGCTTCCAGCATGGCGCTGGGCGCGACCATCTACAACTTCGAGATCGAGCTCGCCGACGCCGATCGTCACGTGTACGAGTCGTTGGCGCTGCGGATAGCGCGACATCCTTCGGAGTCGGAAGAGTATCTGGTGACCCGGCTTCTCGCGTACTTGCTCGAGTACACGGAAGGCATCGAGTTTTCACGCGGTGTCTCGGATCCGGATGAACCGACGATCGCCATCCGCGATCTCACCGGCGCCATCACAACGTGGATCGACATCGGCACGCCCGACGCCGCGCGTCTACACAAAGCGTCGAAAGCGTCGGGCCGTGTGGTTGTCTACACCCACAAAGACCCGACGCAATTCCTGAAACAGCTTGCCGGTGAAAGAATTCACAACGCCGCGGCGTTGGAGCTTTATTCGATCGATCGCGGCCTGGTCACGGCGCTCGTCGCACATCTCGAGCGCCGTGTGGCGTTCAGCCTGTCGGTAAATGATCACGACTTGTACTTGTCGATCGGCGCCGAGAACCTGATCGGCGCCGTCGTGCGACTCAGCCGCGACGCGTGACGCCGATACGCGTTATCTCGGGCGCCCCATGTAGCCATGCGACAGCATCTGAACAGTGAATACCGCACCACCAGTGCCGGTGAGATACAGCGTCTTCTTGCCGGGCCCTCCGAACGCGAGATTCTGTGGGCGGCGCGAAACAGGGATCAGTCCCAAATGCTTGCCCTGCGGACTGAATACCTCGACGCCCGTCAAGACGCCCACATAGACTCGCCCGTCGCTGTCGATCGCAATGCCGTCTGCGTGGCTCTCGGGATTGGCCTCCGTCAAGTTCATTCCCTCGTACTTCCCGAAGTTACGCCGGTTGGTGAGTTTGCCATCCGCCTGAACGTCGAACGCAATGACATACATTCCACTGGAGTCGGCGACGTAGAGCGTTTTCTCATCCGGGCTCAGGATGATGCCGTGAGGGCTGGGAGCCTCGGCGGCCTGAACCGCTTGGCCGCCGGAAGGGATGTAAAACACCCCCGGCGTGTTCGTGAAATAGACGCCGTCCTTCCTGTCGATCACGAGATCGTTGGGGCGGCTCTTGTAGGGCCCGGCCAGCACCGCTTCACTGCCCTTTGGCGCGATCACCGCCACAGTGTTCGCCTGAGTCGCGAGCAGCCGGCCCTTTGAGTCGAGCCCCATGCCGTTCGCGCGGTTGGTGTTCTCGAGGTATGTCGAGAACTTGCCGTCCTTGTCGATCCTCGTGACGCGATTGGCCTGCGTCTCAGTGAAAATGAGACTGCCATCCTTCAACATCAGCGGACCTTCTGCGCCTTGCAGGCCGTCCTTGAGCACCACCACTTTCGTTCCAGCTGCCACGACGCCCGGAATTCCTGGCGCTACGGTTTCGGTCGCCGGGGGTTCTGGCGGCGCAGCCTGGCGGCCCTGGCCGTACGACGGCGTCGCTCCACAGAGCGCGCACAACATGACGACAGCAATTTTTTTCACAGATCTCCTCCTTCGATTACGCTATTGACGCGATCATTTTTTCTAGACGAACTTCGTCGCGGATCGGAATACCGCCGAACCCGATGAGGCTCGCGCTTTTCGAGTGCTTCGCCACACCGTTGGGAATCCATTCGCTGACGAAATACCCTCGGCGTTGGTAGAAATAGAGCGATGGCAGATTATCGTTCGTCATCGACACGATGACGCGAGGAATATTCAGGCGCCTGGCGAGCAGTTCGGCTTCGGCGACCAGATAGCCGCCAACGCCCGACCGCTGCCACATGGGGTCGGTAGCGAGCGCGACAATGTGCAGTCCGGCATCGACGAGCCGGTATGCGAGAGCCCCTGCGATCTCGGCGTTCATTTCAGCCACCAGGATGGGCGCCGCGTCCAGATCCATCACCTGACCGAACGCCACGATGCCGGTCCGGCCAAAGTCTCGCCTGAAAAGGTCGAGCGCCATCTGGCGTTCGCCGTCCCCGGCTTCGCGGACGAGCACGGGCGGCAGCTCGAGCCGCGGCCGGCACTCGCAGACGACCTGCGCGCGCGCCTCCGACCAGTCGACGTAGGTGCCACAGCGGCTGCAGCGCAGCACCGCTGGCTTGGCGCCAAAAGAAGATGTCATGACGGAAGTACGCTCCTTCCCTTTCGTCGAATCCACCAGACGATGATGGCGAGCATCGTCAGGGCGGCGGCAAACGTGCCGCCGAACAACCACAGCGTGCGATAGAGAATCGACTGCGCATCCATCCGCGCTTCCAAACGAAGCGGCGCACCAGCCAGGCGATCTTTCAGTGACTGTTCCCACACCAGATTGTTGCCGCGCTCGATGGCGTCGGACGAGTTGTGGAACCGGATGCGGCTCGGCAGATGAATCCGAAACGCCACCAGCTCGTCGCCGCGCCATCCTACGTCTCCAACTGGCTTGCCTGCAGCGGATCCGACATCCTGAAGAAATCTGTAGCCTTGGTCCTGCCTCGCGAGCTCATAACACGACCAGGAGAACGGCGCCGCTTTCGGCAGCAGGCGAATGTCGCTCACCTCGAGTTGGACGTGCACGAACCGGCGACCGTGGCGTCTGAAAGTGCTCAGTTGGCGGATGGTCGATCCAGGCCCTTCAAACAAGCGTCGAATCCCGTCGCGGTCGAGGCGCGCCTCAGGATCCACATCAAGGGTAGCCCCATGCAGCGCGACCAGCGCTGCAATCGACGCGTTCACATCGACGATGGCTGAACCGTCGAGCGCCAGATCGAGGCGCTGATCATATTCATATCGATGGACGCCCAGTGTCCGGCACCCGGCAAGCATAGCCAGGGACACCGCCACGAGCGCGAGCCGCCTCAGAGCCATAACCCCAAATGATATACTGAGTTAGATAGTCACCAGCTCACAGCTTCAGCGACCAATCTTGCCAAAATCAACACTCTTTCTCATCGACGGCAGTAATCAGATGTATCGGGCGTACCACGCGATTCGTGGGTTGACGGGGCCCGACGGCCGCTCGACCAACGCGATCTACGGGTTCGTGACGATGTTGCGCAAGCTGATCGCCGACCACGATCCGAAGTGCATCGCCGCCGCGTTCGATTTGTCGGGGCCGACGTTCCGATCCGCGCTCGCCGCCGACTACAAGGCGACGCGCGCGCCGATGCCGTCCGACCTCGCCGAACAAATTTCTCTCGTGCACGAGGCGTGCGAGGCGATGGGCGTGCAGGTGCTCACCTACGCCGGCTTCGAAGCCGACGATGTCATCGGCACGCTGGCGATGAGGTCGGCCGCCGAAGGACGCAGCGTCGCCATCGTGACGGGCGACAAGGATTTTTTCCAGTTGGTGAGCGATCAGGCCGGCATCCGCGTATTCAATCCGAGGGATGAAGGCGTGTGGTACGACGAGGCCGGCGTGAAGGAAAAGTTCGGCGTCACTCCCGCCCAAGTCGTCGATGTGCTCGCGTTGATGGGCGACGCCATCGACAACATCAAAGGCGTGCCCGGCATCGGCGAAAAAGGTGCGCGCGATCTGATCTCCACACACGGCTCGCTCGACGTCCTCCTCGCGCACGCGGCGTCCCTGACGCAGAAGAAATATCGGGAGGCGCTGTTGGCTCATACCGATTCGGCACGCGACAGCCGCGCACTGCTGCGGATTCGCACCGATGTGCCGCTGTCGAACGTCGACATCTCGTGTTTCGATTACAAGGGGCCAAATCGCCAGCGCTGCTTCGAGATGTTCTCGGCGCTCGGCTTTCGATCGCTCGTCACCGAGTATGCGCCGACGGCCGACACCGTCGACGCCGACTACGAGGCCGTTTCCTCCGAAGCCGGACTGGCGGCCCTCGTGAGCGAGCTCGAACACTCCGGGACGATGGCGATGAGCGTGATCGGCGACTGCCCGGGCGGCATGAGGGCCTCGATGGTGGGCATCGTGTTTTCAACCGCCGCTCGTCGCGCGCGCTACATTCCTATCGGACACACCGCGCTCGACGAGGTCTCGGGCATCACGGGGAAGAGCGCGTTGGCCGCATTGAAGGGCGTTCTCGAGAATCCGGCGATCGGAAAAATCGGGCACGACCTGAAGTTCGATCTGATGATGCTGGCCCATGAAGGCATCCATCTTCAGGGCCTCCAGTTCGACACGATGCTCGCCAGCTACGTGCTCGATGCGACACGGTCGAGCCATACACTCGAGGAAGTGGCGCTCGAGCATCTCGGCTACAAGGCGCTCGTTCAGGACGACATTTGCGGATCTGGGCAGAAGGCGATTCCACTGCCGCAGATGCCGGCGAGCGCGATTCTGAAATATGCCGGCGAGCGCTCCGACCTCGCATGGCAGCTTGGCGAGGCACTGCCGCCCAGGCTTCGCGACGCCGGCATGGACCGTCTCCTGACCGACATGGAAATGCCGCTCATCCAGGTCCTCGCGGCAATCGAGACCGCCGGTGTCCGGATCGACCTTCCGTCGCTCGCGGGACAGTCGCAGCGCATCGAGTCCGAGCTCGCGTCGCGCAGCGCTCGCATCTTCGATCTCGCGGGCGAAGAGTTCAACATCAACTCGCCCAAGCAGCTGTCGATTATCCTCTTCGAAAAGCTGCAGCTTCCGACGGCGAAGCGGACCGGCAAGACGAAAGTGGCGTCGACCGCGGTCGACGTGCTCGAGGAGCTCGCGCTCACGCACGAGCTGCCCAAGCTGATTCTCGAGTGGCGCGCCCTGATGAAATTGAAAGGCACCTATATCGACGCGCTGCCGCAGTTGGTGCACACGCGGACGACCAGGGTGCACACATCATTCAATCAGGCGGTCGCAGCTACCGGCCGTCTGAGCAGCAGCGATCCGAATCTGCAGAACATTCCGATTCGCACCGATCTCGGCCGCGAGATTCGGCGCGCGTTCATCGCCGATCCCGGACACGTGCTGATTTCGGCTGACTACTCGCAAATCGAACTGCGAGTGCTGGCGCATCTTGCTGAAGAAGACGCGCTCGTCGAGGCTTTTCGGCGCGGGGAGGACATTCACGAACGTACGGCGCTGAGCGTCTTCGGCCCCAGCAGCGGCCTCGACGCGCACGAGCTCAGGCGGCGGGCGAAGATCATCAACTACGCGCTGCTCTACGGCAAAACCGCTTTCACGCTGGCGCGCGACATCGGCGTCACGCCTGGAGCCGCGCAGGAATTCATCGACGCGTATTTCGGCGGCTTCCCGAAAGTCCGCTCGTTCATCGACCACACCGTCGAGCAGGCGCGCACGAAAGGGTTCGTCGAAACAATGTTCGGCCGCAGGCGCATGGTGCCCGAGCTGAACAGCCGGAACAATCAGATTCGGATGGGCGCCGAGCGAATGACCGTGAATTTTCCTATTCAGGGCACGGCGGCCGATATTCTGAAGCGCGCGATGCTGAAGGTACACGAGGTGCTTCAAGCGAGCCCGGCGCGCATGATTTTGACCGTGCACGACGAGCTTCTCGTCGAATCGCCCGAGGACATGGCGGAGGCCGTATCGGTGCAGCTTCGCGACGCCATGCAGCAAGCGGCCAACCTGAACGTGCCGTTGACCGTCGACGTCGGCATCGGCCCCAACTGGCGTGAAGCCAAACCCTAACGTTACAATCAGCCTTTAATGTCTGACCCCGTCATCATCCCCCGCAGCGAACATCCGATCTCCCGCCAGAACATAGACCCCGACGCCCTCAAGGTTCTTTACCGGCTCCGGCAATTCAATTACATCGCCTATCTGGTTGGCGGCAGCGTCCGCGACCTGTTGCTCGAGCGCACGCCAAAAGATTTCGATATCGGCACCTCCGCGCATCCGTATCAGGTGAAGCGGCTCTTCAGGAACTGCTGGATCATCGGCCGCCGCTTCCGTCTGGCGCACGTGAAGTTCGGCACGAAGGTCGTCGAGGTCGCCACCTTCAGGCGTCAGATTCCGGCT
>JANMJM010000081.1:0-13268 GCA_031371345.1 Vicinamibacteria bacterium
GCCTTCACCGCCACGCGTGTGGTGAACTCGCCTTGTGAATACCCGAAGCTGCCATTGCCCTCAATCACCGTAGAAAAGATGGGCACGCCATCGACGGCGAGAATCAGCTTCCGCGGCGGTGCGGCCTTGCGCGCCGCTTCATCACGCGCCTTGAGTTCTTCCGGCGTGGGGTCGCGCCGCACGAAACCTGCGCCACGCCCACGTCCGCCGCCACCACCGCGCGCGCCTGGTGCGCCTGGTGTGCCTGGTGCGCCGAGCGCACCCGCGGCACCCGGTCCGCCAGGCCCCGCACCTCGTCCTGCACCTCGTCCTGCGCCGCGCGCCGGCGCACCGCCGGGTCCGTTCGGCACATCCGGGTTTTCCTCGGCGGCCCGGAAATTCGCGATCCGAAGCCGGAACTCGTATTCACCGTCCACCGGGAAGATGTATTTGCCATACATTGCGCCGCGCAGCGAATACGGCAGCCAGATGCCCTGGTTGCCGCCGTTCAGCACGTCGTAGTTATCCTGCGACCGCCGGTTCAGCAGGCGCACGATCAGGCCCGGCTTGGGCGGCAGCGTCTCGCCGTAGACCGCGAGCTTCGAGATGGTCTTCGCCGCCTGAAGGTACTTTTCCATCAGCAGCGGCGACACCGACAACACGTCGCTGTTGTTGTCGAAGCCGTAGCCCGAGTCGTCCACCGGAAACTCGTCGGCCGGCCGCGCCGCGACACCGAGCAGATCCCGGATGGTGTTGTTGTACTCGGTGCGATTGAGCCGCCGGGCGGTCACACGGCCCGGGTTGACCGGACCGGCGCTCGCGGACGTCTCCGACACGCCGGGCAGTTTTCTGATCCAGCCGGTGACCGCTGCCAGGTCTGCGCCCGCCAACGGAGCGGCAGGCTTCGGCGGCATCTGCCCGGCAGTCACCTTGTCCAGCACCTTCTGCCAGACGTCGGGCTTTCCGAGCGCGGCGGTTGGGTCGCGGAACTGTTCCAGGCTGAGGTTGCCGCTGTGGAGGCGATCGCTGTGGCAGCCAACGCAGTTTTTCGCCAGCACCGGCATCACGGCCTGCTGGAACTCGTCAGGGGTTGCCGCGTTCGCCGCCGGGGTCTGTCCCTGTCCGCGCAACGAGCGCGTGGCCACGCCGCCGAAAATCACGGCGCACAAAACAAGACTCAGCGGCCAGGCAGGGATGTTTCTCGTTCGCATGTCTTCTCCATTATCGCGCAGGGCGCAACCGGCGTGGCGCCCTGCAACACACTAGAACCCGAGCCGCAGCCCCAGCCGCCATTCCCGCTCGTCATACTGACGGCCCGTGCGGGTGGTGGACGTGATGACGCCGAACCCGTTGAGGTTCCTGACCGTACCGTCGGTGTTCAGCTGGAGGTTCGATACGTTGGTGCCGGGATTCGAAAAATGCGGCGTGTTGGTCGCGTTCAACGCTTCCACGCGCAGCTGCAACGTCTTCTTGGCGAACGAGAAGGTCCGGAACAGGCTCATGTCGAGGTTCGTGTAGCTGGGCCCGCGGAACGCGAGCCACGGCGACGTTCCAAAGCGGATTTCGGTCGCCGGCTTGAAGGCCAGCACATCGAAATACGCGGTCTGCGGGCCCGGCGCGCCCGCACCGTAAATCTCCACTTCGTCCTTCACCTGATCGGCTCTCTGGTTGGTCCCAGTACCAGCGTTCAGCAGCGCATTGCTGGCGCTGACGCCCACCCCGCTGCCGGAGCGCGACGTGATGAATGAGTTCAGCTGCCAGCCACCGATGAGGTGGCCGAGGGTTCCGTCGGTCAGAAACTTCCGTCCCGGACCGAACGGCAGCTCGTACACCGCCGAGATGTTGAGCGTGTGCGGCAGCCCCGTCTCCCCCCTATTCAGGTACCTGTACTCAGGCTGCGGGATCGTGCCGGCCCACCAGTCGATGGTCTTCGCGTAGGTATACGCGAAGCTGTACTGCAGACCGTTGGACATGCGCTTGTTCACGCTGGCCTGCGCCGAGTCGTACTTGACTTTGCCTTCAGGGGCCTGGATGTTGATCGAGTTGGTCGTGATGGAGGCGTACGGCTGGCTCGCGGTTCCTCCGCCCAGCTGTCCGTAGTTCTGGTTCACACTGCGCGTCATCCCATTCTGGCGATTTGCCACATAGCCCAGCGTGAGGCTGTGGCTGTACGGGAGCAACTGCTGCATGCTCACGTTCCAGGACGAGATCTTTCCACGCACGAACTCCGCGTTCAGCGGATACGTGGTGAGCCCGGCGTTGACCGGATTCAGGCGCCCCACCGTCAGATCCAGGATCGGGATCTTCGGAAGCCCCTGGGCCAGCGTCCCAATGGCGGTATACGTATTGGCCGCCGTCTCCGTGAAAATGATCGTGGCCGGGAACGCGTTAAAGGGAGGCATCTGTTCTCTGCCCGACGTGTCGTTCTCCGGATTGCGGGAGTACCCCACGCGGATGACTGTCGACTCGGTGGGGCGATATGCCCAGCCGAGCCGCGGCGTGAATAGATCCTTTTCCACCGTGACGCCACAGGTTTGCGGATTGCCGGCCTGGCCGCAGATCAGCAGTTGTCTCGACGCGAAGTCAAATACCTCGAGACCGCGGTCGCGCCGTTGCGACAGAGGGTAGTACTCCCAGCGGACACCCACCGACACCGTCATCCGGCGGTTAAGCTCGAACTGGTCGCGAATGAACGTACCGAACTGCCAGGTGCGCAGCGTGCCGGGCCGGAAATCCAGGCCGGTCTGGTCGATGCCGATCATCGGCGTCATGATCTCCGAGCGGCGCGAGTTCGCCTCGCCCAGGAGGAAGTCCGCAAATGCGTTGAAGTTGTTGGGCGAGCCCGTCGGCCCCAACGCGGTGCGGCCGCCGGTGAACGTGAACCGCGGCGACTGTGTTTCGTAGTGGTTCTGATGGAGACGCTTCAACTCTCCGCCGAACTTCACGTTATGGCCGCTCTTGGTCCACCCGGCGTTGAGGTTCCCGCCCCATTGCGGGTCCCGATACGCGCGCGGCTCGCCGCCGCCGGAGATCGACCAGGTCGACGCAATCATCGCCGGAACCGCCGTGCTGCGGCCATACGGCGGCTGGCACGAGTTTGGGATGGCGAACAAGTCTCCCCAGCAGTCATCCGTGTGCGGGCGCGCCAGCATGTCCGTACGCGTAAAGCCGAAGACACCGTCCACCACGAAGTTCGGGGACACGATGTCGGTGATGGCCAACGAGTGACTGTGGACCGTGGAATCCCAGATGCGCCCCTGCCAGATGGGGTTGTTTGGGCCATTCGTGACGGCCCCGTTGTTATCCACAAACGGCATCTCGGGCGCACTGTCCTCGTAGCTTGTCGCGTATCCCAGCCGGCCGTTGACCGTCACGCGGTTGTTCGGCACCCACGTGATCTTCCCGTCGTACTTCCGGTAGTCCGTGTCGTACTTGTTCGTGGCGTAGTAATTGGACTGAAATCCCGGCAGTGTGGGCGCAATCAACTTGCCCAGGACGGCCTTCGCGACCGGGCTGATGCGGTTCGCCGGGATGAAATTGCAGGAATCAAATCGCGGGTCGGTGGTCGAATTGATGCCGCAGTTCGCAAACGCGAACGGCACCCGCCCCGATCCGTTAGCGGCACCGGTGAGCGGATCGTAAATCACCGTGTTGGTGCCGGCGAAATTGCCGGCACGCATGTCCATCGTCGGAAGATTCCGCAACCCATTGGCGCCGGAATTGGATAACGCGGTGCCGGCTGTCGTTCTTTGGCGCGTGCTCTCCACGCTGCCGAAGTAGAACAACTTGTTGTGGACGACGGGACCGCCCGCCGTGCCGCCGAAGACGTGCACGCTGCCGCTGCCGGCGGGGTCTCCGGGCGGGAGGAAGTAATTGTGCGCCTTCATCCTGTAGTCCTGCGCGAATTCGAACGCAGAACCCCTGAGGTTGTTCGTGCCGCTCTTCACCTGCACGTTCACCGACGCGCCGCCGGCCATTCCCTGATCGGCGTCGAAGCTGTTGGTGACCACGCTCACGGTTTCGATTGATTCAAGGCTGGGGCTGTAGGCCTGAATCTGCTGGAAGAACTGGTTGATCTGGGTGACGCCGTCCAGGCGCACCACGGTGTTGTTCGCCGGCTGGCCGTTGATGCTGATGGCCATCGCGCGCGTGGGATTGTTGCTGCCGCCGGACTGCGAGTAGTCCGGCTGCGCCACACCGGGCATCAGCGCGACGGTGGTCTGCCAGGCGCGGCCGCTGGTGGGAATGGTCACAAGCTGATCGGCCGTTGTGAGCGACTGCACAGCGGCACTTTCCGTTTGAAGGACAACCGAAGTGCCGGAAACGACGATCGACTCCTGCAGCGTGCCGAGGCCCAGCCGCGCATCGACGCGAAGGGCCAGGCCTGGGCGCACCGCGATGCCGCGGGCGGTAAATGACTTGAACCCCTGCAGCGTGACGGCGACCTCATAAGTGCCGGGCAGCAGGTTGGGCACGTTGTAGCCGCCGGTCTCGTTCGTCACAACGTCGCGCGACAGGTTCGTTTCGGTCTGCGTCACGGTGACGGTCGCGCCGGGAAGGGCCGCGCCCGTTTCGTCGGTCACGTTTCCGACGAGCGATCCATACAACGCCTGCGCCACGGCCGGCGCGGCCGCTGCGGACACAAGTACGGCAACGGTCAACAGCCCGAGCAACTTACGCATGTGTTTCTCCTCAATTAGTGATTTGGGTGACGCGAGTTTAGGTGGTCATCCCGAGAAGTGTCAACACGTGAAACTCAGGCCCACAGCGTGATACTTGGATGTCCACCTGAATCTGCCTGTGTTAGCATCCGCCGCATGCTGAAGATGCTTCTCTGGGTTGGCCTGGCATTCGCGCTCGGCGTCACGATGGCCGCCGATCAGCGAGGTCAGCCGTCACCGGCGCCGTCGCCGCTGCTGGATGGCGATGTCACGATCAAGCCGCCGTTCGCCAATTCGCCGGACTTGATCTTCAATAACGCGATTCCTCACGGCACGGTTCATCGATTCACGATGAAATCGGAAGACAGCAAGATCTACAAAGGCATCTCGCGCGATCAACCTGGCGCCGTGGTGCCCTACGAGCGGCCGGTGGCTGTCTACGTACCTGCCCAGTACGTGACCGGCACCGCTGCCCCGTTCATCGTCGTGCAGGACGGCTACAACCCGAAGTACCACTTAACGATCCCCGTCATCCTCGATAACTTGATTGCCGCCAAGCGGCTGCCGGTCATGATTGCGGTCCTGGTCCAACACGGCGGCGGCGACGGTCCTGGCAGCCAGCGCGGTTTGGAATACGACACCGTATCGGACACCTACACGCAGTTCATCGAAACTGAAGTGCTCCCGAAGGTGACGAAGGATTACAAGGTGACGCTCACGAAAGATCCTGACGGGCGCGCCACGATGGGCGGCAGCTCGGGCGCCGCGTGCGCCATCGCCATGGCGTGGTTCCATCCGGAGCTTTACCGCAGAGTGCTGAGCTATTCCGGAACGTTCGTGAACCAGGCGCGCCCCTCGACCGCACTCGCTCCGCACGGCGCGTGGGAATATCACGCCACGCTTATTCCCAACAGTGAGAAAAAACCGATCCGCATCTGGATGGAAGTCGGAGAGTTCGACAATGGCGCCGCCAGGGATGAAGCGTCGTTCGGCAACTGGATCCTCGCCAATCAGCACATGGCCGCAGTCCTGAAGTCAAAGGGCTACGCGTACCGCTACGTGTACGCGGAAGGCGCGCGGCACACCGACGCAAACGTGATCTATCAAACGCTGCCGCAGGCGCTGGAGTATGTCTGGCAGGGTTATCCTATTAGATAGGTGAAACCTTTCTTCACGCTCGTCGGCGTCGTCGTGGGTGTCTGCCTGCTGGCCGCCCAAACTCCACAGGCTCCGCCTTCGGCCACGTTCCAGGTCAGCGTCAACTACGTCGACGTGGACGTCACCGTCACCGACGCCCAGGGTAATTTCGTCGGCGGCCTCACACGCGACGACTTCGACGTGTTCGAGGACGGCAAACCCCAGAAGATCGATACGTTCTCCTACGTCGAGATTCCGCTCGAGCGGCGGGCACCGTTTCTCTTCAACGGTCGCCCCGTCGCAACCGACGTGCGATCCAATCGCGAGGCGGCGGCCGGCCGCGTGTACGTGATCGTCCTCGACGATCTCGATGTGAGCCCGCTTCGGACCGGGCAGGTCCGGAAAGACGCCCGCGCGTTTGTCGAAAAATATTTCGGCGCAGGCGACGTCGCCGCCATCGTCGCGACCAGCGGACGCACCGATCTGGCGCAGGAATTCACCAGCGATCCAGGGTTGCTGCTCGCCGCCATCGACAAGTTCATCGGCCGGCGGCTGCAATCGGCCGAAGTCGAACGCATCGAGCTCTACTATCAGTCGCAGCTCCTGACACCCGAAGACGACGTCACGCAGAAGATGAGCGTGAAGGAAATGAATCCGGCGGCGTCCTACGATCCGAGCGACCTCGAGCGCGGCCAGCGAGCAGTGGGCGTACTGGAGACGATGAAACACCTCGCAGAATTCCTGGGCGGCGTCCGTGGACGGCGCAAGGCGCTGCTCCTGTTCAGCGAGGGCATCGACTATCCCATGGCCGACGCGTTCGTCGACTCGACGAGCGGGAACGACATCATCAGAGCGACGCGCGACGCGATGACCGCCGCTGCTCTGGCGAACGTGAACTTCTTCACGCTCGATCCCCGCGGGCTGATCGGCATGACGACCGATTTCATCGAGACGACGAAGTCGGGACCGCCGAGCTACGCGGGCACGCAGCCGAACGGCGTGCCGATGACGGGGACCCAGGCGTTGTTATCGGAAATGAACATCTCGCAGGGCAGTCTGCGCACGCTGGCAGAAGGTACTGGAGGATTTGCCGCGATCAACTCGAACTCGATGGTCGATGCGTTCGAGCGGATTGTCCAGGCCAACAGTCGTTATTACCTGCTCGGCTACAACCCACCATCGCATCCGCGCGATGGGCGCTTCCACACCATCGAGGTGCGGGTGAAACGTCCGGGCGTGAAAGTGGCGGCGCGAAAAGGATATCCCTCGCCGTACGGCAAGACGGCCGAGGAGCGCAAGCGAGACGACGAGGCAAGGCGAGCCCGCGAGAGCCGCCGTGGGGGCGCCAACAACACCTCCGCCGAGTTGCGCCAGGTGCTGAACAGCCCGGTCCAACAGGCCGGCCTCACGTTGTCGGTGCAGGCGGCGCCGTTCAAGAACACGCCCGCAGAAGCGTCTGTGGCGCTCGCCATCGAGCTCGACGGGGGGCGTCTCCAGTTCGCTCCGCCGAACGCCAAATCACTGCTTACCGATAACGTCGAGTTGTCGTTCTTCAGCCTGAGCGAAGCTGGAAAGGCGCAGCGGGGCTATCGATCCGAGCTGAACCTGGCAGTGCTCCCCAACACATATGAGCGAATAAAAACGCATGGTGTTCGCGCCGCTCAACGGATGACGCTTGCGCCGGGGCGATACCAGGTGCGCGTCGCCGCGCGCGACAGCGCGGGCGGCCAGGCTGGCTCCGTGTTCTACGACCTGCGGGTGCCTGATTTCAAAAAGGATCCGCTCATGGTGAGCGGCCTCCTCCTGACGTCGCTGTCCGCTCAGCAAACAGTGACGGCGCAGCACGACGCCGAGGCCGAGAAGGTGTTGCCGGCGCCGGCGACCACTCGCCGCACGTTTGGACAAAATGACGTGCTCGGGGTGCTTGCGGAAATTTACGACAACAACCCGTCGCGCCAAGCGCGCCAAATCGAAATGGCGGCGCGGCTCATTGGCGACAACGGGCGTGAGGTCTTCGTCGCTCGAGATGCGGTGCCCAACGGCGGGTCGGACGCCGCGAAAAATTGGGAGACCTTTAGTTTCACGCGGGAGATTCCACTGAAGGACGTGCCACCCGGGCGCTACCTCTTGAGAATTGAAGCGCGCGATCGAGCGCGCACGAACGACACGCCGCCTGCCGCCGAAACGATGATCACCGTGACAGCCAATTAGTCCAACTGTTTGGATCCCACCTAAGCAAAAACCTGGTTGGTACTCCCTCTATCTTGCGATAGGATTTGTCCCTCATCAGCAGCTAAAAACAAAGTTTCACCACCGGCGCGGAGCGATGTTTCTGTTCTCCGAAGGTTTGGTCGCGCATTGACGGAAAGGACATAGAGAAATGAATGTCAGCAGAATTCTCGTCGCTGCCGCGGTCATGACGGTCATGTCGGCGGTCGCCTCGCCCGTGTTCGCACAAGCGACGGCGACGCTCGTCGGCACCGTCAAGGATGCGCAGGGAGGAAGCATTCCCGGCGCCACCGTGACGTTGGTGAGCGAGAGTCGCGGAACAACTCAGGACGCAACCACCGCGGAAAGCGGCGACTTTACGTTTACAAATATCGCCGGCGATCGTTACACCGTGCGTGTGTCGTTAGCCGGGTTCAAGACGCTCGAACGCCGCAACGTCGCCGTCAGCCCTGGCGACCGCGTGGCGGTCGGCACGATGGCGATCGAAGTCGGCACGCTTGCCGAGACGGTCACGGTCACCGGCGAAGCGCCGCTGATTCAGGCGACGACCGGCGAACGCTCGGCCACCATCACGACGGAGGCGGTCCAGAACCTCCCGATTTCAAACCGCAACTTCGGCGCCCTTGCGGCGCTGACGCCTGGTGTCCTCGGCACCACGCGAATTGGGCAGCCGGGTTCGACGACAAACTTTCAGATCGACGGTGTCTCCACGATCGACACGGGCGCCGGCGGTCAAGCGCTGCAGCTGAACGTCGAGGCGATCGCGGAGGTTCGCGTCATCGCCTCTGGCTATCAAGCGGAATACGGCCGGAACATCGGCCTGCAGATTACCGGCGTGACCAAGAGCGGTTCAAATCAGTTCCGCGGATCGGCCTACGACATCAAGCGCGACTCCGACTGGAACTCGAACTCATGGGTCAACGTTCGTAACGGCGACCCGAAGCAGGTCTCGAAGCAGCAGGATTGGGGCTACACGATCGGCGGGCCGATTGGAAAACCCGGCGGAAAAAACAGCTGGTTCTTTTTCTATGGGCACGAGTATCGGCCGCGCACGACCGGCGGCGCCATTAACCGGTTCCGCGTCCCCAGCTTGCTCGAGCGGCAGGGCGACTTCTCGCAATCGACCGACGCCAACGGCGCACTCTTCAATACGATCCGCGACGCGTCAACGAACCTGCCATGCAGTGCCACCGACGCGCGCGGCTGTTTCCAGGACGGCGGTGTTCTCGGCCGTATCCCGCAGAATCGGCTGTACGGCATCGGCGTGAACGTGCTGAAGCAGTGGCCGGTACCAAACACGAGCGGCCTCAACTACAACCTCGAAACCGTCGCCCCGGAAGATGTTCGCCTTACGCACCAACCAACCGTTCGCGTCGACTGGCAGCAGTCGTCCAAGCTGCGCGTCACGGCGAAATACGCCGGCCAGCGCGCGACCATCAAGCCGACGCCAGGCTCGATTCCAGGGTTCAACGACACGATCAACCGCTTCCCGTTCATCACACTCGGATCGGCGACGGTGGACTACACGCTGACGCCGACGACGGTTTTCGAAGGAACGTATGGCGCGTACCAGGCGGCCCAGCAGGGGAATGCGCTGGTGAATCCGCAGACCAATCGGTGCAACATCGGCCTCTGCGACTTTCCACTGCTCTATCCCGACTCGGGCATCGTGCCCCCGGGCAGCTATCAGGAAAAAGTGATGAAGGCTGCCAACCTGCCGATGTACGTCAACGGTCGAGTCGTCATCGCGCCGACATATACATGGGGGAGCCGCGTCTCCAGCACGTCGGCCACTCCTAACCTGACGCCGCCGAACTTGTTGTACACATCCGGCGGTTTCCTCGACATGGTCCGCACCAACGACGTCGCCCTCAGCGTCACGAAGTTGATGGGTCGCCACACCTTCAAGGCGGGGTATCAGCTCGACCACAGCTTGAAACGACAGGAACAACTCGGCAATCCGAAGGCATTTCAAGGCACCGTGAACTTCGGCAACGATACGAATAACCCCATCGATTCAGGGTTTGGCTTTGCCAATGCCGCGCTTGGAATCTTCTCGTCGTATTCGCAGAGCGATAAGCTCGTCGAAGGCAACTTCATCTACGACAGCCACGAATGGTATGTCCAGGATAACTGGAAGGTGTCGGACCGGCTCTCCCTGGATTACGGCCTCCGCATCACGCACCAGGGAGAGAATTACGATAACTTGCTGCAGACGTCGAACTTCTTCCCCGATAAATGGTCGGCCGGCGCTGCGCCGCAGCTCTATCGGCCAGGCTGCTCGGTCGCACAGAGCCCGTGCCTGGCTGCCAACCGCGTCGCGGTGAACCCGATTACCGGCGCATCGCTCGGGACAAACTCGCAGGGTGCCATCGGCGCGATCGTGCCGAACAGCGGCAATCTCTTGAATGGCATCATCAAGGCGGGAGACGGAATCGCGAAAGAGAACTACAAGTGGCCCGATCTCGGGCTCGCTCCGCGTTTCGGCGCCGCGTACGATGTGTCCGGCACGCAGAGGATGGTCATCCGCGGCGGCTTTGGCGTGTTCTTCGATCGGTTGAATGGAAATACGGTCTACAACCAGGTAGGCAATCCGCCGATCGGACAGTCGTCCACCATTCGGAATGGCACCCTGCAGACGTTGGGACCGCTTACCCAGACGCCTTCCAACATGACGGTGTTCTATTACAACTCGAAGCTGCCCACGTCGCTGCAGTGGAACGTCGGCACTCAAATGACGCTGCCATGGTCGTCATCGCTCGACGTGTCCTACGTCGGCAGCCACGCGTACAACGTCCTCGGACAAAACCCCGACATCAATGCTCCGGACCTTGGTGTGGCGTATCTTCCGCAGTACCAGGATCCGACGATGGCCGCGAGCGCGGTCCCCGGCGCCGCGGCGCTCACCACCGATCTGCTCCGGCCCTATCGAGGTCTCGCCAACATCAACACGACGTGGGGCAAGAATTGGAACGGGTACGATTCCATCCAGACGAGCTTCAACCGGAGATTCCGAAACGGAGTGCAGGCAACGCTGAACTATACCTACAGCATCCGCACGATCGGCAACACCGGCGCGCAGTTGCGTCTACAGCACAACCCGGATGGGTCGTTCGTGGTTCGTGACGACCAGGCCCAGCTGGAGAAGTTACTGCGCGATACCGGAAACCGGGCGCACGTCGTCAAAGGCAATTTCGTGTGGGATCTCCCCAACATGGAAAGCTCTTCCAACATGGGTTCGAAAATCCTGGCTGCGGCGGTTAACGACTGGCAGCTCTCCGGCGTCTACACCGGCACGTCCGGCGCGCGCTACGACATCGGCTACTCGTACAACGCAAACGGCGGGAACGTGAATATCACGGGCTCGCCAAGTTACGCCGGCCGCATCAAGATCCTCGGGGACACCGGCAGCGGGTGCTCGAGCGATCCATACAGGCAGTTCACGACGGGTTCGTTTGCGGCGCCAGGCTACAACAGCACCGGGCTGGAGTCGGGAAGCAGCGTGCTCGGCGGGTGCTTCGACAATACGACGGACCTGTCGATTGCTCGCAACATCCGGATAGGTGCCGGCGGGGCCCGCCAGATTCAGCTCCGCGTGGACCTGTTCAACGCGTTCAATACGGTCGTGATCGACGGACGTGTCACCCAGCTCCAGTTGAACAGCCCGACCGATCTCACGGTTCGCAATCCGCAGTTCAATGCCGATGGGACAGTCAACGCCGCGCGGCTGAAGCCGAAGGACGCAGGGTTTGGCGCCGCGACGAGCGCCCAGGCCATGCGAACGGTCCAGGTTCAGCTGCGGTTCCAGTTCTAACGCACACAGCACGGATGGCGAGTGGCAGACTATCTGCCGCTCGTCATCACTTCAACGACCTGCTCGCTGCTGACCTTGGCGCCGGCATCATCCTCGAGAACTCCCACGATTTTTTTCTTCTCGACATCGACGATATCGCCCGTTGACACGTACGCGTACCGGCCGTCGAGACCGAACGTGAGCCACCGCGGTTGCGCCGACAGATCAACCACCGTCATCGCCACCGGTGGATACACGGTGGCGTCGAAGACGTGCAGGCGGTTTCCCACGCCATCGGCCACCCACAGCTCGCGTTCGTTTCTCGTGAACGCGATGCCGTGACTCGGGCATTCGTACTGTGGCGCGGCGTCTCGATCGATGCCTTCCACGGCCACGCTGTCGAGAATCTGCCCGGTTTGGAGATCGGCCACTTCGAATCCGACCAACCCATCGATGTTGGCGAACGCCAACGTGCCCTTCCCGTTCAATGTCACCGGGCACACAAAGCCGCTGAACGGCCCGACGGTTTTGACGACGTCGCGTGATGCGGCGTCGACAGCCGAAATCGTCGTGGACTCCCATGCCGCCAAATAGACCCGTCGTCCGTCCGGCGCGTAGAGCGTGTCTCGCGGCCAGCCCTGAACGCCGACGGTCGCGCGCAACTCGCCCGTCGCCGCGTCGATCACATACCACTTCGGGCTGCCGAACGCCGGCGCATAAATCGTCTGCCCGTCCGGCGACAGCGCAAACCGGTCGCAGCAGTGATTCTCGTAGCTCTTTTCCCAGACTGTCGTATCGGTGTTCAGATCGATGGCGGCGAGCCGTCGCGTGGTGCTGACAAACAACCGCCCCGTTTTCGGATGAGCGGCGATGCCTCTCACCGTCTCGCGCTCGTCCCGGCCTGTGGCCCGCCAGAGCACGACACGCCTGACAAAACGATGCGCATTCTCAATGTCGAACACGAGAAGGCGGATCGACAGATCCGCATCCGTCTCGTCTGACGGCGCGGCAACGTAGAGATAGCGATGGGGCGTCTGAGCGGGCGACGGGACGGCTGCGGCAAGAAATGCGAGAAGAAGGAGCAGCATCCCGGCCGGGCGCATTATCGTTTGCAGTCGGGTGCGACGGTCTCGAGACCCGTGATGTTGATGCGGCTTCCGGTTGGGCGCCTGATGAGAAACCCGCGCGCATCGACTTTATGTCCACGATGCGGATCTGGAGCATACGCGGCGGAGACCATCAGCTGAAATGACGATGTGCCGAGCGGCTTCGAGCCGGCGGCGGCGAGCTCATCGGGAGTCGCCTGAGGCTGGCTCGCGCGGATTGGATCGGTGGTGTCGGTGACGAGCCACGTGTCGTCGGATTCGTTGTGCACAAGGCACCCGACGATTTGCACCAGGGAAAAGTTGGGCACCGGCTCTGGGCCTCCCGGGCGTACCACCAGCACGTGATCGAGATCCTCTGCGGCC
>JANMJM010000089.1:0-2551 GCA_031371345.1 Vicinamibacteria bacterium
TCCTCCGGCTGACGCTCGACGCCAAGCCGGCGCCTGGCAATCCGATGGCCGGAAAGACCGGCGCGGCGAGTGTTTCCCTGATCGCTCCGCCGCGCGATACGGAACTCGCCAAGACCGCGCCCGTCGTCAGCACGTATTCCTTTCCGGGACCGAACCTGGCGCCATCCGAGACGTGGACGACCGGCCACCGCACACCTTACGGGCTCGCGTTCGCGCCAGACGGCCGGCTGTGGGAAGTCGAGCACGGTCCGAGGGGCGGCGATGAGCTGAATCTGATCGAGCCCGGCAAGAACTACGGCTGGCCGCTTGTCTCCTACGCCACCAACTACAACGGCGTTCCGATCCCGAGCCCGGATACGCGCCCCGACCTGACCAAGCCCGTCATCTACTGGACCCCGATCATCGGGCCGGGAAATCTCATGTTCTACAAGGGCGCGATGTTCCCCCAGTGGCAAGGTTCGGCGCTGATTGGCGGCATGGAGAGCAAGACGCTCAACCGCATCACCTTCGATGGCAAGGGCGGAGCCGTGCCCGCCGAACGCTGGGATGTTGGTTACCGCATTCGCGACGTGGAGGTCGGTTCCGACGGCGCGTTGTGGATGCTCGAAGACGCGAATCCCGGTGGGCTGTTCCGCGTGACGCCGAAGTAGAAGGGACGAAGGAAGTGCACCGATGACGCTCAAACCGCATATCTCTCTGGCGTTCAACGGCCAATGTGAGGCGGCGTTCAAGTTTTACGAACGGTGCCTGGGCGGCAGGATCGTGAACATCTTCACGTGGGGCAACTCACCGATGGCTCACCAAGCGCCGCCAGGATGGGCCGACAAGGTCATGCACGCAAACCTGACAATCGGCGACATCCTCATAAGCGGTTCGGACGTGCCCCCGGCGCACTACGAGCGGCCGCAAGGATTCGAGGTCATGATCGGCCCCGACGACCCGGAAGATGCGGAACGCGTGTTTCACGCCTTGGCGGAACACGGCACCGTGAAAATGCCGATGCAGAAGACGTTCTGGTCTGTTCGGTTCGGTATGCTCGTTGACCAGTTCGGCATACCCTGGTCGATCAACTGTGAGCAATCGCCGGAACCATAGGTTGATGGCCAAGAGGCTGACGGCGGATGTTCAAAGTAAATGATCGTGACCGCCTTCGTGACTACGTGCTTGAACTGGCGGCATCCGACCAGCGAATTGTCGCAGGCGCTGTGGTTGGCTCACTCGCTCTCAACGAAGGCGACCGCTGGTCGGATCTTGATCTGACGTTCGCTGTCTCTGACGGGATACCGGTTGGTGAAGTACTCGCAGACTGGACACGCAATATCGTTCGTGACTTCGACGCCGTCCCATTATTTGATTTGCCGAGTGGTGCGTTCATCTATCGAGTCTTTTTGATTCCGGATTGCTTACAGTTCGACCTATCCTTCGCGCCAACATCAGAGTTCTCGGCAACGGGCCCAAAGTTCAGACTTCTTTTCGGGAGCTCGGTAAGCAGGCCGCATCCAGCACTGCCGTCGATTGAGATGCTTTTTGGGTATGCCGTCCATCACGCCCTCCGGGCACGATTTTCCATTGAGAGAGAGCGCTACTGGGAGGCCGAATATTGGATTAGCGGTGTCCGGGACTACGCGCTGAGCCTGGCGTGCCTTCGCAGAGACCTCCCGTCGTACTACGGCAAGGGCTTCGACAGGTTGCCTCCAAACGTGCGAGCGGTATTTTCAGATGCGCTTGTGAAATCACTCACCCGCGATGAACTTCTACGGGCGCTTGGTTGTGCGATAGACGGCTTGCTGTCGGAAAAGGGGGCGGTTCAAGACCTCGCCGGCAAGACCGAGCCGCAGCTCCGCAAGCTAACGACCGCGTGGGAATGAAGCCCCTTTGCAGCTAAGTGGCTCGTCGTCGAACTTGCGGCATCTTCGCGGAGCCCAATAAGATGAGAACATGAAAAATTCGGGCGCGAGCCAAGGCCAGTCTGCATCGGAGCTCATCTCGAAAAGAATCGCCGAACTCGGAGACTGGCGCGGAAAAACGCTTGGCAGAATGCGCAAGCTCATCAAGGACACAGACCCGGACGTTGTCGAGGAGTGGAAGTGGATGGGCACTCCGGTTTGGTCGCACGACGGCATCATCTGCACCGGCGAATCCTACAAGAAGGTCGTGAAGCTTACTTTCTCCAAAGGCGCGTCTCTGAAGGATCCCGCCCGTCTCTTCAACTCGAGTCTCGACGGAAAGGTACGCCGCGCGATCGACATCCCCGAAGGAGAAGAAGTTGACGAGTCCGCCTTCAAGGCGCTCGTTCGCCAGGCAGTCGTCCTCAACAGTTCTGGCAAGTCGAAACCTGCGAAGAAAGCGAAGTCCTAAGCGAGATGGCAAGCGTCCGTCGACGATCGCCGAGTATATAAGAAAAACCGGCAGCTCCCTGTTTGGAACTGCCGGTTGTGAGTGACTGACCCGCCGGGCTGTTGCTCGAAACTTTAAACGCGCTACTTGCCTGTCTGGACGTAGCTCACGCACGCTCCCTGGTTCTTGAAGGACGTGAAGTCGCTTCGCACCA
>JANMJM010000110.1:0-24398 GCA_031371345.1 Vicinamibacteria bacterium
AAGGAGAATCACATGCAGGACTTCAAAAACCTCCAAGCGTGGCAAAAAGCTCATCGCCTGGTACTGGAAACGTACGCAAAAACTGCCAACTTCCCTCGCGAGGAACAGTTCGGCCTCACCGCGCAGGTGAGGCGTGCAGCCGTTTCGATTGCCGCGAACATTGCTGAGGGTAGTTCGCGCCGGGGAGATCGCGAATTCGCACAGTTTCTTCGGGTTGCGTCCGGCTCCGCTAGCGAAGTCGAGTATTTTGCCATTCTCGTTGCCGATTTGTCGTTGCTCAGTCGGCCAGAGGCCGCACAGATAGCGGATGCTGCTGTCGAAGTACGCCGCATGCTCTCCGGCCTTTTGGCGACCCTGTCAACGCACAAGCGCCGTTCTTGAGGGGGACTCGCGGCCGGAGTCTTCGAACTGAACGCTCGAAGCTCGAAACTCGAAACTGATAGCCGGAAGCTGAGAGCTGATAGCTGATAGCTGATAGCTGGGAGCTCGAAGCTGGGAGCTGGGAGCTCGAAGCTGGTAGCTGGGAGCTCGAAGCTGGAAGCTGGTAGCTGGCAGCTGGTAGGGCAGCTCGTAGCTGGCAGCTGGCAGCTGAAAACAGAGAGATCTTGCCTTGCCAAATCTTGGAGGTATGATCGGCGTTTCATCCAAAACCTCCGGGAGGGCACACCGGCTATGAAGGTCTATGACGCGGCGAACATCCGGAATGTCGCGCTGGTCGGCCACAGCGGTTCCGGTAAGACTCAGCTGACATCGGCCGCCCTGTTTGACGCGGGAGCCGTCAACAGGTTCGGGAAAGTGGACGAAGGGACGACGGTCACGGACTTCGACGAAGAAGAAATCCTCCGCAAGCACACGCTCTCGGCCAGCCTCGCCTACGCCGAGTGGAACAAAACCAAGATCAATTTCATCGATACGCCCGGAATGGCGAACTTCTTCGCCGACGCACGTGCCGCCCTGCGCGTGGCCGATGCGGCGATCGTCGTGGTCGATTCGGTGTCCGGTGTCCAGGTGCAGACGGAGAAAACCTGGCAGGCCGCCGAGGAGTTGGATCTGCCGCGGCTGGTCGTCGTCAATCGCATCGATCGCGAACGCGGCAGCCTTGAGCGGACGCTGGGGTCCATTCGCGGTGCGCTCAGCCGGATGGTCGTACCCGTGCAGTTGCCGATCGGCGAGGAAAAGAGCTTCCGCGGCGTGGTCGATCTCGTCGCACAGAAGGCGTACGTGTATCAAACCGACGGCAGCGGAAAGTTTACCGAAGCCGCGGTTCCAGCCGACATGACCGACGCGGCCCAAGCCGCGCGTGAAGCCTTGATCGAAATGGTGGCCGAGGCCGACGAAGCGCTGATGGAGAAGTTTTTCGAAGCCGGGACCCTGACTCAGGAACAGCTGACGTCCGGTCTGCGGTCGGCGACGAGCACCGGCAAAATCTTCCCGTTGTTCTGCGCATCTTCATCGCTCAACATCGGCGTGCAGCAGCTGCTCGACGCCATCGTGACGTACCTGCCGTCGCCGGCCGATCGTCCGGTGAAAGCGATCCATCCGAAAACCGGCGATCCCATCGAGCGGCCGCTGTCGGAGAACGGCGCCCCGTCGGCGTTCGTGTGGAAAACGATTGCCGATCCGTTTGCCGGCCGCATCACGATGTTTCGCGTAATGTCGGGATCGCTGAAGACCGACTCGACGGTCTACAACAAGACGCGTGATGTGCCGGAGCGCCTGGGCCACGTCGTGCTGCTGCAGGGGAAGAACCAGACGAACGTGCCGGAACTCAGGGCCGGTGACCTCGGCGCGGTGCCCAAGCTCAAAGACACGCTCACAAACGACACCCTCGGCGACAAAGCCGACGCGGCGGTCTTTGCGGCCACGAAATTTCCAGAACCGGTGCTCTCGTACGCCATCGAGCCGAAAAGCCGCGGCGACGAAGACAAAATCAGCACCTCGATGCACAGGCTCCAGGAGGAAGATCCGTCGATCGGCTACAGCCGCGATCCACAGACGAAAGAACTGCTGCTCTCGGGACAGGGTCAGCTGCACATCGAGGTGACGGTCGCCAAGCTGAAGCGGCGCTTCGGCGTCGACGTGAATCTGAAACCGCCGCGTATTCCGTATCGCGAAACAATCAAGGCCGCCACCGAGGCGCACGGTCGCCACAAGAAGCAGACCGGCGGACACGGACAGTTCGGCGACTGCAAGATTAGAGTCGAGCCGCTATCGCGCGGCAAGGACTTCGAGTTCGTCGACGACATCTTCGGCGGCTCGATTCCGCGTCAGTTCGTGCCGGCGATTGAAAAAGGGATCCAGGACGCGCGGACGCGCGGGTACCTTGCCGGCTATCCGATGGTCGACTTCCGCGTGACAGTCTTCGACGGCTCGTATCACGACGTCGATTCCAACGAGCTGTCGTTCAAACTCGCCGGCTCGCTGGCGTTCAAGGATGCGATGACGCGCGCGCGCCCCACGATTCTCGAGCCGATCATGAACGTGGAAGTCTACGCGCCGTCAGATTTCGCGGGCGATCTCATGGGCGACCTGAACGGACGTCGCGGACGCATCGGCGGCATGGACACGCGCGGCGCGACGACGGTCATCAAAGCGCAGGTGCCGATGTCGGAGATGCTGACGTACGAACAGCACCTCACGTCGGCCACGGGCGGCCGCGGCAGCTATCACATGGAGTTTTCGCACTACGAAGAAGTGCCGTCGATGCTGCAGCCGAAGATCATTGCGGCGAGCAAAGCGGAACGTGGCGCACCAGTGGAAGCGGAATAGGCCTCGGTCAGCGCTGGGCTTGCCCCGGCGCTGACACCGTGACTTCAACGTCCTGCGTCGTGAAGAACGCGTCGCCGTCCATCGCATACGCGCGCAGCGTGTAGACGCCGGGCTTGTCGAACGTCACCTTGGTCGTCGAGGTTCCTGCAGTCAGCGTCGCCTTTTTGTCTGGCGTCAATACCGGAGACTCTTCCGGCGTAATCTTCGCGTTGCCGGCCCCGCGATACTGAACCCATTTCACTCGGAAACTACCCCGCGCGGCTGGCGACAGCGGATCCACCGGCTTGTCGGTCAGATCGGCCACCACTCGACCGCCTGTGCTGTTCCGGCGGATCGCCGGCGTCGGCAGACCATCGTCGGTCACCGGCAACACCAGCGTCAGCGGTTGACCAACTTCCGCGGTCTGCTTCGGCAACTGCGCCGAAATCTTCGGTGGAATGTTTACCGGCTCGCCGAAGGTGCGCGCCGTCCGGCCGCCGTTGTTCGCCGACATGATGCGATCGTCGATCTCCCACACAGGCCACAGTGAACCGTAGGCTTTCAACGACACGCCATTCACCGTCACGGTCCAGACAAGGTCCTTGTCTTTCGGCCAGTCGGCCGGCACGTTCACTTTGAAGATGAACTCCTGACGGCGCGGCAGGAAATGCGTGGGCTGACCGAGATCTTCGCCCGTCGCGCCGAACCCGTTGTTCGGTCCGGCCTGTACATCGGGCGTCTCTTCCCAGTTCCGGTTCATATAGCCGAACCACATGCTGAACGAGCCGTCGGGGTTGCGCGTCCATCCTTCGAACGCCGGCTGAACACTCTGTCCTCGGTTGTACTTGATCTCGCTCATCGCGATGTCTTGCGCTCGCGCCGCCGATGTGGCGGACGCGAGCACAAGAATGGCGAGAACCATCCGTTTTGTCATGAGTCGACTACCCCGCCTTGGTGACTAGTTCGAATTCCGTTTTTGCCGCTCGGCGACCATCGCCTTGTAATCGGCCTCGTCGAGGTTCGACCACGTGATCCACGCAAACGCCATCTCGTCGATGGTGCGCTGTCCGTATCCACGCCAATTCCTCGGATCGGGGTTCGCGCGGTTCGCTTTCGTGTTGTCGTGCCACAAGATCGAATGCAGCACGGTTCCTGCCGGCAGCAGCGGGCTGACATCGTCCGTGTAGTTGTAGACCTTGTGCCAGTTGAAGTCCCACCCCATGCAGTTCAGCTGCATCGTGGTGTTCGTCGGGAGAATCGCCTCGACGCACATTCTCTTTCCGAGATTGTGCATGTGCGCTTGAATCGCGGTGATGTGCACCGGCTTGTCAAACCGATAGTAGCCGTCGCTGCGGCTCACGACGCCCGCCGGCAGGTCGAGCTGATTGTCGGCGTGCGCGATCTGCAGCGAAATCTGGTGATACTTCGGTTTGTAGCCCTTCGGATAGAACTTCAACGCCACCCGCGAGCGATCGACTGTTTCTCTGCCGCTCGAGTGATAGTGAATATTGAATCTCACCTTCGAGCCGGCCTTCATCAGTTTGCCGGTGCCTTCGGGAAGAATGTCCCCGTTCTTGCCGACTGCGTATTCGTTCAGGAACGTCTCGGTCGATCCGCCACGCACGTCGTCTACTCCCACCAGCTTCTCTTCGGCCTCGACGTCTTGAATGAGGTAGGTCAGCAAATGGTGCATGACAGTGCGCGCTCCAGGCCCCGGCTTGGTCTCGACAGCCTGCACGTAACGGTCTTCGGTGAGCCCGCTGTCGGCGATGTAATCGATGAACACATCGGGACCAGAGGCGGGCACGACGTGGTTCTGTGGCAACTCGACAATGAGGTCCGGCTTACCGATGTGCCAGATATCGTCGTCCTCGAACTTGCGCGGTGGCGGCATGTCCTTCACATCGCCCTTCGGCGCGCCTTGATCGACCCATCCCGCAATCGTCGCGATCTCGTCGTCGGTGAGCGACGGATCATCCTTGAACTTCTGGATACCGATGTTGCGCTCGATGTGCCAGGGAGGCATCATGCGCGCCGTCGTCCGCGTTTTGATCAACCGCGCGTACGGCCGCACGTCTTCGTAGCTCATCAACGACATCGGCGCTGCCTGATCGGGGCGATGGCAGTTCTGGCAGGATTTCTGCAGAATCGGCGCAACGTCCTTCGTGAAGGTGATCGGCTTCACAGATGCTGGCGCCGGGCTCGCGGGAGATTGAGCGCTTGGCACCGCCGTGGCGGCCGCGACCAGTCCCAGCGCCGCGATGAGCCCGAGCAACGCCGGGCCGAATCCCCATGGTTTCGAGAAGCCACTCATGTCAAGACCTCAGTTCTTTTTTGCCGGAACGACTTTGGATACTTCGAATGATTTGTAATCGTAATTGTTCGAGATAACCACTTCGGCGCCGCTGACATCGACGTTCTTGCCGATGAATGTGGCGAGCTTGGTGTACTTGTTATCGGCGAAGCTGCCGGTAATCTGAAACAGGCCGTCCCCCTCGGTCAGAATGCCAAGCCGGCCGCCTTCAGCGACGCGCTTCTTGGCGCACCCGATCTGCTCCGGCGTGCTCACGGTCCCCGCACCCTGCTGCCTGAAGCATGTGATTTCGACGATGACGCCGCGAAACATCGTGGGCGCCATCCGGCTGGTGATCGGTCCCTGCGCGAGCACCACCGCTGCCGACAACCACACGATGATACAAACGCCCCCGACGGTCGTTGTCCGCATCGCCCGGATTCCCTCCCGTACGTAGAACTGCTGAATTAACTGGTACTTGCGGTTATACGCCCCTGAAAGACCGGCTGTCAAGACGTGTTAGACTCGCGCCTTCCAACAGGAGGTTACGATGATCGACCGTTCGACGATTCATAAATCAATGTTGATGCTTGGCGCCGCCATCCTTGGCCTGGCCACCGTGAGTTTCGCGCAGGCCGGCCGCGGCCCCGCCGGACCGCCGGCTCCCTGCGGTCCCGGCCTCACGGACGTGAAGAATGTTGCCGCCGACTCCCGATGCTTCGAGCTTCGCACGTACACGATTCGTCCCGAGGGTCCTGGCGACCTCGATATGCTCCACAAGCGATTCAGGGAGCATACTAACCGGCTTTTTGTGAAGCACGGCATGACGATCATTGGTTTCTGGCATCCCACAAACAAACCCAACGCGCTGATTTATCTGATGGCGTACAAGGATCGCGCTGCACGCGACGCGTCGTGGGCCGCGTTCCAGGCAGATCCCGAGTGGGCGAAAGTGCGAACGGATTTGAACGTGGGCGTCACCGTTGACGCGATCTACATGAGCGCCACAGACTACTCGCCCATGAAGTGAGCTCGCGGATATCTAGAATCTAGAATCTAGAATCTGGAGAGTAAAAGTAGGGCCGAGGGTAACAGTATTTCCCTCGGCCTTTTTTTTACGCCGCCTTCGCCGCTCTGTGGTTCCAGCGCCGTTTCAACAGCATCAGCACCGCGGCTTCGTGCGCGGAGAAATACATTCGGCGGGGGCCTGGCCTCGCGGCGGCGATGGTCACGCCCGCCTTATACGCATCAAACACAGCAGGGTGGACGTACGACTTACGACATACCGCTCGGGTGTTGCCCAGCTTCGCCGATGCGGCGTCGACGGCCTTCACCACGCTCCGTTTGAAGGCGGATTCAGATGTTGCGGCTGGCACATCGCACAGCGCCGCGGCTGCCATCACGGTCCCGGCCCACGTTCTGAAGTCCTTCGCCGTAAACGGTCGGCCCGCGACGGTCTTGAGATAATCGTTGACGTCCGCAGAGTCGATGCACTGCGGCCGCCCAGACGAATCGCGGTACTGAAAGAGCGTTCGACCGGGAAGGCCGCGGCACTTCTTCACGATGGCCGCGAGCCTCGCGTCGTCCAGCGAGATCGTCTGCATGACGCCGCTTTTGGCGCGGAAGTGAAAGGTGACCTCGCTTCCCTTAATCTGCACGTGATCATCGCGTAGCGTCGTGAGACCGAACGAGTTATTCGCCCGCGCATATTCCTTGTTGCCGATTCGTATGTGCGTTTTCTCGAGCAGCCTGACGACGGTGGCCAGCACATGCTCGCGTGAGAGCGCCGCGCGTTTCAGGTCGGCTTCGACACGCTTCCGGATGTGCGGAAGCGCCTGCGCAAACTCGATCATGTGGCTGTATTTCCCGTCGGTGCGAGTCGCACTCCAACGCGCGTGGTAGCGATACTGCTTCCGCCCGCGAACGTCTCGGCCGGTCGCTTGAAGATGTCCATCGGGAGGTGCAGAGATCCAGACATGGACCCACGCCGGAGGAATCGCGAGCGCGCGGATGCGGTCGAGCGTCTTGGCATGACGGACAAGGCGGCCTTTCGCATCCTTATATATGAACGCCCCACCGCGTCGCTCGCGCGTGAACCCCGGCTCTCCAGGTTTCACGTAGCGGAGCCCGGCCGCTCGGGCGCACGCGATGTTGTCGGTGGGGTCAGGAAGCATAGACACACCTGTGACACTGCACAGCAGGTACCAAGTATTTCGCGCCGAATTGTGTTGGGATTCGCTACAGCGTCGTTGTTGGTTGTTAGTTGTTCGTGATCGCAACCAACAACCAACAACCAATCAACCAAGAACTAGCCAGCCTTTTGCGGCGTCGTCCTCTTCGCGGCGCGGCCCTTCGTCTGACTGCCGCGCGCGGCCTTCTTCGCGTCCGCGTCGCCGTCGTCTTTCTTGCCACGGAGGCGATCGGCCGCCGCCCGCAGTCTGCCGCCGACGCCGGTCTTCGGCTTTGGTGCCGCTGCGGCCTTGGTGTCCTTCGGCGACGCCTTCGGATCGTATTCGCTGCCGACGAGCTCCAACTGCGCGATTTCCGCGGCATCGCCGCGGCGGTAGCCGAGACGCAGGATTCTTGTGTACCCCCCTGGCCGCTCCGCGAATCGCGGCGCGATTGTGTCGAACAGCTTGCCGACGACGTCGCGATCCTGCAGCTCGACGCCGACAAGGCGCCGCGCGTTCAGAAGCTTCCCGTTGGCTTCGCCGGATGCCACGCCACGCTTGGCGATCGTGATCAGGCGCTCGACGAACGGGCGCAGCTCCTTGGCCTTGGCGACCGTCGTTTCGATATGCTCGTAACGAAGAAGCGCCGTGGCCTGATTGCGCAGCATCGCGATGCGATGCTCGGTGACCCGTCCCAGTTTCCGATGTGCAACTCTATGCCGCATATGGGTTCATTCCTGTTAACTAAAAACTGGAAACTGGAAACTAGAAAGTAGGTTTTAAACTTACTTTCTAGTTCATAGTTTCTAGTTTCTAGTTTCTTATTCCACCCTCGCCGGCTGATCCAAGCGCATGCCGAGGCCGAGATTCATGCTGTGCAGAATCTCTTTGATTTCGTTCAGCGACTTCCGGCCGAAGTTCTTCGTCTTCAGCATCTCGCCTTCGGTCTTCTGCACGAGCTCGCGAATCGTTCTGATATTCGCGTTCTTGAGGCAGTTATACGACCGCACCGACAGCTCGAGCTCTTCGACGCTCTTGTCGAGGTTCTCGTTCAGCGATCCGGTCTGCGTCTGCTCCACCTGCGCGTCGGTCTGCTCGTCGGCCGCCTCGTCGAGGTTGATGAAGATATTCAGGTGATCGCGCACCAGCTTTGCCGACAGCGAGATGGCATCACGGGGCGTCACCGATCCGTTCGTCCAAATGTCGACCGTGAGCTTGTCGTAGTCGGTGGTCTGTCCGAGACGCGCCGCCTCGACCAGGTAGTTCACCTTCTTGACCGGCGAGTGCACGGAGTCGATGGGGATCCAGCCGATGCCGAGATCTTCGTCGAAGTTCTTGTCCGCCGAGATGTATCCGCGGCCGCGCTTGATGCGCATTTCCATGTTCAGCTTGCCGCCCTCGGCCACCGTCGCGATTTTGGCGTCCGGCTCCAGAATCTCGACGTCGCCGTCGGTCTGGATGTCGCGCGCCTTCACTTCGCCGGCCTTCTCGACGCGTAGGTACAGCGTCTTGGTCGTGTCGGTGTGCATCTTCAGCGGAACTTGCTTGATGTTCAGGATGATGTCGGTCGCATCCTCGACGACGCCAGGAATCGGCGAGAACTCGTGCAGCACGCCGTCGATCTTCACGGCGGTGACGGCCGCGCCTTCAATCGAAGACAGCAGCACGCGCCGCAGCGCGTTCCCGATGGTCGTTCCGAATCCTCGCTCGAAGGGCTGCGCGTAGAACCGGCCGAATCGATCCGTCAGTGTTTCCCGCTCGAACTCGAGGCGCTTTGGGCGCTGAAAACCTTTCCACAACATGTCTTATGTCCTTCCCACGGGCCTTACGGCCTCCAGACCTGCAAGTGTGATCACCGGCCTCCCACCGCAGGTCTGTAAGGCTGCGGGCCGATGATTGGGTGATACGAGCGACGAGCCACCAGCTGACTTACTTCGAGTACAACTCCACAATGAGCTGTTCCTGCACGGGCAGATTGATCTGCTCGCGTGTCGGCAGCGACACGACCCGTCCGGTCAATCCGGCGGGATCGAACGACAGCCATTCGGGGATGCCGCGTCCCTTCACTTCTTCGATGGCGTGCTGAATCGCGGGCGTCTGCTTGCTCGTCTCGCGCACCGTCATCACTTCGCCGATGCGCACGGAGTACGACGGCACATCGACCTTGCGTCCGTTCACCAGGAAGTGCCCATGGCGCACGAGTTGGCGCGCCTGCGGCCGAGAGGTCGCGAGGCCCAGCCGGTAGATGACGTTGTCGAGCCGTCGTTCGAGCAGTTGCAGCAGCGTTTCGCCGGTGATGCCGCGCTGGCGCTCGGCCGACTCGAAGTAGCGGCGGAACTGGTCTTCCAGCACGCCGTAGATGCGCTTGACTTTCTGCTTCTCGCGCAGCTGGACGCCGTAGCCCACGAGCTTGGCCTTGCGCGTCTTACCGTGCTGTCCCGGCGGGAAGTTGCGCTTCTCGATCGCGCACTTCTCCGTGTAGCAGCGCTCTCCCTTGAGGAAGAGCTTCATACCTTCTCGCCGGCAAAGCCGGCACACTGGACCTACGTATCTCGCCATTCATTCATCCTTTTAGCTTCCAGCTGTCAGCTATCAGCTCCGAGCTTCCAGTTATACGCGACGACGCTTCGGTGGACGGCAGCCGTTATGCGGAATCGGCGTGACGTCGCGAATGGATTTCACTTCGATGCCAATCGTCTGGAGCGCGCGGATCGCCGACTCGCGCCCGGAGCCCGGACCCTTCACGCGCACCTCGAGCGATCGCAGACCGAGCGTTTTGGCGACGTTGCCGGCGGCAATCGCGGCCTGGGTCGCCGCAAACGGCGTCCCTTTGCGCGAGCCCTTGAATCCGACCCCCCCTGCGCTCGACCAGGCGATCACATTCCCCTCGGTATCGGTGATCGTGATCATGGTGTTGTTGAACGACGCGTGGATGTGCGCGTAGCCGCTGTGCACGATCCGCTTTTCGCCCCGCTTCTTGAACGTCTTGCGGGGCTTGCGCGCGCCCTTCTCGCCTTTTTCGCCTTTTTCCGGTGCGCCGGCGCCATCTGCGTCTGCTTTTGCCATTCTGTTTCTTCGCTCCTAGCTTTCAGTTGCCAGCTCGCAGCTGGATGCTACTCAACCTTCTTCTTCGCAATCGCGCCTTTACGCGGCCCTTTGCGGGTGCGCGCATTGGTGCGCGTCCGTTGACCACGGACCGGCAGCGAGCGTCGATGACGCCCGCCGCGGTAGCTGCCGATTTCCATCAGCCGCTTGATGTTCATCGAAATCTCTTTGCGCAGATCGCCTTCGACCCCGCCCTGCTCTTCGATGACACGGCTGATTTTTCTGACATCGTCTTCCGACAGATCCTTCACGCGGATGTCGGGACTCACCCCGGCCTCGGTGAGGATGGTGCCCGAACGATGCCGGCCGATGCCGTAGATGTACGTGAGGCCAATTTCCACCCGCTTCGTGCGGGGAAGATCGACGCCTGCAATTCTCGCCATATTCGCCTCTTATCCTTGTCGCTGCTTGTGTTTCTGGTTCGTGCAGATCACACGAACCACACCGCGGCGGCGGATGACCTTGCACTTATCGCAAATGCGCTTGACTGACGCTCGGACCTTCATGTGTTGATTCCTTCGCTGTCGGGCGCGATAACACTTCGACGCCGTCCGACGTTACTGCCACCGTATGCTCGAAGTGCGCCGACAGGCTCCGGTCCGACGTGACCGCCGTCCATCCGTCTTGCAGCACCTTCACGCCGGCCGCGCCCGCGTTCACCATCGGCTCGATGGCCAGCACCATGCCCTCGGCCAACCGCGGGCCCCGCCCGGGATCGCCGTAGTTCGGAATCTGCGGCTCTTCGTGCAGCTCCGATCCGATGCCGTGACCGACGAACTCTCTCACCACCGTGAAGCCAAACGCTTCCACGTGCTTCTGCACGGCGTGGCCGATATCCGATACTCTCGCGCCCGGCCGCACCGCCTCGATGCCTTTCCAGAGCGACTCTTCCGTCACGCGAAGCAGCTCGGCCGCCCTCGGTGCAATCGTGCCTACGCCAACCGTGATCGCCGAATCTCCGTAGAACCCGTCGAGCAGCGCGCCGAGGTCGATCGAAATAATGTCGCCCTCTTTGAGCGCTGTCTTCGACGAAGGGATGCCGTGGACGACCTGCTCGTTCACCGATGCGCAAATCGTCGCCGGATAGCCCTTGTACCCTTTGAACGCCGGGGCCGCCCCGCCCGCCCGAATCTCGCGTTCGGCCAGCGCATCGAGCTCGCCAGTAGTGATCCCCGGCACGACGGCGTCACGCACAATCTCCAGCACACGCCCCACCAGCTGGTTCGCCTCTCTCAATCGTCGTAGCTCCGCAGCCGATCTGCAGACAATCATCGTCTGTG
Organism: Vicinamibacteria bacterium; assembly: GCA_031371345.1. Classification (GTDB taxonomy): domain Bacteria; phylum Acidobacteriota; class Vicinamibacteria; order Vicinamibacterales; family JAMQPK01; genus JAMQPK01. The sequence goes on from JANMJM010000110.1 coordinate 11,598, forward strand.
CCCCGTGCTGACCGGCACCAAGCTGCCGATCTTCGACGCCAGCTCGGACGCGACGCGATCGGGAGGCTGCGCGCCGTTCACCGATCGAAACGTCGGGCGTCCTCTGTAGTAGTCGAGCAGCGGCTTGCTCTCGCGCGCGTACACCTCGAGGCGATGCTGCCGCACATTCTCGTCGCCGTCATCGGCGCGCGTCATCATCTGTCCATCGCAACGCCCGCAGGCGTCTTGACGGAGCGGCGTCTCGGCATCGGGTTCGGCGTTGGCGGCGCACTTACTGCACACGCGGCGCCCTTCCATCCGATGAATCAGCTCGCTGTCCGGAACGGCGAGGTCAACGATCACCAGCGGCTGTCCCTGCAGCATCCGATCGAGCTCCCGAGCCTGCGGCACCGTTCTCGGAAACCCGTCGAGAATAAAACCACTCTGTGCATCGGGCTTCGCCAGCCGCTCTTTCACGATGCTAATCATTTCGGCGTCGCCAAGCAGCTCGCCACGGTCCATCAGCGTCTTCGCTCGAAGACCAAGTTCGCTGCCTGTCTGCGCCGCCTCGCGCAGAATGTCGCCCGTCGAAATCTTCGGGATCCCCCGGGCCTTCGCCAACCGAACGGCCTGCGTGCCTTTCCCCGATGCTGGTGGCCCCAGCATGACCACGTTCAAGGCCATCTAGGCTCGCCGGCCGCGAATGCGCGTCTTCTTCATGAACCCGTCGTAATGCCGCATGATCAACTGCGATTCGACTTGCTGAATCGTGTCCATCGCGACGCCGACGATGATCAGCAGCGTCGTGCCGCCGAAATAGAACTGCACGCCCATGCCTTCGGTGATGAACCGCGGCAGCACCGCATCGAGGCGCTCGCCGATGAACGGAATCGGCGCGACCTTGAACCCGGTGATGAGAAACTCGGGCAATATTGCGATCAGCGCCAGGTAAATGGCGCCGGCGAGCGTGATACGCGTGAGAATCGTGTCGATGTATTCCGCCGTGCGCTTGCCCGGACGGATGCCGGGGACGAACCCGCCGTACTTCCGCATGTTCTCGGCCACGTCATCCGGGTTGAAGATGATGGCCGTGTAGAAGTACGCGAAGAAAATAATCCCGCTCACATACAGCAGGTTGTAGAGCGGCATGCCGAGCGCCAGCTGTGTCGTAATGCGCTCCGCCCACCCGCCCGGCTGATTACTCGCGAACATCTGCGCGATGGTCGCGGGAAATGCCAGGATCGATGAGGCGAAAATCACGGGGATGACCCCGCCCGTGTTCACCTTCAACGGAATGTGCGTGCTGGCGCCGCCGTACATCCGACGCCCGACAACGCGCTTCGCGTACTGAACCGTGACGCGCCGGCTTCCGCGCTCGACGAAGATGATGGCGCCGACGACCACCACCATGACGCCGACCAAGAGGATGATCCGGATGAGCCCGATCTGCCCCGTACGCAGCTGATCGAAGGTTGCGATAATCGCCCGCGGGAAATTCACGACGATGCCCGCATAAATAATGAGCGACATGCCGTTGCCGATGCCGCGCTCGGTAATCTGCTCGCCGAGCCACATGATCAAGGTGGTGCCTGTGGTCAGCGTGAGCACCGTCAGGAGGCGGAAGCCCCAGCCCGGGTTGTAGACCAGCGGCAATCCGCCGGCGATCTGCGTCTGGCGCTCGAGCCAGATGGCGATGCCCAACGCCTGCACGACGCTCAGCAGGATCGTGCCGTAGCGCGTGTACTGCGTGATCTTCCGGCGACCGAGTTCGCCCTCTTTCGAGAGGCGCTCGAGATACGGCCAGACGACCGTCAGCAGCTGCAGGATGATCGACGCGCTGATATACGGCATGATGCCGAGCGCGAAGATCGTCATCTTCGACAGGTTCTGTCCGGAGAACATGTCGTAGAGCCCGAACATGGTATTGCGCGCCTGCTCGGCCATCAGCGCGATCGCCTGACTGTTGACGCCAGGCGTCGGGATGTGCCCGCCGATGCGGTACACAATCAAGAGCCCGAGCGTAAAGAGCACGCGCTTGCGCAGCTCGGCGACGGCGAAGAGGTTCTTAATGCTGTCTACGGCCATGGTTTCGCCTTAAAGAGTTTCCGCGGCCCCACCGGCGGCGGCGATTTTTTCGGCCGCCTTGCCGCTGAACTTATGCGCCTTGATTGTGAGCCCTTTGGCGATCTCGCCGCGGGCGAGCACCTTCACGCGTTTCGCGGTGCCCTTCACGAGACCTATCTCGCGCAGCAGCTCTGGCGTCACGACCGTTCCGACTTCGAAGCGCTCGGCGATCGAGTCGAGATTCACGACCGAGTATTCGATGCTGAACGGATTATGGAACCCGCGCTTCGGCACGCGCCGCTTGAGCGGCATCTGGCCGCCCTCGAAGCCGACCTTCCGCTTGTAGCCCGAGCGCGACTGCGCGCCCTTGTGGCCGCGTCCCGCTTGCGTGCCTTGTCCAGAGCCCTGCCCACGGCCCACGCGCTTCTTCGAATGCGTGGCACCCTTTGGGGGCCTGAGATTGCTGAGATCCATGCGTTTTTTCTCGTCGCCCTTTTTCATTTCGTGCCGCCCGTAACTGTGAGGAGGTGACGAACTTTATGAATCATTCCGCGCACAGCCGGTGTGTCGGCGACTTCAATCGTGTGATTGATGCGCCTGAGGCCGAGGCTCTCGACCACAAGCCACTGCTTGTTGTTGAAGCCGATCGTGCTCTTCACCAGCGTCACGGTGAGGCGCGTGGCGGGGGCACTCTTGGCTTTCGCTCTGGCCTTCTTCGGCGCCGCTTTCTTTTCAGCTGTCTTCGCCATGATTACGCCTTGACCATGCCGAAGTCTTCGAGCTGCTTGCCGCGCATACGCGCGACGGCAGCCGGATCCTTCAGCGACATCAGTCCGTTGAATGTTGCGCGCACGACGTTATGCGGGTTCGCCGAGCCGAGCGACTTGGTCAGCACGTTCTGCAAACCCGCCGATTCGACGACGGCGCGCACGGCGCCGCCCGCGATAATGCCGGTGCCGTCCGGCGCCGGCTTCAGCAGCACCGCACCCGATCCGAACTTGCCGACGATCGTGTGCGGAATCGTCGTCCCCTGCAGCGGCACGCGAATCAGCCCCTTCTTGGCGGCCTCGATGCCTTTCTTGATCGCCGACGGCACTTCCTTCGCCTTGCCGACGCCGAATCCCACGACGCCATGACCGTCGCCAACCACCACCAAGGCGCTGAAGCTGAGGTTTTTGCCCCCCTTCACCACCTTCGTGACTCGATTGATCGAGACGACGGTGTCCTTGATGTCGAGCTGCGCCGGATCGATCTTTTCACGAATGCGCTGCATACCCACTAGAACTCCAGTCCTGCTTTACGAGCCGCGTCGGCGACGGCCTGAATGCGGCCGTGGTAAAGATAGCCGTTGCGGTCGAACACCACTTTCTTGATACCCTTTTCGATCAGCCGCTCGGCAATCGTCTTGCCGATGAACTGCGCGCCGGCGACGTTGCTGCCGCGCGTCTTGCCCGAGAGGCCCGATTTCAGCTTCGGCTCGTTCGTCGCCGCAGAGGCCAGCGTCTTGCCGTTGGCGTCGTCGATGACCTGCACATACATGTGCGTCAGGCTGCGATAGATCGTCAGCCGTGGACGCTCCTGGTCTCCAGACACGCGCTTCCGAATCCGGAATTTGATGCGCTGCCGTCGATCTTCTCGTGTTTTGATCCGCATTATTTCGCTCCGGTCTTTCCGGTCTTTTTCTTCAGTACTTCGCCGGTGTACCGCACGCCCTTCTGCTTGTAAGGGTCGGGCTTGCGCAGACGGCGGATGTTGGCCGCGACCTGTCCCACCAGCTGCCGATCGACGCCCGTGACGGTGACATGCGTCTGCTTGTCGATCGCGATGTCGATGCCCGTCGGAATGTCGAAGACGACGGGATGCGAATAGCCGAGCGCGAACACGGCCTGCTTGCCGCGGATTTCCGCGCGGTAGCCGACGCCGACGATGTCGAGCTCGCGCTTGAACCCATCGGTGACGCCAACAATGCCGTTGGCCGCGAGACTGCGCGCCAGACCGTGGAACTTGCCGAGCTCCGGATCTTCGCGCATCAGGGTCGCCTTCAGCTGGCCGTCCGCCATCTCGAAGCCGAGTCCCGGAGGAATCCGCTGCGTGAGCGTGCCCTTCGGCCCCTGGATGTCGAGCGCGCCCGGATTGATCTTCACGGTGACGCCCTTGGGCAGTGCAATCGGTTTTTTTCCTATACGAGACATATATTTTAGCTTCCAGCTCTCAGCTTCCAGCTATCGGTTGCTACCAGATATTGCAGAGCACTTCGCCGCCGACGCCGGCCTGCACGGCCGCGCGCCCGGTCATGACGCCGCGCGAAGTGGTCAGAATGCTCGTGCCGAGTCCGCCCAGGACCGGCGGCACTTCCGTGCTCCGGAAATACACGCGGCGCCCGGGACGGCTGATGCGCTCGAGCCCGGTGATGACGCGCTCGCCGTGCGGACCATATTTCAGAAAGATGCGGATCATCTGTCGCGCGACGTCGGCCTTGGCGGCCTCGGGCGACTTTTCGTCCACCATCTTGAAACCCTGAATGTAGCCTTCGCCCTCGAGAATCTTGGCAATCTCGACCTTCAACTTCGAGGCGGGCACATCCACTCGGGAATGCTTCGCGATGACGGCATTCCGGAGACGCGTGAGCATATCGGCAATCGGGTCTGTCATATTTATTCGTCTCTCTTAGCTTCCAGCTATCAGCTATCAGCTTCCAGAACTGGCAGCTCGAAGCTGGCAGCTGGAAGCTTTTATTTACCAGCTGCTCTTCGTCACGCCGGCCACGTCGCCCTGCAACGCCAGCTTGCGGAAGCAGAGGCGGCACAGCGCGAACTTACGCATATAGGCGCGCGGGCGGCCGCAAAGGCGGCACCGGTTGCGCAAACGGACCTTGAACTTCGGGGTCTTGAGCTCTTTGGCGATTTTCGCGGTGGTGGCCATAGTTATTTTTCACTCGTTCTGAACGGCATGCCGATCAGCTGCAGCAGCTTGCGCGCTTCCTGATCGGTCCTCGCCGTCGTCACGACCGACACGTTCATGCCGCGCGACTTGTCGACCTTCATGTAATCGATTTCCGGGAACAACAGCTGATCCTTCAGGCCGAGGGTGAAATTTCCGCGGCCGTCGAACCCTTTGGGCGACACGCCGCGGAAGTCTCGGACGCGCGGCAGCGCAATGCTGACGAGCCGATCGAGAAACTCATACATACGCTCACCGCGCAGCGTGACGCTCGTGGCAATGGGCTGGCCTTTGCGGACCTTGAAGGCGGCGATCGATTTCTTCGCACGCCGCACGACCGGCTTCTGTCCGGTGATGCGGCCGAGCTCGTCGGCGCCGACCTCGATAATCTTGGCGTTCGAGGTCGCTTCGCCCAGGCCCATGTTCACGACGACCTTCTCAATCTTGGGCACGGCCATCACGTTCTTGTAGCCGAACTCTTTCTGTAGGGCCGGCACGACTTCCTTCTGATACTTTTCTTTCAGGCGCGTCATTTGTCGACGACCCCCTCGCACTTGCGGCAAAACCGGACCTTACGGCCGTCGCCGAGAACTTTGCGCCCGATGCGCGTCTGCACGCCGCATTCCGGGCAAACCAGCTGAACGTTCGACGCGTGCATCGACGCCTCGCGCTCGACGATGCCCCCCTTGATGTTGCGGCCGGGGTTGGGCTTCGTGTGGCGCTTGATCATGTTGACGCCTTCGACGACCAGGCGGTTCTTTGCCGGCAGCACTTTCAAGATGCGGCCGCGCTTGCCGCGGTCCTTGCCCGTGATGACGAGCACGTTGTCGTTTTTCCGAAGCGGACTTTGTAGTAAAGACATAAATAGCTTCCAGCTATCAGCTTCCAGTGCTCTTAGAGCACTTCCGGAGCAAGCGAAATAATTTTCATGAACCGGCGCTCGCGCAGCTCGCGAGCGACGGGCCCGAACACGCGCGTGCCAATCGGCTCGTTCTGGTCGTTGATCAGCACCGCGGCATTGCGGTCGAAGCGGATGTAGCTGCCGTCGCGGCGACGCTGCTCTTTCACCGTCCGCACGATGACCGCCTTCACAACCTGGCCCTTCTTGACCGTCCCGTCGGGAATCGCTTCCTTCACCGATGCCGTGACGATGTCGCCCAGCCGCGCGTAGCGGCCGGTGGACCCGCCGATCGGGTTGATAATCGCGATCTTGCGCGCGCCGGAGTTGTCCGCCACGTCGAGGATCGATCGCATCTGAATCATGATGGTCTCCTAAACTGCGGCTTTCCGCACGACGCGGGCCAGCACCCAGCGCTTGCGCCTGCTCAGCGGGCGGCTCTCGACAATGGCGACGCGATCGCCAGTCTTGGCGGTGTTGTCTTCATCGTGCGCGAGGAATTTCGACGTGCGGCGCTCGGTCTTGCCGTACATCTCGTTGCGGACTTGCCACTCGACGGCGACGACGCAGCTTTTCTGCATCTTGTCGCTGACGACCACTCCGACTTTTTCAGATTTCGATGCCATCGTTACGACCCCTGTCTCTGTTTCTCGGTAATCACCGTCTTGATGCGCGCCAGGTCGCGCCGCGTGTAGCGCAGCTTCAACGGCGCGTCGAGCTGGCCGAGCGACTGTTGAATGCGCATCCGGAAGAGCTGATCTTCCAGATCGCGCGCGCGCGCCTGCAGATCGTCGACATTGAGGTCGCGCAGTTCCGCTACGTCGATCATGAGACCTTCTCCTGAGAGAACCGCATCGCGAACTTGGTGAGAATCGGCAACTTCGACGAGGCCAGCTGAAACGCTTCGCGCGCCTCGGCCTGCGACACGCCTTCCATCTCGAACAGCATGCGGCCCGGCCGGATCACGCACACCCATTCTTCCGGTGCGCCTTTGCCTTTGCCCATGCGGGTTTCCTGCGGCTTCTTGGTGATCGGCTTGTCGGGAAACACGCGGACCCAGATCTTCCCGCCGCGCTTCACGAACCGCGTCATCGCCACGCGCGCCGCTTCAATCTGGCGCGCGGTCAGCCAGCAAGGCTCGAGCGCTCTTAACCCGAAATCGCCAAACGACACATCGGATCCGCGCCACGCTTTGCCCGTCATGCGGCCGCGCTGCTGTTTCCGATACTTCACTTTCTTTGGCATCAACATAAAGAACCCTCTATCGCTGTCATTGGAGAATGGGGGATAGGTGATTTGTCGATTTATTCACAATCGCCCAATCCTCGCCCAATCCAATCGCCCAATCCAATCGCCCAATCACCAGCCACCAATCGCCCAATCACCAATCGCCCAATCACCAAATGTCTTACTGCCTTGCGTCGCGGCCGCCGCCACTCGCGGGCCGTCGCGGAGCACGCTCTCTGAATTCTTCCTCGCGTGCAGTCTTCGGCGTCAGGCGCTCGCCTTTATAAAGCCAGGTCTTCACGCCGATCTGACCGTAGGTCGTGCTCGCTTCGGCAAACCCGTAATCGATGTCGGCGCGCAGCGTCTGCAGCGGCAGTTGCCCGTGCAGATACCACTCGGACCGCGCGATTTCGGCGCCGTTCAACCGGCCCGATACACGCACCTTGATGCCGCGCGCGCCGAAACGAAGCGCCGACTCGACCGCCTTGCGCATGGCGCGGCGGAACGCCACGCGCTTTTCCAGTTGCTGCGCCACCGACTCGGCGATCAGCTGCGCATCCAATTCGGGCTTCTGAATCTCCTGAATGTTGATGAACACTTCGCGGTTGGTCCGCTTCTGGATTTCAGCCTTCAGCTTTTCGACTTCCGTGCCCTTGCGCCCGATGATGATGCCGGGACGCGAGGTGTGGATGTCGATCTTCAACTTGTTGGCGGCCCGCTCGGTTTCGATCTTGGCGACGCCCGCGTGCATGAACCGCTTTTTCAGGTCTGCGCGCAGAGCGAGATCTTCGTGCAGCAGCTTCGCGTAGTCGCGATCGGCGAACCAGCGCGACTTCCACGTCTTGTTGAACCCGAGCCGGAATCCGTAAGGATGAACTTTCTGACCCACAGTTTCTCCTTCGCTGAACTATTTCTTGGACTTCGGCTTTGCCGAAGTCGAACGCGCGCGCGCCGGAGCTTTCGCTGTCGTGCCCGTCGCGGCTTTTACCGCCGGCTTCGCTTTCGCGCGCCCTTTCGGCTCCGGCGTCACGGCCGAGATGGCCAGCGGACGCTCCGACACACGCACCGTCAGGTGCGCCGTCCGCTTCACAACGCGGAATGCGCGCCCCATCGGCGCAGGACGGATGCGCTTCATCGACGGCCCCTGATCGGCGTAGCACGCCGAGACATACAGCCGATCGACGTCGCCACCGAACCCTTCCTTCTGCTGCGCATTCGCGATCGCCGACCGCAGGACTTTCGCGATGTCGTGGCTGATCGCCTTGCGCAAGTACTGCAGCGTGGCGAGCGCCTGGTTCACATCGCGGCCGCGGATGGTGTCGAGCACGAGCCCGGCCTTCTGCGCCGAGGTCCGGACGTAGCGCGCTGTCGCGTGGGCTTCGATCGCCATGGCTTAGCTCCCCGCTCCGGGCTTTGCGCCGCCACCGCCGCCCGGTCCACCCGCGCCAGCTGCCGGCGCTCCAGCCGCCGCCATTTGCGCCGCCTTTTCCGTCTTGGTCGTATGTCCCTTGAAGCTGCGGGTCGGCGCGAACTCGCCGAGTTTCTGTCCCACCATGTTCTCGGTGATGTAGACCGGAATAAATTTCTTTCCGTTGTGGACGGCAAGCGTGTGCCCGACCATTTCGGGGACAACGGTGGAGCGGCGCGACCAGGTCTTCACGACCTTCTTCTCGCCTCCGCGGTTCATCGCCTCGATCTTCTCGAGCAGCGGCGTATCAACAAACGGACCCTTTTTCAGTGATCGGCTCATAAAAATTCTTACCTGGGACCTTTCGGTCGCCGTTGCACGATGAACTTGTCAGTCGACTTCCGGTTACGCGTCTTGTAGCCCTTGGTCGGCAGGCCCCACGGCGACACCGGATGCCGTCCGCCAGACGTCTTGCCTTCGCCGCCGCCGTGCGGATGGTCGACCGGATTCATGACGACGCCGCGCACGTGCGGACGCTTGCCGAGCCAGCGCTGCCGGCCGGCTTTGCCGATCGACACGTTCTCGTGATCGAGATTGCCGACCTGTCCGACCGTGGCATAGCACACCATGGCGATATGGCGGATCTCGCCCGACGGCATCTTCACCGAGGCGTAGTCGCCTTCTTTCGCGACCAGCTGGACGCCCGAGCCGGCACTGCGCGCGATCTGTCCGCCCTTACCAGGCTTCAGCTCCACGTTGTGCAGCAGTGTGCCGAGCGGGATGTTCTTTAGCGGAAGCGCATTGCCCGGAAGAATGTCGACGTTGTCGCCCGAGATCACCGCATCGCCCACTTTCAGTCCGTTCGGCTGAAGGATGTAGCGCTTCTCGCCGTCGGCATACGTGATGAGCGCGATGCGCGCCGAGCGATTCGGGTCGTACTCGACCGTCTCGACTCGTCCGGGAATGTCTTTTTTGTCCCGCTTGAAGTCGATGATGCGGTACTGCCGCTTATGGCCGCCGCCGCGCCACCACGAGGTGAGCTCGCCGTGATTGTTGCGTCCGCCCGAAGAATGCAGCGTCTCGACGAGCGGCTTGTGCGGCGTGCTGGTCGTGATCTCGTCGTAGGTCAGCACCGTCATGAAACGGCGGGCCGGCGACGTTGGTTTGTATTTTTTAATGCCCATCTTTAGTGATCCTTGACGCTATCAGCTTCCAGCTATCAGCTTCCCGCTTCCAGCTACGCTCCCTCGAAGAATTCGGGAAGCTTCTCCCCGGCGCGCAGTTTCACGTACGCCTTCTTCCAGTCCGAGCGCTGGCCGGAAAACCGTCCCTGGCGCTTCACTTTGCCGTGCGCGATCGCCGTGCGCACATGGTCGACCTTCGAGCCGAGCAGCGTCTCGACGGCGCGCTTAATCTCGGTCTTGTTCGCGTGGGTCGCCACCTCGAACACAATGGTCCTGCCGTCCTGCTCGCGCATGATCGAGGTCTTCTCGGTGATGAGCGGGCGGCGGATAACGTCAGTGAGTCTCATATCAGTTACCAGTTTCCAGTTAGAGATCCTGCAATTTTTCGACGGCTTCCCTGGTCACAATCACCCGCGTCGCGTTGACGACGTCGCGCGCGCCGACGCGGCCGCTCGCCAGAAATTGCACGCCTGGGAGATTACGCACCGCGATGCCGAGCTTCTCGTTCAGCTGCACATCGATGAGCAGCGCTTTCCCGTCGGCGCCAAGCCGCTTCAACAACGCCACGGCGGCCTTCGTTTTCGTCTCGGTCGTCGTCAGCTGATCGACAATCACGAGCGTGCCGTCCTGAATCTTCGCGGCCAGCGCCGCTACGATGCCGGCGCGCTTCACCTTGCGGGGCAGCCTGTAGTCGTAGCTGCGGACCTGCGGCCCGAAGACCGTGCCGCCATGCCGCCACAGCGGCGTGCGGGTCGATCCAACCTGCGGACGGCCGGTGCCCTTTTGCTTGTACGGCTTCTTGCCGCCGCCGCTGACAAGCGCACGGTTCTTGCTCGCATGCGTGCCGCGATGCTCGAGCGCGTTGGCGTGCACGACGGCTTCCCACACGACCGCGCTGTTCACGCGACCGCCGAACACATCGTCTTTCAGCTCGACCGAGCCGACTTTCTTGTTATCTGTGTTAACGACATCAACCTTCATAAGAAACTCTCATCATCGGAGATTGTCGAGATAGGGGATCGTGCGATTTCGATTCGGCAATTGACCACCAATCGCCCAATCACCTATCCCCCACTCACCAAATGTCACTTCTTCCCCTTCGGCTTCTCGACCTGCGCGACCTTCAACTTCTTCGCCGTGATCGCCTTGCGGATAATCACGTAGCCATCGGGCGCGCCGGGAACGGCGCCGCGCAGGATCAGCAGATTGTTTTCCGCATCAACCTTCGCGACCTTCAGGTTGCGAACGGTGACGCGTTCGCCGCCCATGCGGCCGGCCGCGCGCATCCCCTTCACGACGCGTGAAGGAAACGAGGACGCGCCGATCGATCCGGGCGCGCGATGAAACATCGAGCGGTGTGTAGCAGCGCCGCCCGCGAAGTGATGGCGCTTGACGACGCCCTGAAATCCTTTGCCGCGGCTCGTACCGATGATGTCGACCCGTTCGCCGTTCTCGAAGATGGTGACCAGGATCTGATCGCCCACTTTCGGGTCGCTCGTATCTTTATCTTTACCGTCAGCAGCCAGCTTCACCTCGCGCAGCACGCGCGTCGGCGGCACGTTGGCCTTCTTGTAATGCCCCTCGAGAGGCTTGCGCACCTTCGCGGGCTTGCTGTCGACCAGACCCAGCTGCACCGACTCGTAGCCGTCGGTCGCGACGGTCTTCCGCTGCACGACGACGCACGGGCCAGCCTTGATGACGGTGGCCGGGACGACCGAGCCGTCCTCGGCGAACATCTGGGTCATGCCGACTTTTCTGCCGATAATTGCAGTAACCATAAAATCCTCGGTTGTTGGTTGTTTAGTGGTTGGTTGTAGTTCTGGGAACCAACCAACAACTAATAACTAACAACTACTTCGTGTGTTCCTTGCCGAATGCCTTGATTTCCACGTCGACGCCGGCTGGTAGATCCAGCTTCATCAGCGCGTCGACGGTCTGCGGCGTCGGCTCAAAAATATCGATCAGCCGCTTGTGCGTCCTGATCTCGAACTGCTCCCGCGACTTCTTGTCGACGTGCGGCGACCGCAGCACCGTCCACTTATTGATCGCCGTCGGAAGCGGAATCGGCCCAGCCAGCCGGGCACCCGTGCGCTTCGCGGTGTCGACGATTTCGGTCGTCGACTGATCGAGCACGCGGGAGTCGTAGGCTTTCAGGCGGATTCTGATTTTGTCGCTGAACATCGCACTCATTTCTGAACCTCTTAGGACTGAACCCCGTTGGCTCTAGGCTTTGGTCTCTAGACTTTGGGCCTAGAGCCTAAAGTCCAAAGCCAAAAGCCTTATTTCCCCTGCGCCTTGGCAACGACTTCTTCGCTGACGTTGGACGGCGCCTGTACGTACCGGTCGAAGTGAATTGAGTAGGTCGCGCCCCCTTGTGTGCGCGACCGGAGGTCGGTGGCATACCCGAACATCTCGGACAGCGGCACACGCGCCTGGATGATCTGCGTGCCTCCGCGATCTTCCTGCGCCTGAATCTGCCCGCGGCGGCTCGACAGGTTTCCCATGACATCGCCCATGTGTTCCTTGGGAACGACGACCTCGACGCGCATCACCGGCTCGAGCAACACAGGCTTGGCTTTTTTCGCCGCATCCTGGAACGCCATCGATCCGGCAATCTTGAACGCCATTTCCGAGCTGTCGACTTCGTGATAGGAGCCGTCATACAGCTCGACACGTACATCGTCGATCGGATAGCCGGCGAGGATGCCGCGCGTGAGGGCTTCCTTGATGCCTTCGTCGATCGGCTTGATGTATTCCTTCGGGATCGATCCGCCGGTCGTTTCGTTCTCGAAGATATAGCCGGTGCCGGGCTCGCCTGGATACACGTGAATCTTGGCGTGGCCGTACTGACCGCGGCCGCCCGTCTGCTTCGCGTATTTCATTTCTCCATCGGCCGGGCGCGTGAGCGTTTCCTTGTAAGCAACCTGGGGCTTGCCGACCGTCGCTTCGACGCTGAACTCCCGCTTCAGGCGGTCGACGATGATCTCGAGATGCAGCTCGCCCATGCCGGCGATGATGACCTGGCCGGTTTGCTGGTCGGTCTGCACATGGAAGGTCGGATCTTCGGCCCGCAGCTTCTGAAGGCCGACGCCGAGCTTCTC
>JANMJM010000111.1:0-9652 GCA_031371345.1 Vicinamibacteria bacterium
CACCGCGGAACATGCTCCGCGGACCTGGAAGGACGAACTTCGACTTGACCCTGGCCAAGCGTTTTCGGCTGGGGAAACGGGAACTTACGTTCCGTACGGAAGTGTTCAATGCGTTTAACACTCCCCAGTTCGCTCTCCCCGCTGCCACTGTGGGTTCCGGGAATATTGCAACGATCACCAGTACGGCCCGGGCCAACCGCCAGATTCAGCTGGCGCTTCGGATGACATTCTGACGTGCCTGCGAGGAATACTGTCGCCGCCAGGGTTACGAGATCCTCGAACGCTTTCACAAGGAAGGCGAGGGCGCCAAGTCCACGGATCGCAGCCAACTTCAGAACCTGCTCACGTACTGTCGACTGAACAAGGGCCGCGTGCATTTCGTGGTCGTGTTTTAATCTGACGCGCTTCGCGCAAAAAGCATCGTTCCACCTCATCCCACGCCGCCAGATTCATATGCACCTTGGCTAGGCACGCCCAAAGAAGCCGCGAGCCATCCAGAAAGACGGCACCGATGCATGGGTCACACACAGTCCGCACGTGGCAAATTGTCGGAGGCGGCGGGAACGGTCCCAAAACCGTTGGTCAGTGGCAGTGCACCACAATCGGATTCAAGAAAATCGGCCTAAAGCACGAGCATTCTGATAGCGATCCGCTCAATTCCCTCTGCCAATCGTGGAGAAACACTGGAGGCGGCGGGAACATGGAGAATGATCGCGACAAATCAGGCGCAAAAAAGGCGGAAAATGGTGGAGGCGGCGGGAGTCGAACCCGCGTCCGAAAGTACGGCGTCAAAGAACTCTACATGCTTGTCCGCTTCTTATTTCTCGTATCCAGCGTGAGGAAGCGGCCAAAACCGCCAGATACCAGACTCGGAAAGTCTCGCCTTCGAACGCCGAGCCGCCGCTCGAAAGCCAGCCTGTTTAATGTCGTTCGACCCCCAACCACCAGGCGAGGCCGGGGCGAACGTCTCTGCTTAGTTTAATTAAGCAGCGAGAGCGTACTGATTTTCCGCAGTTAACGGATGTTCCATCAGATTTACGAGTTAACGGTGCTCGGCATGCATTCCCTGATCTCATACCTCCGTCGAAACCGGAGCGCCCCCATCTGGCGAACCTCTATTATAACGCGCTTAGGTGTCGCTTAGAATCGGCGCGCCCTGATATCCGACGATCTACAATGCCGCCGGTGCATTTTGTTTACATCGTCCGTTGCGCCGACGGCACGTACTACACAGGGTATGCGCGCGATCCGAAGAAACGCGCGAAGGTTCACAATGCGGGAAAAGGGGCGAAGTACACCTCGAGGCGACGCCCCGTCCGGCTGATTTACTCCGAACCGTGCGAGTCGCGCAGCGCCGCGCTCAAACGCGAGTACCAGCTGAAGTGCCTCACGCGTCCCCAAAAGGAAGCCCTCGTGCGTGCGCGAAGGCGCCGCAGCTTCTAGTTTCGCCTGCCCTTCTCCCCCCTATTGCGCCCCCGTTTACGCAGGCCGACCCAGCCCGTCTAACCAGGTGAAGAACACGCTCGGCAATGACGCCGGGTGGACGTGTTCGGCCGATAACTCATAGGAGGAATCATGAAGGTGTTACGCATCATCCCGGCGCTGCTGGCTGCCGGCTGGATCACGGTCATCGACATCCAGCCTGTGCTGGCGCAGGTCGAGGCGAAGCCGACGAGGCCCGCTCAGGTAGAGCCGAAGCCCGAACGACGCGATCATCGGCGTCCGCATCGCGAGCGGCCGCATCGTCCGGAACGCCGCGATCACGACAGAACTCGTCCGAATCGTCCCGAACGAGTTGAGCGTGTCGAACGGGTTGAGCGGCCGGAGCGCTCGGCCACACGCTAATGGCTACACCAAACGGGCAGGGCCGCAGGGCCCTGCCTCTCATCATCGTGGCCGCGATTTTCATGCTGCTCGCCAGGCCAGAGGTCTGCGCAGCGCAAGACGCGCAGTGGCAGTTTGGCTCTGCGCCGAGCTTCTCGAGCGGCAAGTACGGGACCGATACGCGGACGGACGTTCTGTACACGCCGATATCAGCGCGGCGGTTGTTCGCTGACGGCGACCTCACCCTCGTATTTCCGTTCATCTGCATCTGGGGAGACGGGAGTGTGACGGTCGTCAATGAATCGGTGGTCCGGCAGCAACGCATTTCAGATAGTGGCGCGACAAGCGAACGAGCCGGCCGCACGAGCGGCACCTCCCCCACAACGAGCAGCTCCGCATCGGGGCGCGCCTGCGGCATGGGCGACATCATCGTGCGGGGTCGCTATTTTCTTGTCGACGAGCATCGGTGGATGCCCACGATTGCCGTCCGCGCACACGTCAAAGCGCCCACGGCAAGCGCCGCACGCAATCTTGGGACAGGCCGGCCCGATGAGGGTTTTGGAATGGAAGTCAGCCGCACGATCGCGAGGGGCCCGGTGGTGATGGTGGACGGCGGGTTCACCTTCGTCGGCAAGCCCGCGGGCGTCGACTACGGCAACATCTGGTGGTACGGCGTCGGCATTGGACAGGATTTAGCAAAAGGCGCCGTCAACATGAGCATCTTCTTCGAAGAAGACCGCGCCATCTTGCCCGGGTTCACAAATTCTCGCGACGTCCTCGCGGCCCTCAGCGTCAAGGGCGCGAGAGGCTGGCGGGTTCAGGTGTCGGGAGAGGTCGGCTTGTCCGACGGTGCTCCGGATCACGGAGTCACGTTCGGCGCGAGCCGGCGGTTCTAAGCAACTGATGGCACCGGATGCGGCTCCGGATCCCGCGGAAGATGTTGCCCTCGTTCGACGGTCACAGCGTGGGGACGGTGAGGCGTTTGGGATACTCGTGTCCCGCCACGCCCGCTCCATTCTCACCGTGACGACGCGAATGCTGGGGCCGACGGCCGATGCAGAGGATGCCGCGCAGGAAACGTTCGTCGCGGCGTACAAGGCGTTGTCGGGGTTCCAGTTCGATTCAAAGTTCTCGACCTGGCTCTATCGGATTGCGGTGAACAAATGCACAGACTCGCTGCGAGCCCGTCGTCCGGATACCATTTCTCTCGACGCGAGCGGCGACGACAGCGCCGCTGCGTGGGAAACGGCTGATGAAGAAACGCCGCACTGGGAGCTGGAGCAGGCGGAACTGGCGTGGGAGCTCGACACCGCCATTCAGGCGCTGCCGCACGTGTATCGCGAGTCGTTTGTCCTCAGGCATCTCGAAGGTTTAGGCTACGACGAGATGAGCGCAATCCTTGGCGTGCATCGCGATACTCTCAAGATGCGCGTGTACAAAGCCCGGACGCTGTTGTGTCAATCGCTGGCGCATCTGGACGGGGCTCACCGATGAAAAAAGAAGAACTCGACATCACTAGTTCAGAGCAGCTCGTGCAGCGGTTTCTCGACCAGGAGCTTTCTGCCGAAGAGCGCGTCCGATTCATCTCGCGGCTCGGCCGTGACGAAGCGTTGCGACGGCGCGCGATCGAGCTCGAGCGGCTCGTGCTGGATGCCAGCCGCCTCCCGAGGCCGATAGTGCCCGAGGGATTCGTCGCGGCTGTGATGGAGCGGACAGCGTCTCGAGTGCCGTCACCGCCTGTGAAGCCGACGTGGTGGCGCAGGCTCGCCGACGCGCTCTGGGCCCCGCGTGATCTCCGCTGGAATCTGGCAAGTGCCGTGGCGATGGCCTGTCTCGCGCTGTTTGTGCTGGGCGGCGTCGTGGTTGGACGCCGGACTCTGAAACCCGTGCCCGCCACGGCCGCCGCTCTCCCGACCGTGCTCGTTCGACTCGTCGTCCTGCAGCCCAACGCCCGAACCGTGCAGGTTGCCGGCGACTTCAACGGATGGAATCCCGCACGCACCGCACTCGAGCAGATTTCCGATGGCGCGTGGGCGGTCACGATTCCACTGACGCCGGGACGCTACGAATATATGTTCGTCGTGGACGGCAAACAGTGGATTGCCGATCCGTTTGCAGCCGAACAAAACGACGACGGGTTTGGATCGCGCAACGCGGTACTCGATGTCAGGCCACCAGTGGGAGCGCAGCTGTGACGTATGACGACACCGTTGGTCTCGGCAATCATCGGCGCGATCGTGAGCGTTTCGTGCGGTGCAACGTTTCGGCCGGCGCCGCCCTCCATGACGCCGTCAGGCGTGCGGTTCACCGTGATGAATCGCGACGCGCGCAGTGTGGCGCTGGCTGGCAGCTTCAACGACTGGTCGACATCCACAAATCCGCTCGCGCGCGACGGATCTCGCGGGGTCTGGACGGTCGTCGTGGCGCTGCCTCCAGGCGAGCACCTCTTCATGTATGTCGTGGATGGCGCGCGGTGGATCAGTCCTCCACTTGCAGAGTTTTACAGGGAAGATGGATTCGGTTCGAAGAATGGAGTCGTGGTTGTCCAGTCGAAGGAGCGTTAGACGCGTGAGGCCGGTGGTCTCGTCGTTGACGGTGTTGTCGCTGACGGCCCTGCTGAGCCTGGCCGCGCCAGATCTGTGTGCCGGTCAGTCGGTGACAGCGTCAGAGCGCGAGGCGCTCGTGCGGCTCCGCGTCGATCGGGGTGGACGAGCGGAGGACGTAGACGCGCTCATTCGCCTGGCCGACGAGGCGGCCGCGAAGAGGTTGCCCATCGGACCATTGACGAACAAGATTCGCGAGGGACTCGCGAAGGGGGCGGACCCGACACGGATCGAGCTGGTCGTTCGCCAGATCGCGACGCAACTGGAAACGGCCGATCGACTGATACGTGAAATGGAATCGATACCCGGAAACATTGGACGAGAGGCATCGGTGACGCTGCTGGCCGACTCGCTTGGAAGCGGCGTGATTCCAGACGAAGTGCGCGAGTTGCGCAAACTTACGCCGATGTCGAACGAATCGCTGGCGAGCGCAGCCAGAGGGCTCGCATTCATTAAAGACGCCCACCTTCCGGTTATTGACGGCACTGCGGTGATGGTCGAGGCCGTGCGGAAGGGATTTCGTTCACACGAAATTATTGATCTCGGACGCGAAGTGAAACGCCGGGAAAGCGACTATCGAGCCGGTCGCGCCACGCTGCGCGCGTTGCGCGAGGCGATCGCCCGCGGGGAACGGCCGGACCAGCTGTTCCGAAACAGTCGCACGGATACGATCGCCCGTCCGGCGGCGACACGACCCGAAGCGCAGCCGCCCGAACAGCCGGTCCGGCCCGAGCGTCCTGCACGCGCGGGCGAGCGAAGCCGCTGATGAGCTAGCGATCTAACCGGGCGTGGCGCCGGGCGAGCGCCCCAACCGCGGCGATGAGCTCTGCCGGTTCGATTGGCTTGGCGAGATGCATCTCGAAACCGCTACGCATCGATTTCGCGCGGTCGTTAGAACGCGCGTACGCGGTGAGGGCGGCGGCCGGAATCGCGCGAAGCTCCGGATCGGACAGCTGGCGGACCTGCTTGATGAGCTCGAAGCCGTCCATGCCGGGCATGCCGAGATCGGAAACGAGCACCATCGGCCGCTCGCTCTGCAACTTCTCCAAGGCACTTTCAGCTGAACTCACGGTCGTCACCGAAGCCCCTGCGGCTTCGAGAATGTCGCTGAGCAGCCGGAGCGCGTCGACATCGTCGTCGACTGCGAGCACCGTAATGCCGGCGAGATCCGCCAGCTCGAGCGCGGGCGTCGGGGGCGAGGCAGCGTGGGGATGCTCTCGGCGCGATCCGAGGTGCGGATCGGCGTGGACGATCAAGAGCGGAAGTGTCACGCGGAAGGTCGATCCCTTTCCTTCTCCGTCGCTGGCCGCCTCAATCGTGCCGCCGTGCATCTCGGTCAAGTGCCGCGCGATCGCCAGCCCGAGACCAAGTCCGCCGTGGCGGCGCGTGGTTCCGCCTTCGGCTTGCCGGAATCGCTCGAAGATGTGCGGCAAAAAGCTCTCTGGAATACCGATGCCTGTATCGCTGACCACGATCTCGACGTGGGAATTGACCCGTTCGAGACGCAGTTGAATCCGGCCGCCACGCGGCGTGAATTTCGTCGCGTTCGAGAGCAGGTTCCATATGACCTGCTGAAGACGATCGGGATCGCCAGAGACGGGGCCCACCTGCGAGTCGAACAAGAGTTGGAGCCGCAGGCCCTTCGCCTCGATCGCCGGAGTCACGGACGCGATTGCATCGTGGAGCAGCGCACTCAAGTCGATCGGTTGCACTTCCAGCCGCGTCTTACCCGAAATAATCCTCGACACGTCGAGCACGTCTTCCACGATCTGAGCGAGCGACGCGGCGTTGCGATCGATGATATCAAGCGCCTGCCGGGTCTTCTCCCCAGTAATCGCTCCCCCCTTCAACAGTCGCGCGTAGCCCATCACCGCATTCAACGGCGTCCGCAGTTCGTGAGAGAGCGTCGCGAGAAACTCGTCCTTCAGACGGTTGGCGCTTTCCATCTCCTGATAGGCCTGGGCGTTTTCGATCGCCAACGCCGTACGCGCAGCAATTTCTTCCGCGAACCGCAGATCGGCGGCGTTATACCGTTTCCCGGACTCGGCGGTGGCGAGTGTGAGCGCGCCGAGCGGGCGATCGTGCGCGACGATCGGGGCAATCATGTAAGACACAAGTCCGAGCGAGCGCACGATGCGCAGCCGTTCGGCGTCGCCCTTCGCCGACTCCACAATCATCTCGTCGGTAATCGCCGGAATGAGCGCCGACTTGCGCGTGCGGATGACGCCGCGTGGGCCGAAAGGCGAATCCGGATCCGCGTATCGCGCCTGGACTGTTTCCGCCACCTTCAGCTTCTCGGGGTTCACATGCGACACCGTGAGGCGAACGATCTCGTCGTTGTCGTTCAGCAAATCGATGGCGCACCAGTCTGCGATTGCCGGCACCGCAAAGTCCGCCAGCGTTTTCAAGGTCAGCTCGTAATCAAGCGACGCCCCCAAGGCGGCTGTGACCTCGGAGAGAAACTCCTCCCGGCGGCGTGCACGCACGCTTTCTGAGATGTCGCGCGCGATCTTCGATGCGCCAATCACCGTGCCGGCCGCGTCGCGGATGGGCGACACCGTCAACGAGATCGTGACGAGCGTGCCGTCCTTGTGATGGCGCTCGGTCTCGAAATGATCGACAAGCTCTCCACGCCGAATCGACGCGAGGACGTTGTCTTCTTCGTGCATCCGATCTTGAGGAATGATGCGCCGGATCGACTGGCCGATCATCTCGTCTGAAGTCCATCCGAACATTTTCTGCGCGGCGCGATTCCACGACGTGACGATCCCGTTCAAATCCTTGCTGACGATCGCGTCGTCGGAGGAATCGACGATCGCACTGAGGAGGCGGGCCGTGTCGATCTGCGGGTAGGCCATTCTGCTTCAGTCTAATATAGGTGGAAGGGAGTGATGCCGTGCCGACATTGACGATTGTCGTCGCCAGTACCCGAGATGGCCGAGCCGGTCTACCGGTTGCGGAATGGTTTGTCGCGCGTGCTCAGGCGCACGGGAAGTTCGCGGCTGAATTAGTTGACTTAAAACAAGTCAATCTGCCGCTGTTCGACGAGCCGCATCACCCACGGCTGCAGAAATACCAGCACGAACATACCAAACGGTGGAGCGCGCTCATCCAGCGAAGCGATGCGTTCGTATTCATCACACCTGAATACAATTTCGGGCCGGCACCTGCGCTGCTGAATGCGCTCGACTACGTCTATCGCGAGTGGAACTACAAGGCGGCCGCCTTTGTCAGCTACGGGGGCGCCTCGGGCGGCATGCGCGCGGTTCAAGCGACGAAGCTGGTGGTGGCGGCTCTGAAAATGGTCCCGCTCGTCGAGGCGGTCGCCATTCCGTTTTTCGCCAAGCGCATCGAGAACGGCGTCTTCACATCAGACGATGCCCTCGACACATCGGCGTCAGTAATGCTCGATGAGCTCTTCCGGTGGAATGAAGCGTTGAAAGTATTAAGAGACTGACTAGAACGCCGCTCTCAGCGTCAGCAGCAACGTCCGTGGCGAACCCGGCGAAATATTGTTGTCGTTGTGCGCCGTGGGATAAAACTTGCCATTGAGCAGATTTTCAGTATTCAGCGCGAGCCGATAACGGCCAACGCGATGGTAGACAGCCGCATCGACGCGCGTGAAGCCTGGCAGCACGACCGCGTTGCTGAACGACGTGAATTGCCTGGTCTGGCTCACCGCACCCCCGCCGATGTCCCATCGATTTGACAGCGCGTAGGTCGTCCAGAGCGTCGCCTGAGACGCCGGCACAAGCCCGACTCGCCGGCCGGCTGGTGCCGACGCGGTGTCTCTCACGATACGAGCGTCCAGGTACGCATAACCGGCGTTGATCTTCCATCGCGCGGCCAGGCTGCCGGCCGCAGAGATCGAGACGCCGTCGGTGCGTTGCTGCCCGGTTAACACCAGCAACTGTGGATTGATGGGATCGGTGTTCTTCACGTGGTTGCGATCCAGTCGGAATACCGCGACAGACATATTCAGCCGCTTGCCGAGCAGATCGAGCTTCGTCCCCACTTCATAGTTCTTCGCATTTTCCGGCTTCAGCTCGACGGTCGTTGTCGCAAGGCCGAGCGTCTGGCCGCTCGGTAGAAACGTGTAGCTGTAGCTCGCATAGATGGAGGCCCTGTCGCCCGGCTGATAAATGACACCGGCGCGCGGACTGGTCTCGGTGTCGGTGCGCGACAGGTCGGCCACCCCAGCTCGACGGTCGTTGATCGTCACGCTGAACCGATCGGTGCGCGCGCCGAACACGGCCTTCCAATGAGGTGTGAGCGCCACCTGATCCTGAACATACCCCGCCAGCACATTCGACGTCGCGTGCCGATCGATGGCGAGCGTCGCGCTGACGAAATCACTGTCGCGGACGCTCCCTCCCACGGGTACGTTGGTGATGTTCGGCGCCGTGTAACGGTTCTCGTCCTGAAATTGATGCCCAATTTCCGCGCCGAACAGAATGGTGTGCTCCATGTCGCCGATCGTTCCGCTGTAGATAAAGTCGCTCTGGTTGAACGTATTGGTTCGATCGACGCCGTGGTTGTAGCCCGCCAGAGTGAATGTGCCCGCGGCGTTCACGGCGCTGGCAGCGTAGACGTTTTGATAGAACTTGTCGTAGCGACCAGTCAGGAAATTATTCCTGAACAGCAGATGCCCGCCCAGGCGGCGCTCCAGCTTGGCCGACCCGCTATCGACGCCGCTTCGCGCGAAGCTTTGCGAGGTCGATCCGAAGAATTGCGACGCGGGGACGGCGACCGGCTTGCCCAATTGCGACGGAATGCCGCGATCAGCGAGGCGACGATCGGAAAGATGCTCGTAGGCGACCGTCAGCACCATCGCATCGTTCAGCCGCATCCCGACGCTCGGATTGACGCCGTACCGCTGAAGGAAATACCCGTCGCGGAAGCCGCCCGAGTGTTCTCCGACCGCGCTCACCCGAAGTCCTGCGCCGGCGCTCAGCTTCCGTCCAAATTGCATGGTCCCGCGCTTGTGATCGAAACGTCCCACCTCGAGCGAGACTTCCGACGGCGCACCTGCCAGCGGGCTTTGCGTCACCACATTCACGACACCGCCACCCCCACCGCGCCCGAAGAGTACGGCTGCCGGTCCCTGAACCACTTCGACCGTCGCGACGTTATAGAGGTCGCGGAAACGCTCCTGATCGTCGCGAATGCCGTTCACGAAAAAGTCGGTGGCGGTATTGATACCGCGGAGCACGATTTGGTCGCGG
>JANMJM010000127.1:0-65125 GCA_031371345.1 Vicinamibacteria bacterium
GATGAGCTTGAGATCGACTTCCTTGATATCGGGAAAGTCGGTGTCGGACACGATGACGTCAAGACCCGCCATCTTCTGGATGCGTTGGAGGATATCGAGGCCGCGGCGTCCGCGGTTGCGGCGCAGCGAGTCGGCCGAGTCGGCGACCTGCTGCAGCTCCTTCAGCACGAACTGCGGGACGACGAGCGTGCCGTCCACAAAACCCGTTTCGCAGATATCGGCGATGCGGCCGTCAATGATGACGCTCGTGTCGAGAATACGATACCGACGCTGCTGGACCCTGGGGCGGAAGATGCCGATCATCCGCTCGGGCTCGAGCCACTCGCCCGACTTGCCTCCCAGCATGAGGCCGATGTACGGCAGCACGAGCAACACAAGACTGTGCAGGAAGGCGACACGCGAATCGCTGGTATTGGCCCAGAAAAGGGCCGATCCGATCATGCGCGCCGCGAACAGGCCCGCGGCGCCGCCAACCAGCGCGCCGATCACGTTGGCGAGCGAGGTCTCGCGCAGCCGGTGTTCGAGATAGACGAAGAGGGCGGCAATGATGAGCGCAAAGGCCACGTTGACCAGCGGGCCACCACCCAGAGGACGAATCAGGAACGCGCAGTAGGCCACCGCGCAGACGAAGACGATGCGTGCGACGCCGTTCCACCTCATAGGCCGCCCATTCTATCGGCAAGTCTTGATCATGCCAGAAGCGCCTGCAAGGCCTCATCGACGGTGCGCACGCCGACGAGCTCGATCTGCGCCGGCCGCTCCGATTTCGGCAGGTCGGCGTTCGCAAGCGGCAGCACGCATCGTTCGAACCCCATACGCGCGGCTTCCCGCACGCGAAGCCCGGTCTGGGTAATCGCGCGAACCTCGCCTCCGAGTCCCACTTCCCCGAACATCGCCGTCGTCGATCCCACTGCACGGTTCTGCACACTCGAGGCCACCGCGGCGACGATACTGAGGTCGGCGGCAGGCTCGTCGACGTTCATGCCTCCCGCGACGTTCACGTACACGTCGTCTCCGAGCAGCCCGAGCCCGGCACGCTTCTCCAGCACTGCGAGGAGCAGTGACAAACGCTGCTGATCGACCCCGCTCGCCATGCGCCGCGCATTACCGAACGTGCTGCTGCTGACGAGCGCCTGCACTTCCACGAGTATTGGGCGCGATCCTTCAATGCAGCAGAGCACGGCGGAGCCGGGCTTGCCGATGGAGCGCTCGGCCAGGAACATCTGCGAGGGGTTCGGCACTTCGCGTAGACCCGTGGCCGTCATCTCGAAGACGCCTAATTCGCTCGCCGCGCCGAAACGGTTCTTGAACGCGCGTACGACGCGGTGCGCGTGATGCCGTTCGCCTTCGAAATACAACACCGTATCGACCACGTGCTCGAGCGCCTTCGGGCCCGCAAGCGCGCCGTCTTTTGTGACGTGGCCGACGAGCACAATCGGCACGTTCCGTCCTTTTGCGGCGAAGAGCAGATGCGTGGCGACCTCGCGCACTTGACCGATGCTGCCGGGAGCGGACTGGAAACGGGCCGAGAAAATGGTTTGAATCGAATCGACCACGACGAGCGACGGTTTCAGCCGCTCGATTTCCTCGAGAATGCGCTCGAGACAAGTTTCGGCAAGCAGATATAGCGGGGAGCGGTCGACCGACAGTCGCTCGCCGCGCAGTTTGATCTGGTGCTCTGATTCTTCGCCCGAGCTGTACAGCACGGGTCCGACATTGCGGGCGACGTGCGCAGCGACTTGGAGCAGCAGTGTGGATTTGCCGATTCCCGGCTCGCCGCCGAGCAGCACGAGCGCTCCCGGCACGATGCCGCCGCCAAGCACACGATCGAACTCGGCGATGCCCGACGACATGCGCGGCGCGTCGGACGTCTGAATATCGCTATAGAGCTTGGCCGTGGCGCTCCCGGCGACGTTCCCGTATCGGTGAGTGGCTGCGGCGGGGGCGATCTGAGGAGCCGGCTGTTCTTCGACGAGCGAATTATAAGTGCCGCAATCCGGACAGCGCCCCTGCCATTTCGCCTGCTGCCCACCGCACTCCTGGCAGACAAAGATCGTTCTGGGCGCCTTCACACCGGCATCCTACATCGTCTCTGTTGAATGTCTCTAGTGAACTCTTCGCGCGGCGCGGCGCTCTTCGTAGATCCGCTCGATGCGGGTGCCAATGCGGCACAGCACTTCGTAGGGATTGGTGCCGATCGCGGACGAGATTTCGCGAATGTCGATGCGAACGCCTCCCTGCTCGCCGATGATCACGACTTCATCGCCGGGCTCGACCTGCACGTCGGACACATCGACTGAGATCATGTCCATGTTCACCGCGCCCACAATTGGCGCGCGGCGGCCGCGAATCAACACGGTGCAGGTTCCCGCCATGCGTCGATCGAGGCCGTCGGCGTAACCAGCTGGCACGACAGCCACGCGCGACGGTTTCTCGGCGGTCCAGCGCGCGCCGTACCCCACAATCTCTCCGGGCCGCACGCCTTTCACGGCGACGACGCGGCTGCGTAACGACATGACGGGCTTCAACGGAATCGTCGATGCCAGCGGTGGAGGAATGACGCCGTACATCAGCAATCCAGGCCTCACCAGGTCGTACCACACACGCGAGTCGCGCAGCGTGGCGGCGCTGTTCGCGGCGTGCCGCAGCTTCGGATTGACGCCGAGCTTGGGCAACCTTGTGAGCACTCGTTCGAACCGTTCACGCTGCAATTCGAACAGCGGATACTCCGGATCGTCGGCCGTCGCAAAATGTGTGTAGACGGCGTCGATTTCCAGGTTCCTACCGGCGACGAGCTCGGGCAGCGTGCGCTCGAGGTTGTCGAAACGCAATCCGAGGCGATTCATCCCCGTGTCGATTTTCAGATGACACTTCAGCCGGAAACCGCGCGCGGCGGCCGCGGCCTGCAGCGAGCGTCCAGCTCCAGGCGTCGAGATCGTCGGCGTAAGGTTGTAATCGAAGACGCCGGCGACATCGCTCACGCTGAGCGCGCCGAAGATCAGAATCTCGGAAGTGACCCCGGCATTGCGCAGCACGATGGCTTCTTCAATGTCGGCGCACGCAAGAATCTTCGCGCCGGCATCCTGCAACGCCCGCGCGACCGCCGGCGCACCGTGCCCGTAGGCGTTCGCCTTCACGACCGAAATAATGCCGGGGACGTGTTTGCCGCCTTCGATGCGCGTCTGTTCGGCGAGAAATTCGGCGATCGCGCGGAAGTTTGATTGAAGGGCGGCGAGATCGACGTGGGCGAACGTAGATCGCGCGCTCACTGCCGACGCTGTTCGAGATTCCCGAAGCGGGTCTCCGACTTCAGGAAGGCCAGGCGAACCAGGCCGGTCGGGCCGTTGCGCTGTTTGGCGATGTTCACCTCGGCGATGTTCTCGTCCTCGGGTTTCACATCGGGATACTGATCGGGGCGGAACAGCAGCATGACAACGTCTGCATCCTGCTCCAAGGCGCCCGATTCACGAAGGTCCGACAGCATCGGACGATGGTCCGACCGCGCTTCAGGCGCGCGGCTGAGCTGCGACAAGATCACCACCGGAACGCTCAACTCTTTGGCCAGCACTTTCAGCGAGCGCGAGATCGACGCCAGCTCGAGTGTGCGATTTTCGAACCGCCCGCGACCCTGCATCAGCTGGATGTAGTCGACGATCAGCATGTCGAGGCCATGCTCGGACATCAGTCGCCGCGACTTCGCGCGCATCTCGAGCACGCCGATGCCAGGAGTGTCGTCGATGAACACCTTCGCTTCGCTCAACGTGCCGAGAGCGTGCGACAGCCGCCCCCAATCGCTCTCCACCAGAAAGCCCGTGCGAAGGCGATGACTGTCGATGTGCGCTTCCGAGGTGAGCATTCTGAGGAACAGTTGCTCCTTCGACATTTCCAGGCTGAAGATGCCGACCGTCCGCCCCGTCTTGGTGCCCACGTGCTGGGCGATGTTCAGTGCGAGCGCCGTCTTGCCCACCGACGGCCGCGCCGCGATGATGACGAGATCGCCTCCCTGAAAGCCGGCCGTGAGCTCGTCGAGATCGGTGAATCCCGACGGCACGCCCGTGATGAGCTGCTTCTTCTCGTGCGCCCGCTCGATGGTTTCGAAGCTGGCATGCGCGAGCTGGCGCATCGAGACAAAGCCGGCGCGGACGCGATCCTCGGCGATCGCGAAGATCGACTGCTCGGCCTCGTCGAGTATCAGGTTCGGCTCGAGCTCGGCTTCGTACGCCGTCGCAAGAATCTTGTTGGCGGAGAAAATCAGGTTGCGCAGCGTCGATTTCTCGCGAACGATGCGCGCGTAGTGTTCGACGTTGGTGGCGTGCGGCAGGCCGTCAACGAGCGATGCGACGTAGGCGGGCCCGCCCACCTCGTCGAGCTCCCCGGACTTGGAGAGCTCTTCCTTCAGCGTGATGAAGTCGATCGCGTTCCCGCGCTCGCTCAGCTGGATCATCTTCTCGAAGATCCGGCGGTGCGCGTCGCGGTAGAAATCGCGGGGATTCAGTACTTCGGCAGCCTGATTGAACGCGTCATTGTGAATCAGGATGGCGCCGAGTACAGATCGCTCCGCCTCGAGGTTGTGCGGAAGCGTGCGATCGGGCGCGGCGACTTCGGGCATGGAAGCTTCCAGCGACCAGCTGCCAGCCTCCAGTCGCTTCCAGTCGATCGGCTGGAAACTGGAAGCTGGGAGCCGGGAGCTATGCAGATTCGGTTTTCGGTGCGACGGCCGGCTTGCCTTCGGCGACAACCCTCACCGGCAGCTGCACGACGACTTCGCGGTGTAACTTCAGCGGCACCGTGTACTCACCGAGTTTCTTAATCGGCTCGCGCAGGCCGAGCTTTCGCCTGTCGACCTCGTGCCCAAGCTTGGCGAGCGCTTCGGCGATGTCGGCGGTAGTGACCGAGCCGTACAGCGCTTCGGTGTCGCCGACGCGGCGGACGATGACGACCACGACGCCGGCCATACCCGTCGCGATAGCGTCGGCGCCGCTCTTCTCCTCGGCTTCGCGCGCGTCGAGCTTTACGCGCTCGCGCTCGATCTGCTTCAGGTTCCCTGGCGTCGCCACAAGGGCAAGCTTGCGCGGCAGCAGGTAGTTGCGCGCATAGCCGTCGGCGACCTTCACCACTTCACCGCGCTTGCCGACGTTCTCGACGTGATCTCGAAGTATCACTTCCATTGTTCCCTCTCTACGAACTTCCGGCTCTCGACTTGAGGCTTTTGGCCTGGCCTCGAGCCTAGAGTCCAAAGCCTAAAGTCTATTCAGTGACGTAAGGAATCAGCGCCAACTGCCGCGCCCGCTTGATGGCGGTCTGGAGTTTCCGCTGGTGTGTCGCGCACGTGCCCGAGATGCGGCGCGGCAGAATTTTTCCGCGCTCCGGCACGAACGGCCCGAGCAGCTTCACGTCCTTGTAATTGATGTCATCGATCTTGTCCGCGCAGAACTTGCAGACCTTCCGCCGACGGAACAGTGTGCGCTTCTTATCGTCTTTCTTGTCGGCGCCGCGGCCGCCGCGGCTGTCCGATGATGATGACGAACGTCCTCGTGTTTCTCCACGCATATGCAACACCTTTCACATTCAAATACGGTTAGATAGCGTCGTCGGCTTCCCCGCCGAAGCGATCGTCGTCGTCGTCATTGCGCTGGGGGCCTTCGCCGGGCTGCCGCTCCGGCGGCAGGCCGCGTGCCACGCGCCGGCGCTGCGAATCTTCTTTGCGCTCCGTGCGGGCGCGCTCGATCACGCGGTTCTCTTCGTCCACACGGACGGTCAGATGGCGGATTACCTGGTCGCTCACGCGCAAGCGGCGGTCGATCTCCTTCATCAGCTCGCCCGAACCGGAAATCACTTCGAGCACGTAGGTGCCTTCTTTGTGGGGGCCGATTTCGTAGGCGAGCTTGCGCCGTCCCCAGTTCTCGGTTTTGTCCAGCTTGCCCGAGAACCGGCCGGCGATTTCTTCTACCTGTGTGTGAAGGTCGGTGATCTGCTGTTCGGTCGCGTCTGACGCGACGATGTAGATGAGCTCGTACTGTCTAATCTGACTCACTGCTGTCTCCTTCCGGACCCCTCATCGGGGGCCACGCGTCGCGTGGCAAGAAGTTGGTTTGCTATCGAGCGTCTGACTCTGGCGCTGACTCCAACTTATTGAACGTGTTCATCGCTTTCTCTATCCCGTCGGTCGCAAACATTTCTGCGGCGTCGGCCGCGCGCAAAATCGAATGGCCGATCTCCTCCGCTTCGTCGGGCTCGAATCTGGCGAGCACATGATCGGCCAGATCGCGCCGCGTGTCGCCGCGCCCGACTCCAACCCGCAGCCTCGGAAACTCGTTGGTGCCCAGCTGCTCGATAATCGACCGCAGCCCGTTGTGACCGCCTTCCGAACCGCGGGCCCGCACGCGCAGCCGTCCGAGCGGTAAGTTCACATCGTCGGTGACGATGAGCACGTCGGCCGCTGGAATCTTGTAGAAACTGCGCAGCTTCTGCACCGCGTAGCCGCTCAGATTCATGAAGGTCTCGGGCTTGGCGAGCCAAGCCTGCCAGCTTCCGTTGACCTTCGCGACCTCGGCGTCTTCACGTACCCGGAAATCCGTCTTATGGCGCCGCGCCAGCTCGTCGAGCACCATGAACCCGACGTTGTGGCGCGTGCTTTCGTACTGCCGCCCCGGATTGCCGAGACCAACGATCAGCTTCAGTTCTACTTCTTCTCTTTCTTCGCAGCCGGTGCAGGAGCCGCCGCTTCGGCGTCTCCTTCTTCGTCCTTCTTGCCCTTCTTGATGACCTCGGGCTCGGCAGGTCCGGCCGCCGCCGCTGCCGCAACCGCATCGGGTGTCGCCGGCACTTCCTCGACCTTCGGAATGATGACGTGCATGAGCATCATGTCGGGGTCGCTGACCGCTTTCCACTTCGCGCTGGTCGCCACGTCGCGCACACGCACGCTCTGACCGACCATCATCTCGGTGACATCGACTTCGATGTGCTCCGGAATGTCGCCCGGCAGGCACTCGAGCTCGAGTTGACGATGGACGATGTCGAGGACGCCGCCCTGCTGCTTGACGCCCTTCGGCTCGCCGCGCGGCACCACGGTGACGGTGACGCGAATCACCTTGTCGAGCGCAACCTTATAGAAGTCGGCGTGGAGGAGTTTGTGTGTGACCGGATCGTATTGATACTCCTTCACGAGCACCCGCGCGTCGGCGCCGCCGGGGAGCTTCAACGAGATCAGGGTATTGGCGCCGAGCTCGGTCTGAAGAATTTTCGTGAGGCCCTTCGGATCGACGGCAATGGCCACGCCGCCTTCCCGTTCGCCATAAATGACGGCCGGAATCTTCCCGGTCACTCGCAGGCGCCGGGCTTCGTTCTTGCCGCGCGAGGTACGTTCAACGGCTTCTAACACTGCGTCCATGTTCTTTTCCTTCTAAACAAACAACGATGAAACCGACGACTCTTCGTGAATGCTCCGAATCGCCTGTGCCAGCAGCTTGGCCACCGATAGCACCTGAATCTTTCCGCACTTCGCGCGCTCGCCGTTGGACGGGATCGTGTTGGTGACGATCAACTTCTCGATCGGCGCCTTCTCAATCCGCTCGATCGCCGGGCCCGACAGCACACCGTGCACCGCGCACGCGAAAATACGCCCCGCGCCGTTCGCTTTCAGCGCCACCGCCGCCTTGGCGATCGTGCCCGCCGTATCGATGATGTCGTCCTGAATCACGCAGGTGCGGCCATCGACGTCGCCGACCACGTTCATCACTTCAGCGCTGCCATCATCCGATCGGCGCTTGTCGATCACGGCCAGCTCGCCGCCCAGGCGTTTGGCGTAGGCCCGCGCGCGCTCGGCACCGCCGGCATCCGGCGCGACAATCGTCAGTTTCGGAAAATCCTGGCGCGCCAGGTAATCGAGAATGACCGGCGCCGCAAACAGATGATCGACCGGAATATCAAAGAACCCTTGAATCTGCGCCTTGTGCAGATCCATCGTCAGCACGCGATCGACGCCGGACGCGCTCAGAATGTTGGCGACGAGCTTCGCGGAAATCGGCACGCGAGGCTTGTCCTTGCGATCCTGGCGTGCATACCCGTAATACGGGATGACAGCCGTAATCCGCGCCGCCGACGATCGACGGAACGCGTCGATCATGATCAGCAGCTCCATGATGTGTTCGTCCACCGGCATGCTTGTCGGTTGGACGATGAACACATCGGTGCCGCGGATGTTCTCGTCGATCTGAAAACTGACTTCCGTATCCGGAAATCGCCGGAGCCGGCACTGCCCCATCGGCAAGCCGAGGTGCTGCGCCATCTCCTTCGCGAGCTCGGGATGGGCGCTTCCCGAGAACAGTTTCAGTTCGCCGTACCCTGCAGGTCTGTCCATGGTCAGGTGTGCAGCGCAGAAAAACTGGCTGGGGCGGGTGGATTCGAACCACCGAATACGGGATCCAAAGTCCCGCGCCTTACCGCTTGGCCACGCCCCAAACGTTTACTCACGCACCCAGCTACGAGCGTCGAGCTCCCAGTTTCCAGTTGCCTGACGCTCGAACTCGGAGCTGAAAGCTGAAGCTGAAAGCTGGGAACAGGCGTGGCTCGACCACCGCAGCGCAAACAAAGAGTTTATACGATAGAAGGAGTTACGGGCAAATTCAGCGGTTTCGACGGGGCAATAAGCGGGTGAGCAGGACGCTCGCGCCCGCCCGGCGCAGTTTCTTCGCCGCGGCCTCGGCCGCGCCAGCCGTTTGAAAGAGGCCAAACACCGTCGATCCGCTGCCCGACATGGCCGCCATCGCGGCGCCCATTTTCATCAATCGATCCTTCAACTTGGCGACAACCGGGTGGCGCTCGATGACCGGTTGCTCCAGGTCATTGACCAGCGGCACGACCCGCCCGAGCCACGTCCGTTCCAGATAGCTCGGCGCCGATCCGACCGAGGTTCGAGCACGCATCTCGTCGAGCCACTCGTACGCGTCGGCGGTCGCAATACCGAACGGCGGAAAGATCAGCACGACCCACAGCCGCGGCAGGTCGTCCAACGGATAGACCTCGTCGCCTCGTCCAAGGCCGAGCGCCGTGCCGCCGACAAAAAAATAGGGCACGTCGGAGCCGAGCTTCGCCGCGATCGCATAAAGCGCGTCGTCGGCGATCTTCAACTTCCATGCGCGCCGCAATGCAAACAGTGCGGCGGCCGCGTCGCTGCTTCCACCGCCGAGGCCGGCTTTGATGGGAATACGCTTATCGAGCGTCACGCGCGCATCGCGCGGCAGACCTTCGCGCCCGGCGGCGTCCCACAACCGCTGCGCCGCTTTCCACACGAGGTTCGTGCGATCGGCGGGTACGCCGGGCGTCGCGCAGACGATGTCGAACGCGCCGCGGCGCGACTCACAAATGACCCGATCGGCGAGATCGATGCCCTGAAAAATTGTCCGCACCTCGTGAAAGCCATCGCCCCGCCGTTCGGCGACGCGGAGGCTGAGGTTGATTTTCGCGAACGCGCGCATCGTCGATCGTCCATCGTCCATCGTCGTCTCATTTCTCAGAGCCGAGCGGTCCGGCCTCACGTAACTGCTCCAGCGTAATCGGCTGCAGGCCCGTCGGGATTTTGATCGCGACGAGCTCGTCGCGCGGCAGATCGCCGTTCACTTCGAGCTGACTCAAGCCGACGGTCAAGTTCGCGTTCGCTGCAAGAATGATGATCTGCGACGGCTGCTCGCCGGCAAACCGCGGGTACTCGATCTCGAGCCCCCCGTATCGCCCGGCAACAAACCGCCAGCGGCCCGCCTGACGCTGAAGATACAGCGTACCGCTCGACTCGAGATCCACGCTCAGCCAGTCGGAACCGTACTCGCGCCCGCTCGTCGGCCGAGCATTGGCTTTCACGCATCCGCTCAGCACCGCGCGCAGGTCATCTGGACCGAGCCTGACGCCGATGAGCGCGTTCAGAATGTCTTCCGGCGCCGTATTCTGCAGAATGCGGCGATCGCGCGGCAGCAGCAGCGTGCCACGCGACCCGTCCGCCGTAAGAATGAACGCGGGACTTCCGAACGGCGCCACCGCCTCGAGCCGCATGCCTCCGGGTGCGAAGCCCGCGAGCACGCGGCCGCGTAGTTTCTGCGGCCCCGCATTGCCCGATAACGCGAGCTCAACCTGCAGTGAGCGCACGTCGCGGCAACCCGTCTGTGCGCTGTCGAAGGCCGCCACGTAGTCGGTCGAGGTGGTACCGGTGCCGGTCGGCAGTACAATCCGGCGCGCACCTGCGGGCGCACACGCAATACCCGCGATGGTCGCCAGCGCGATGAGCAGCAGCCGGTGATTTATTTTTTCTTTCCGCTTTTCTGGCGGGCCGATTTGATCTTGTCGTCGAGCTCGGCGCGCGATACCGAGTCGCCATCGCCGTCAATCGCGCGCTGCCACGCGTCGATCGCGTCCTGATACAGACCGCGCTTCAGCAGGACGTCGCCCAGGTGGCTCTGAATGACAGACACAGACGGCAGTTTCGCGGCCGCCTCTTTGAGCGGCGCTTCGGCGAGATCGAACTTGTTCTGCTTGTAGTAGGCCCAACCGAGGCTGTCGAGATAGGCGGGGTTGCCGGGCTCGAGCTTCAGGGCACGCTCGACCAGCGAGACCGATTCGTCGAGCTTCTGCCCTCGCTCGGCCAGCATGTAGCCGAACGAGTTCAGCGCATTCGCGTCGGCCGGAGCGCCCGCGATTATCGTTCTGAACAGCGCCTCGGCCTCGGCGTACTTTTTCTGCCGCTCGAGCGTCGATGCCAGCTCCAGCTTCAACGTCGGCTCGTCGGAAAACTTGGCGACAGCGCCCTCGAGCGTCGACACGGCATTGTCCGCCTTGCCGCCGTTCATTTGCGTCCGCGCCAGTCGCACGGCGATCGAAGGGTCGGAGGGGGAAAGCATGCGTGCCTGCGTCATCACGCCGATTGCCTTGTCGTACTGCTTCAGATCTTCATACGTCGAGGCCAGATCGAAATACAGGCTGCGGAATGTCTCGTCGCCGACCTCCGCGGCGTCGGCCGTCCGGAAACGCGTGGTGACGATCGGCTCGAGCAGCGCAATGATTTTTTGAAATTCCTTTTGATCGCGGAACACCAGCGCGAGCGCGCGCGGCCCGGTCAATCCTTTCGGATCGAGCGTGACAACGCGCCGCGCCGTAATCTCGGCCGATACAAAGTCCTTCGTGCGGCGCTGGGCCTCAGCCAGAAGAAAGAGCCCGCGAGTATTACGGCTGGAACCAACCGATCCTTCTTCGAGCACTTCGCGCGCACGCTGCGGATTACCGGAGTTCAGCAGCGCAGTGGCCCACTGCAATCGCAGAGACACGTTGGTCGGACGCTCTTCGACGGCACCTTCGTACGCCTTCGCAGCATCGCTCCATCGACCGGAGCTCTCGTACACCTGCGCGAGTGTGGCGTAGAGTTCCGGCGATTCCTGCACCGAACGCTCGAGGAGCGCCACCGCGTCGGCGTCGCGATCGGTGGCCTGATACGCATCGGCAAGAAGCGCGACCGCCTCGACGTTGTCGGGCTGGTCGACGACGAACGGCGCAAGCCGCGAGATCGCTTTGGAGAATTGACGCGTGGCGAGATACATGCGCCCGAGCATCAGCGGTACGCTGGGATGTGCGTTGGCATCAGCCTGGGCGAGATTCGCGGCCGCGCGCTCCGTATACATCTGCCGATCGGCATCGCGCGTCGTTGGCAGCTCGATCATGCGCGCGTACAAGCTACCGAGAACCCAGTTCGCTTCGGAATTGGCGGGGTTGGCCTTCAGCGCGCGTTCGCCGGCCGCAATCGCGTCGGTCGGACGATTCAAGCGCGCGTAGAGCTCGGCGAGCGCCGCCGGAATTTCTGCCGACTTCGGGTCGAGCGTCTCGGCGCGTTGGTATGCGGCGGTGGCGCCCGCCGCGTCGCCCATGCTTTCGAGATGCAGGCCGAGCACGAACTCGAAATACGCGCCGCCAGCTTCTTCAGACGGCGTCAGTTTCGACTGCGCCGACCACGACGAGCTCGCCCCGACCACAAGCGCCAAGGTCACGAGAAGCGTTTTTTGCATCTTCGCTTCGATTGTTCCACAAAAGACCCTACGTGTCACGGTTCGACAGCATGTCGGCGGGGCCGGTTCTGCTATAGTTTCGGCATGCCGATCGACGCTGAACTCCTTGAAATTCTGGCATGCCCGCACTGCAAAACTCCCGTCGTGCTCGTGCACAACGGCACCGGTTTGAAGTGCAGTACCTGCCACCGCGTCTATCCGATCAAGGACGACATCCCGGTGATGCTGATCGACGAGGCAACTATTGAAACGTAAGACGTAATAAGTTTGACGTGAAGATCCTTCTGGTTCGCCTGCGCCTAATCGGCGACGTTGTCTTCACGACGCCGGCGATTCGTGCGCTGCGCCGACACTACCCGGACGCCCGCCTGGCCTACGTCGTCGAGGAAGAAGCCGAACCTGTCGTGCGCCACAATCCACATCTTGACGACGTGATTGTGGCGAAAAGCCCGCGCGCACCCGGTCGGCTGCGTGCCGATGTCGCCTTAATCCGCCGCCTGCGTCGCGAGCGCTACGATCTCGCCATCGACTTTCACGGAGGGCCGCGCAGCTCGCTCATCACGTGGGCCAGCGGCGCGCCCGCGCGCATCGGTTATCAGGTGGCTGGACGAAGTTGGATGTACACAACCGCTGTTCCGCGTCCTCGCGGGCTTCGGCCCCGCCACTCTGTCGAGAGTCAGTGGGACGTGCTGCTGCCGCTCGGCATCAGCCCGCCGAACCAGGAGATCGATCCGACGGAAATGGTGAACGATCCGGACGCCTCTGCGGACGTGGCCCGCCGCCTCGCCGAAGCGGGCGTGGGCGCCGACGATCCACTCGTCGTTATTCATGTAAGCGCCGGCAATCCGTTCCGTCGATGGCCGGCTGCCTCGTTCGTGGATTTGATCGGCCGTCTCGTGGCAACCAACCCATTGCGGCGCATCATTGTGACCTCGGGCCCGTCCGACGCTGGAGCCGCGGCGACCATCGCCGATGACGCGCGCGCGCAGTTGAGCCCGCCGATGCGCGAAGCGATTGTGGATTGTGGCGAATTCAACCTGGCCGAGCTGCGCGCCTTACTCGGACGGTCTTCGCTGTACATCGGCGGCGATAGTGGGCCTCTTCACATCGCTGGGACGACGAGTGTGCCGGTGGTCGGACTCTACGGGCCAACGCTGCCTGTACGGTCGCAGCCCTACCGCAGCGCATCATTTATTAGTATGGCCGCCGAGGCCGGTGCGCTCCCGTGCCGGCCGTGCGATCAGCGCGCGTGCGAACCCGGCGACTTCCGGTGCCTTACCGGCATCTCGGCCGAAGCTGTGGCAGCGGCCGCCGAGCGCGCCGTCATCAGGAGAAGCTGAGTGAAAAATCGCGACTGGTTCGAACGCATCGGGTTTCTGGCGCTGCTGGGCTTCGTCTCGGCCCTGCAGTTTTCCATCGCCGTCGCCAATATCTGTCTCTCGATCGCGCTGCTCATGTGGCTGCTGCACATCGCCAACCGGCGCGCGATAGAAGTTCCGTCGTTTTGGGTTCCGCTTGCCGCGTACGGCGCCATTACGCTCGTCTCGGCCGCGTTTTCCAGCGATCCGCGTGCGAGCTTCGTCGATTCGAAGCAGCTCGTGCTCTTTCTCATTGTCCCGATGGTGTATGAGTTCGCGCGCGCTTCGAAGGCGCCGATGGTTGTGCAGGTGATCATCAGCGTCGGCGCGATCAGCGCGGCGCTGGGCATCATCCAGTACGGCGTGCTGCAATTCGATAACCTCGGACGCCGGCCGCAAGGATTGCTCGGCCACTACATGACGTATTCAGGTCTCGTCATGCTGGTCACCTGCGCGGCCGCGGCGCGGATCCTGTTTTCCCAACAGCGCCTCTGGCCGCTGTTGATGATGCCGGCGCTGCTCGTCGCGCTGGCGCTCACGTTCACACGCAGCGCATGGATTGGCACGTGCGCCGGCATCGCGTTCCTCTTCATGCTGAAGGGAGATCTGCGGCTTATCGCGGTGCTGCCGATGCTGGCAGCGCTGTTCCTCGTCATCGCGCCGCCGCAGATCACGAACCGGTTTTATTCGATGTTCGACGCGAAGGATCCGACGAGCGTCGATCGCGTGACGATGCTTCGAGTGGGAGCGCGGATGATTCAGGCGCATCCGCTGACCGGCGTAGGACCCACGCTGGTCGAAGACCGCTACCGGGAGTACTTGTCGTCGAACGAGCCCCAACATGTGAACCCGCATCTCCATAACGTGCCGATGCAGATCGCCGCCGAACGCGGGCTGCCGGCGATCGCGATCTGGCTCTGGCTCATCGTGACGCTGGTCATCGGATTGTTCAAGCGGCTACACATTCCCGAGGCGCGCTTTCTGGCGGCCGCGGCGCTGGCGTGCGTCGCCGCGATGATGACGGCCGGCCAGTTCGAATACAATTTCGGCGACTCTGAATTTCTGATGTTGTTTCTCGTCTTGATGACGCTTCCCTATGCCGCCAGCGCCGGCGCTCGTCCCATGTCCAGCCCTCATGCCGGCGCCTGACATCGCGCTGCGCCCGGTCGATCGCGAGCGTGCGCTAGACGTGATCCGGCGATTTTCCGGCGTGCCGGTGCTTATCGTCGGCGACCTCATGCTCGATCACTTCGTGTTCGGACGAGTGGATCGAATTTCTCCCGAGGCGCCCGTGCCGGTCGTGGAATTCGATCATGAAGATTTCCGCATCGGAGGGGCGGGCAATGTCGCGCACAACGTGCGCGGACTTGGCGGCGCTGTCGAGATGGTGGCCGTCATCGGCCGCGACGATCACGGAGCACGCCTCAAGGAAGCGCTGCGAGCCGACGGCATCGGCGTTTGCGGTGTGGTGACCGAGGATGGCCGGCCGACGACGAGAAAGATGCGCCTGGTGACCAGCCGCAACCAGCAGGTCGCGCGGGTCGATTATGAAACGGATCGCGAGGTGAAAGGCGACATCGAGGCGGCGCTCGTCGCCGCGCTGGAGGCGGTGTCGGGCTCGGTCCGGGCGATTGTCATTTCCGACTATCTCAAGGGCTCGGTCACGCGAGCGATCGTGGCGCGTGCGAGCGGCATCGCACGCGATTTGCGCGTGCCGCTGCTGGTCGATCCCAAGATTCCACACCTCGACTACTACGCCGGCGCGACGCTGCTCACGCCGAACAACGCCGAAGCTGAAGCTGCCTCGCATACGCGCATTCGAACCAATGCCGAAGCACATGCGGCTGCTCGAGCGATACGCGATCGCCTAGGCTGCAAGGGTGTGCTCATCACCCGCGGCGAATCGGGCATGTGGCTGCTCGACGAGAGCGGCGAAGGACATCTTCCGGCGGCGACACGGGAGGTCGCCGACGTGACAGGGGCGGGCGACACGGTGATAGCCACGCTCGCACTGGCCATGGCCGCCGGCGCCGACGTCGTTGAAGCCGCGACGCTGGCGAATGCCGCGGCCGGCATCAGCGTCGGTAAATTCGGACCTGCGGGGGTAACTCCTGACGAACTCCGAACCTCACTTCGCTGATAGGGGCGAAGGGAAAGGGGCAAAGGGCAATGACCCCTCACCCCTCACCACTTACCCCTTTTTATTTGCACTCCTGACCATCGCCGCGCGCCTGCCGTTTCTCGTCTCCGGAAAAATTGCGTTTGATTCCGACGAAGCAATCGAAGGGTTGATGGCGCGTCACGTGCTGCACGGCGAGCTGCCTGCGTTTTTCTGGGGGCAGGCGTTCAAGGGCGTGCCGGAAGTGTATGCGGCGGCTGGGGCGTTTGCGCTGTTCGGTTCCAGCGTCACCGTGCTGAAAAGCGTGACGCTCGCGTTCTTCGCGGCGTTCGTAGCGCTGAACTTCGTGCTCCTCGACAAACTGGCGGGCCGCTGGATGGCGGTGTCCACATCGCTCCTTCTTATTGGCGGGCCGCCGGCACTGGTGTTCTGGAGCCTCGACGCGAGCGCGGAGTATGTGCTCATCATGCTTGTCGGGACGGGGTTTCTTCTTCTGTGCCTGCGCCTGGAAGAAGCACGTAGGGAAGAGGGAAGAGCGGAAAGGGAAGAAAGACTGCTCGTCGCGATTGGCGTCGTGGTGGGACTGGGATTCTGGGTGCACCAGATTTTCGCGTTCTATCTGCTGCCGGCCATCGTGATCTTCACGTTTCAGAGCGAATGGTGGAAACGGCGGGCGTTCGGGACTGTCCGCTTTCCTGCCATCGCACTTGGAACGGTCGCGACCATCTATCTGACGCTCGCGGTCTTCGCGTTCTTCACCGGCGGTTTTTCCGTTCAGCTTGGATCGATGACTGTTGGCGCACGAGCGCCACAGAAGCTTCTTCGCATCGCGGTGGCGATCGCGGCGCTCGCGCTGTTCTTTCATCTGATCGCCAATGTGTCGCGCGACGTCTTCACGGAACGCGCGCGGCGCTACCGTGGGCTTGCGGCGGGCTTCTTCGCCGGCTATCTGCCCGTGATTCTCTACTCGATGCTCGTCGAGCCCGCGCGAACGCCGTCGCGCGTCGGCGATATCAGGCATCTCATGAAGGCCGCTCCGGATATCTACGGCAACGTCATTCCGATTCTCTCCGGCTTCAAACTCGCCACGACGGAGCCGCTCGACATTCCGCTCGCGGCCGCCGCCATCATCGTCGCCGCGCTGATCACGTATGTGGAAACCATTCGTCATCGCCTCGCCGGTTTCCTCCGGCTGCGGCCGATGCCCCCCACGCTTGCCGAGGATTTCTTTCCGTTATTCCTGATTGTCGTACCCTCGTTGTTCATCGTGAGTGGCGCGTATATCGACACCCAGTCGTACCGGTATCTCGTCCCGTATTACACGGGGCTTGCCGTCGCGCTGGCCGCCGGAAGCGTCGCATTGGCGAAAGGCGACCGCAACATCGCGGCGATCTTCGTCGGCATGCTCTTAATCGTCTTCGGACTGCAGCAATTTGTCTGGTATCAGAAGTTGACCCCTGACGCCGAGTCGAGCCGAATGCTCGATTGTCTGGCCCGCGACGGCATCCGGGGAGGCTATGCGGACTACTGGACGAGCTACAAGTTGACGTTCCTGTCGAAGGAAGCGATCATCCTCGCTCCATCCAATGGCGTCGATCGGTACCCCTCGTACACAGAGTTCGTCCGGGCACTCCCCGAAGATCAGCGCGTCACGACATTACCGGACTGCGTCGTATCACCATAAAGAGGAGAGCAAATGCGAAACACAGTGCTGACATTCGCGGCGGTGGCTTGTCTCTGCTCCATCGCGATCGCCGGACAGGATGCGCCCGCGCCCGCCGGCCGGGGAGGGCGCGGCGGCGCGACGGTCACGCTGCCAGAAGGCAGCGGCCGTGAGCTGGTGCAGACGACGTGCACCAAATGCCATGGCCTGAATTTGATTACCGGCTCCTGGGGCTATACGCACCAAGGCTGGGAAGCGGTGTTCACCTCGATGGTCGCCGTCCCCGCCGACCAGCGCGCGGTCCTGGCGGACTACCTCGCGAAAAACTTTCCGGAGAAACCGCGGCCGACCGCCGTCGTCATTCCGGGAACGACCACAGTCCGAATCCAAGAATGGGCGGTGCCTTCACTCGGCTCGAGACCGCACGATCCGCTCGCCATGCCCGACGGAACGCTGTGGTGGACGGGACAATGGGCCAATGTGATCGGGCGACTCGATCCAAAGACCGGGGCGATGAAGGAGTTTCCGTTGAAAACGCCCGGGTCCCTGCCTCACGGCCTGACAGCCGACCGCGCCGGGAATATCTGGTACACCGGCAATGGCAACGGGCACGTCGGCAAGCTGGATCCGAAGACCGGCGAAGTGACTGAATACAAGATGCCCGATCCGGCAGCGCGCGATCCTCATACGCCGATCTTCGATCAGAAAGGGACGCTGTGGTTCACGCTGCAGCAATCCAACATGGTCGGGCGGCTGAATCCGCAGACAGGCGACATCAAACTCGTCACCATGCCGACCGCCCGCTCGCTGCCGTACGGCATGGTCGTGAACTCGAAAGGCGTGCCGTTCATCGTCCTCTTCGGCACAAATAAAGTGGCGAGCGTCGATCCGGACACGATGGCGGTTCACGAGTACGTCCTGCCGAACGCCGCCTCACGCCCGCGACGCATTGCGATTACGCCCGACGACATCATCTGGTATGCCGACTACTCGCGCGGCTACCTGGGACGTCTCGATCCGGCGACCGGCGCGGTGAAGGAATGGGCGTCGCCGAGCGGTCCGCAGTCGCAGCCGTACGGCATCACGACGGTGAAGGACATCATCTGGTACAGCGAGTCGGCGGTGAGCCCGAATACCCTTGTGCGGTTCGATCCGAAAACGGAGAAATTCCAAACGTGGACGATTCCCTCCGGAGGCGGCGTCGTGCGAAACATGATGGCGACCAGGACCGGCAACCTGGTGCTCGCCTGCAGCGGCATGAATAAGGTTGCGCTCGTCACGGTCGACTAGGTTCAACTGGTGAACTCTTGAACTCGTGAACTGGTGAACTGAATTTTTCAGTTCACCAGCTCACCAGTTCACCAGTTCACCAGTTGCCGGCGTCAGTGCCTAAAGTGCCTTTTCCCCGTCAGCACCATCGCGATGCCGTGCTCGTCGGCGGCCGCAATCACCTCTGAATCGCGAACCGATCCACCTGGCTGCACCACAGCTGTCGCGCCGGCGGCCGCGAGCGCGTCGAGGCCGTCGCGGAACGGAAAAAACGCATCCGACGCAGCGACCGATCCGGCAAGGGGTGTTGCGCCATCTGTCTTTCCAGCCTTCAACACCGCCACCTGCACGGCGTCGACGCGGCTCATCTGCCCTGCGCCGATGGCGAGCGTGCGCGACGCATCGGTAAAAATGACGGCGTTCGACTTCACGTGCGCGCAGATGCGCCACGCAAAGCGCAATGCGCTCCACTCTGCGTCGGTCGGCGGCCGTTTCGTCACGACTTTCAAGCCCGCGGCGTCGGCCGTCTTCGCGCTCCACGGCTCGCGCGCCTCGATCACCTCATCGCGCTGCTGCACGAGCACGGCGCCGAGGATCGAGCGCAGCTCGCGACGGCTCGTCGGATCCGATCCTGGATGAAGGTCGGCGACGACAACCCGCATGTTGGCTTTGGCGGCGAGAATCGGTCGCGCGTCCTCATGAACCGCGGGGGCAATCACGGCTTCGATAAACGTCGCGACGAGCACTCGCGCGGTCGCCGCATCGATCGGACGGTTCAGACCGATGATGCCGCCGAAGGCAGCGAGACTGTCGGCATCGCGCGCGCGGACGTACGCCTCATCGATGGTGGTGCCGATGGCCGCACCGCACGGATTGGTGTGCTTGATCACCGCTGCGGCCGGCTCGGTGAACTCGAGCGCGATGCGGGCCGCCGAGTCGAGGTCGAGCAGGTTGGTGAACGACAGTTCTTTCCCCTGAAGCACGAGCGCCGCGCCGAGTCCGGACGGCGGGTCGTTTGAATACCAGCCCGCCTGCTGGTGCGGATTTTCGCCGTACCGCAACTCTTTGATCTTGTGCAGATTGATCGACAGCCGCGACGGCGTGACCGAGAGCCCCTTCGCTCTCGAGTAGCCGCTCGCCGAGGTCGAGAATTCCATGAGCGTGCCGGCGATCGCTGCATCGTAGGCCGCGGT
The DNA here is from genome assembly GCA_031371345.1 of Vicinamibacteria bacterium. Taxonomy (GTDB): domain Bacteria; phylum Acidobacteriota; class Vicinamibacteria; order Vicinamibacterales; family JAMQPK01; genus JAMQPK01. The sequence goes on from JANMJM010000127.1 coordinate 19,644, forward strand.
ATGCGCGAAGGCTTTGCGCGCCAGGTCGAAGCGGAACTCGCGCGAAGGCCCATCCGCGCGCTCGAGCTCGGCGAGGACGTGCGCATAGTCGCCCGGATCGACGACGACGAGCACATCCTGGAAATTCTTCGCGGCCGAGCGCACCATGCTGGGTCCGCCGATGTCGATTTCCTCGACAAGCGCGTCAAACGCGATGTCGGGTCGCGCGGCGGCCTTCACGAACGGGTACAGATTGACGATCACGATGTCGATCGGCGTCATCCGGTGCTGCGCGAGAGTAGCGATGTCGTCCGGCCGGCCGCGCCGCGCCAGAATGCCGCCGTGCACCGCCGGATGCAACGTCTTCACTCGTCCGTCCATGATTTCGGGAAATCCGGTCACGTCGGCGATCGAGGTCACCGTGACGCCGCCGGCGCCGAGGGCCTTGGCGGTCCCGCCGGTGGACACGAGCTCGTAGCCCCGAGCGGCCAGCGCCAGGGCGAAGGGCACGAGGCCCGTTTTATCCGAAACGCTGATTAATGCTCTAGCCATAAAGCTTGGAGGCCCACGGAGTTGACGCGCCGGTAACAAGTCACTATTATTTTCGCGGCGCTTGCGAGGATAGCGCCGTCAACGGAAGGCCGCACCGTTGCGGTCTTTTTTTTGGGAACTCGCGGTCCCTCGCACCGCACGTAAGGTAAGGACAAGGAACGATGCGTATCACAGGCAAGGTCAAGTGGTTCAACAACGCCAAGGGTTACGGTTTCATCGAGCGCGAAGGCGGCAGCGATGTCTTCGTGCACTACTCGGCCATTCAGGGCGCCGGCTTCCGGTCCCTCGAAGAGGGCCAGGCAGTCGAGTTTGAAATCGTAGATGGCCCGAAAGGACCACAAGCCGGCAACGTCACCAAGGCTTAGGCCGCAATCCCGCCTCGTCTTCCTGCCCTTGGCGGGGAGACGAGGCGACCTTGCTTTCTCACTTCGAACCTTTTAGTCCTCTCGCCGTAAAATTCAGCTTCCCGTCCTTCACGGCGACACGGAACGCGACTTCCGGCACGCCGTCTTTCTTCAACTTCGCCACCTGGCCCTTCACCAGCTCGGCAAACTTGTGGAACGGCACGTTCTCCTCGCCCATCTCCGATCGCGCGTCGCGCAGCGTCGCGTAGAGGTCGTGGAGCTTGTCCATCTCCTTCATCGGATCTTTGAATGCGGTGACGAACAGAATTTTGTCCGCAGGCCTTGCCGGCTTCGCGGGCTTTTTCGTCTCGATCTGCCGCTGGAATGGTCCCGGGCGCCCTTCTTCACGCGCACGGAGACCGCGATCCCACAGATCGACGAATGCGGCAAACCGCGACTGCAGCGACGTGAAGCGGTACCGGTCGCCGAAGTTCTTGATGTAGCTGCGATCGAGCCGCTTCATTGACGCTTCGACGCGCGACCGCGTTTCCCATGGCGGGCGCGGGAGCCGGCCGGCGAAATACATGTTGTATTCGCCTTCGAGCTTCCGAAGGTCGCTTTCGAGGAGCTGGAGATCGCGATCGAGCTCGGAGGTCTCGGCCACTTACCGGGGTATGAGAAACCAAATGAGGGGCAACCACAGCTCGCGTGCGTAGGGCACCGGCCGATCGTCCACAAGAATTTCTGTCGCGTCGAATCGCCCGACAATTTCAAACAGATCGCGCAGCTTTACCGCCTCGGCGGGCCAGAAGCGTGCGCGATGACGAAACGAACCGCCGCTGCCCGTCTCGCGGTATTCGCTCGACGCCTTCGCCAGCTCGAGCGCGCGGCCGTAGTCGGCCGAATCGAGCACAGGAAACGCCACGGTGATCGACAGCGGCCGTGGCGGCGCGCCGAACAACTCGGCGTGCAGATCGGGATCGAGCGCCGCGATTTCTTCGTCGCTGAGCTGCTCTGGCAGATCGGCGTACGGCCAGAACCGCTCGCGCGGCCGGTAGCGCGGCGTCTCACCCATCAGCGTCGTCTGATCTTTTGGCGGAACGGACATTGGCATCGTCGATCGTCCAGCATCGTGGTCGGTTCGATCGTCAGAGGAATGGTATCCTGAGGATGCAGTCACCGCAACTATCCGCCTTCGTTTGTTCACGGAAATTCAGCAACAAACTCTGGCGGACCGGCCGCAGCGCCGCGCGAAGGCGGGCAGAAATGTGATCCTGATGCGCTATTTAGTGACAGCCAAAGTGAAGCCGGGTCGCGAGAAGGCGCTCGCGCAAGCGATCGAAGACGGCACGCTGGGTGCAGGGTCGATCGCCGGCGGGGAGTATCGCCGCAACATGGAATGCGCACGCCTGGTGCGCGACGGGGCCGTTCAGTGGGTTGAAGTCTGCTACTGTTCGACGCCGCTCGCAGAAGAACGTCCGTACTGGGAGGCGTATTTCGATGTGGTGAAGGTGCAGGACGCGCACGCGCGCGATCGCTGTAAGGATTTGAACGGCACCGATCCCTGGGCCTGTTCCGATTGTGACTGCACGGAAAAACTCGAAGCCCGCCTCACGACCTGGGGGCCGCTCTTCCTCGACACGTTGGTTGGTTAGTTGTTGGTTGGTTAGTTGTTAGTCGCTCGTTGAGCTCACGAACAGCCAACAACTAACAAATGCGTTGAACGTTACAACAGCGCGGAGATCGATTTGATCGCCAGATCCATCAGGCGCGTCGGCAGGATGCCAAGATAGAAGATCGCAATCGTGGGGACGCCGAGCGCGAAGAGCGAGGCGGGCGACGGCTTCGTTACGGGCGACAGCGCAATGTCGTCCGACATGTACATCATCACCACGACCCGCAGATAGAAAAACACGGAGACGACGCTCGTCAGCACGCCGATAATCGCGAGGCCGTAGTCGCCCGCCGTCACCGCCGCGCTGAAGAGATACCACTTGCCGATGAACCCGGCCGTCGGCGGAAAGCCGCCGAGAGACAGCAGGAAAATCGTCATCAGCAGCGCGAGCATCGGCTGCCGCTCGGAAAGGCCGGCATAGTCGGCGAGATCGTCGTTCTGTCGATCGCGCGTGGCGATGAGCGCGGTGACACCGAACGCCCCGACGCTCGTCAGCGCGTATGTGAGCAGATAGAACAACATCGCGCCCTTGCCGATGTCGTTGCCAGATGTCATCGCCATCAGCAGGTAGCCGGCGTGCGCGATGCTCGAGTAGGCAAGCATCCGCCGGACGTTGCGCTGGACGACGCCGGCCGTGACGCCGAGAATCATCGACGCAGCCGACAACACCCACACGACCGGACCCCACTGGGGTTGAAAGCTGCCGAAGGCCGACATGAACACGCGCATGAACGCCGCGAACGCCGCGGCCTTCACGCCCGCCGACATGAACGCCGTGACGACGGCCGGAGCGCCCTGATACGCGTCGGGCGTCCACATGTGAAACGGCACGGCTGAGACTTTGAACGCAAACCCCACGAGCAGCAGCCCGAGGGCGAGGTACGTGAGCACGTCCTGACCCGCCAGGCGGCCGGACATCACGACCACGATCTGATCCAGCCGCGTCGTCCCGGTCACGCCGAACGTGAACGCGACCCCGTAGAGGAAGAACGCGCTCGCGAACCCGCCGAGCAGAAAATATTTGAAGGCGGCCTCTGCGCCTTCTTTCGATTCGCGCCGGATGGCCGTCAGGATGTACACGGCAAGCGACAGGATTTCGAGCGCGATGAAAATCACCAGCAGATCGTTCGCCATCGCCATCAGCATCATGCCGCCGAGGCCGAACAGCGTGAGCGCGTAATAGTCGCCGGCCGGAATGCCGTCGCGCTCGATCACCTGCGCTGAAAGCGCGATCGTGAGCACGCCGACGGTGGCGAGAATGAGCACGACGAAGAGGCCGAAGTTGTCTGCCGAAACGACGCCGTAGCTCTGCGCGCCTCTTCCCCACAACAACAGCGCGGACACGATCGACGCGGCGAGCCCGATGATGCCGAGTCCGCCGATCGGCATACGCTCGTCCGGCGAACGATATGCTTCCGCGAGCATCGCCGCGAGGCCGCCGAGCCAGACGCACACGATGGGAATGACGGCGGCAAAGCTTCGCATCATCATCGGCCGAGATTCCTTACCTGCTGTCCCTGGGTACGATGAATCTGTTCGACGAGGCGCGTCACGGCCGGCTCGATCGGTTTCAGAAACCACATGGGGGCGACGCCCATCACGATGCACATCGCCACCGCCGGCCAGAGCGTCCACCGCTCGCGCCGCGTCAGGTCTGGCAAGTGCGCGTTTTCCTCGTTCGTCACCGGACCGTAGTTCACACGCTGGAACATCCACAGCATGTAGACCGCCGACAGAAGCACACCAACCGCGGCGACGGCCGCATAGCGTGGATCCCATCGGAACGCGCCGACCAGAATCAGCAGTTCACCGACGAAGCCGTTCAGTCCAGGTAATCCAATTGACGCGAGTGTGACGATCAAAAACGCCGTCGTCAGCTTCGGCAGCACCTTTTTCAAACCGCCGAACTCGGCAATCAACCGCGTGTGACGTCGATCCGACAACATGCCGACGATGAGGAAGAGTGCCCCTGTGCTGACGCCATGATTCAGCATTTGATACACGGCGCCCTGCATACCCTGCACGTTCGTTGCAGAAATCCCGAGCGCGACGAAGCCGAGATGGCTGACGCTCGAATAAGCAACGAGCTTTTTGAGATCCGGCTGAACCATGGCGACGAGCGCCCCGTAAATAATGCCGATCACCGCCAGCCCGCCAAGATATGGAGCGAAATACAAGGCCGCATCGGGGAACAACGGGAAGGCAAAGCGGATCAGGCCGTACGTCCCCATCTTCAAGAGCACGCCCGCGAGAATGACCGAGCCGGCCGTCGGCGCCTGGACGTGCGCGTCGGGCAGCCAGGTGTGAAACGGAAATAGCGGAACTTTGATCGCAAACGCGATGGCAAACGCGAGGAAGCCCCAGAACTGCAGCCAGCCCGGAAGCGGCAACTGGTAGAGCTTCAGCAGATTGAAACTGGGCGTGCCTGTGACGGCGCCATGGTAATAAGCCAGCGCCAGAATGGCGACCAGCATCAGCACGCTGCCCGCCATCGTATAAAGGATGAACTTGATCGCGGCGTAGACGCGGCGGTCGTACCCCCAGATGCCGATGAGGAAATACATCGGAATCAACATCGCGTCCCAGAAGATGTAAAACAGGAACAGATCGAGCGAGATGAACACGCCGATCATCGCGCTCTCGAGTGCGAGCACGACGAGCGCAAACCCCTTCACCCGCTGGTGGACCGATTCCCACGACGACAACAGCGCCAGCGGCGTCAGAAATCCGGTGAGCACGACGAGAAACAGGCTGATGCCGTCGATGCCCACGAAATAATCGATGCCGAACGCGGGAATCCACGCGTGTCTCTCGACGAACTGGAAATCGGCAGATGGGGCGTCGAAGCGGGCCCACAGCAACAGGGTGAACGCGAACTCCACGACGGAGACACCAAGCGCCATCTGCCGGATGAGCTCTTCGCGACGACCGCTGGTGAACGCGATGATCGCGAGGCCCGCGATGGGGACGAGCACGAGAAGACTCAGCAGCGGCAATTTATCTCCACAGGTAGTACCCAACCATGAGCACGGCTCCTAACAGGATGGACAGCGCGTAGGCCCGCACCGAACCGGTCTGTATGTGGCGCACGACCGCACCCGTCTCGGCGACGATCGTGGCGGTACCGTTGACGGCGCCGTCGATGACGGTGGCGTCGAGCCCTTTCCACAGCACGTTTTCGGACAGCGTCTTGATAGGCTGGACGAAGACTTCGTTATAGACCTCGTCGACATAACCTTTGTTGACGAGGAATCGATACACGCCTGGAAAGCCTGCCGCGAGTCGCTCGGGGATTTCTGGACGTTTCAAATAGAAGCGTGCGGCGATCGCGATGCCCGCAAGCGCAAGGATCGACGACACCACGATGAGGGTGATCTCGAGCGAGTGACTCGCCGCCGAAGCCGCCGCTTCCCCGCCGGCCGCGCCTTCGAACGCCGGCGGCATGAAGCTCGGTTCGAGGAAATGCTCGATCCAGTTGCTGCCACCCACCACCTCGGGCACGCCGACGTACCCTGCCAGAATCGAGCCGAGGGCGAGCACGGCAAGCGGAATGGCCATCGCGCGCGGCGCATCGTGCAGATGCGTATCGTGGTGCGCCGCTGTGCGCCGAGTTCCGTGGAACGCGAGGAACACGAGACGGAACATGTAGACCGCCGTCATCAACGACGTGATCGCGCCAATCAACCAGAGCCACGTGTGGCCGCTCGCGAACGTGCGATAAAGAATTTCGTCTTTGCTGAAAAATCCCGCCAGACCTGGAACGCCGGCGATCGCGAGCGAGCCGATGAGGAACGTCCAGTACGTCATCGGCAACTCGCGCCGCAGTCCGCCCATATTTCGAAGGTCCTGCTCTCCGGCGAGCGCGTGAATGACCGCGCCGGCGCCAAGGAACAGCAGCGCCTTGAAGAACGCGTGGGTGAACAGGTGGAAGATGCCCGCGGCGTACGCGCCGACGCCCATGGCGAGGAACATGTACCCGAGTTGCGACACCGTGGAATAGGCAAGCACTCGCTTGATGTCGTTCTGCACGAGGCCGAACGCACCGGCCCAGATGGCTGTTGCCGCGCCGATCACGGCGACGATGATGAGCACTTCCGGTGCGTGGCTGAACAGCACGGCGTTGCGGCCGATCAAATACACGCCCGCCGTCACCATTGTCGCCGCGTGTATGAGCGCCGACACGGGCGTCGGCCCTTCCATCGCGTCCGGCAACCAGATATAGAGTGGAATCTGCGCCGATTTTCCGGTTGCCCCAATGAACAACAGCAACGCCATCAACGACACGGTGCCGAATGACGCCTCGGGAGCGAGCGGTCCCAGCGCGGCGGCAATTCTCTGAAAGTCGAGCGTGCCGAATCTCACGAAGGCGAGCAGCACACCGAGGATGAACGCCACGTCTCCGATGCGATTGACGATGAAGGCCTTCTTGCCGGCATCGGCGGCCGACGGTTTCTGATACCAGAATCCAATGAGCAGATACGAGCACAGCCCCACGCCTTCCCATCCGACAAACAAGATCAGAAAGTTGGCGCCGAGCACGAGCACGAGCATGAAAAACGCGAACAGGTTCAGATAGGAGAAATATCGCGCGTATTCCGACGCCGGCTCGTCGTGCATGTACGCGGTCGAATAGACGTGGATGAGGAATCCGATGCCTGTGACGACCAGAATCATCAGCGCCGAGAGCGGATCGAGCCGCAGCGTCAGTGGAACTTGGAAGTCGCCCGATGCAATCCAGGTAAATACCGTCTGCATCAACTCACGGCTATCAGGCGCGCGTCCGATGAGCGCAACGACCTCGACCACCGACACACCGAACGCGGCCAGCATGGCCAGCGATGCGACGGCGCCGGATATTTCCTTCGGCACGCGTTTGCCGGCGAACGTGTTGATCAGAAATCCGATCAGCGGGAGCAGCGGAATCCAGATGAGCATAGGTCCGCTACCCTTTCAACTGCCGGAACGCGTCGGGGTTGAGGGTTTCCATATGGCGGAACAGCGTAATCACCAGCGCGAGGCCCACTGCGGCCTCGGCGGCCGCCACCGTCACCACAAAAAAGACGATGATCTGCCCGTCGGCAGAGCCGAGGAAATGGCCGAAGGCGATGAAGGTCAGGTTCACGGCGTTCAGCATCACCTCGATCGACAGCAGGATGGTGATGAGGTTGCGTCGCAGAAACACGCCGGCGATGCCGATCGTGAACAGAACGCCGGAGAGAATCAGATAATGATTCAGCCCCGCCATGGTTTCTTCTCTGGCAAATGCCGTCCGGCCAGCGCGATGGAGCCGATCATGGCGATCAGAATCAGGACCGACGTCGCTTCGAACGCAAACGCGTAGTTGGTGAAGAGAATTTTTCCAATTTCGGCAACCGACCAGGCCGTTTCGCGCTCCCCCGTGGCCGGCGCTGCGGCAATGCCTCTCGATCGATTCAGCGCCCACGCCAGCTCGAGCGCCATCGCGACGGCGAGCAGTGCGCCGAACCATCGTGCGGTCGCCGTACCGCCATCGGACGCCGCTTCCGCCTCGGCGACGGCGCCTTCCCGCGCGACGTTCAGCAGCATGACGACAAAGAGGAATAACACCATGATGGCGCCTGCATACACGATGATCTGCGTCACCGCGACGAACGGCGCGTCGAGCATCACGTAAAGTCCGGCGAGTGCCACGAACGAGCAGATCAACAGAAGGACGCTGTAGATGGGATTCGGCTGCGCGATCACGAGCAGCGTAGACACGACCGCCATCGCCGCGAACGCGTAGAAGAAGATCAAGTTATGCGCCAAAGTACAGCACCCCCGCGGCCGTGACGAGCAGGTTGATCACCGAGAGCGGCAGCAGCACTTTCCAGCCGAACCGCATCAGCTGGTCGTAGCGATATCGCGGCAGCGTCCACCGCATCCACACGTAGAAGAACAAAATCGCGCTCACCTTCAGCAGGAACCAGATCCAGCCGAGCGACTCCGGCAGAAACGGCCCATGCCATCCGCCCAGAAATAAATCGGTCGCAACCGCCGACACCGTGACCATGTTGATGTACTCGGCCATGAAGAACAGCGCGAAGCTCATGCTGCTGTATTCGGTGTGATACCCGGCCACGAGTTCCTGTTCGGCCTCTGGAAAATCGAATGGGGCGCGGTTGGTCTCGGCGACCCCGGCGGTCATGTAGATGAAAAAGCTGACCGGTTGAATGAAGACGTACCACTTTGGAATGAAGCCGAGCCAGGCGCCCCCCTGCGCGTTCACGATGTCGCGAAGCGACATGGAACCCGCCAGCACCAGCACACTCGCGAGCGCCATGCCGTAGGAGAGCTCGTAGCTGATCATCTGCGCCGACGATCGCAGCGCGCCGAGCAGCGAATACTTGCTGTTCGAGCTCCATCCGGCGAGCACGATGCCGTAGACGCTCATCGATGTGACCGCGAACACGAACAGCACCGCCACGTTGACGTCGGCAACCTGAAGAGGAATCGGTGCCGGCAGGAGGCCCCAGAACGTCGTCTCGGCGCCGAATGGCACAACCGCGAACGCGGTGAAGGCCGCCGTCGCCGAAATGATGGGTGCAAGCGTGAAGAGAATCTTGTCTGCTGCCTTCGGGCGCAGATCCTCTTTCATCATCAGCTTGATGATGTCGGCCAGCGGCTGGAGCATGCCGTACGGGCCGACGAGGTACGGCCCCATGCGCTGCTGGATCCTTGCCGCCACCTTCCGCTCGACGTAGACCATGATCGCGGCCGAGTTCAGCAGCATGAAGAAGACAAAGCCCAGAATGCCGAGCTGGGCGATGAGGGTGGCGGAAGGTATCACGTCAGTATTGCCGTCTCGACGCAGAGAAACAAAACTCTGCGGCTCCGCGTCTTTGCGTCAAAGGCTAAGGAATGCATTTTGATTAGTGCGAGTGCGCCGGGGCCGCCGAGCGGCGGCGCCACGGCGCGGGCAGCGGGCAGCGCCCCCCGCGAATGTGTGCTTCGTACTCACCCCTGAAATTTTTCAGCGTCGTCAATGCGGGCGTCGCCGCCGCATCGCCAAAGGCGCACAAGGTTTTGCCCGCAATGAGGCCCGCCACATTTTCGAGCAGCGCCAGATCCTTCATCTCGCCGTCGCCGCGCTCGATTTTTTCCAAAATGTTCAGCAGCCATTGAGTGCCTTCACGGCACGGGGTGCATTTACCGCACGACTCGTGACGGTAAAACCTCAGCAGGTTCTCCGCCAGCCAGACCATGCACGTCGTCTCGTCGAGAACGATGATGCCGGCCGAACCGAGCAGCGATCCCGCCTTCGCCACGCCGTCGAAGCTGGCCTGGATGTCGAGCTGATCGGGAAGAAGAATGGGCACAGACGATCCGCCTGGTATGACCGCTTTCAGCGCGCGACCGTCACGCACGCCGCCGGCAATATCAAAAATCAACTCGCGCAGCGTCGTGCTCATCGGCGCTTCGTAGACGCCGGGCTTCGTGACGTGGCCGCTGACGCAATAGAGTTTCGGGCCGCCGTTTTTTTCCGGCCCGAGCGCCGCGTACCACTCGGCGCCGCGAAGCAGAATCGACGGCACGTTGCAGAGTGTCTCGACGTTGTTCACCGCAGTCGGGGCTCCATAGAGACCCGCGATGGCGGGAAACGGCGGCTTCAACCGAGGCTGCGCGCGCTTGCCCTCGAGCGACTCGAGCAGCGCCGTCTCTTCGCCCGCTTCGTACGCGCCGGCGCCGCGATGGATGAAGATGTCGCAATCCCAGCCAAGGCCCATGGCGTTCTTGCCGACGTAGCCCTTCTTGTACGCCTCTTCGAGCTGCTGCTCGAGCACCTGCTGCACGTGCAGAAACTCGCCGCGTATATAGATGTAGGCGACCTTCGCGCCGATGGCGTGGCACGCGATGAGGCACCCCTCGAACAGCAAATGCGGGTTGCGCTCCATCAATAAATGATCTTTAAAGGTCCCGGGCTCGCTTTCGTCGGCGTTGCAAACGATGTACTTCGGTTTCGGTGAGTCCTTGACGACAAACTGCCACTTCATCCCGGCGGGGAATCCGGCGCCGCCGCGCCCTTTCAGCCCCGAAGCCTTCACGAGCTCGATGACGTCGTTCGGCTTCATTCCCAGCGCTTTACGCAAACCCTCGTATCCCTCGTGCTTGAGATAGAAGTCGAGCGTGTAACAGTGGGACTCGCGAACGTATTTCGTAAGGATGGCTTCCACGTTTTCGCCCTAAGCCCTGTCGGGGATCTGATGGTGGCAGCCGGTCAGTGCGCCCTCGCCGCGAGCGCGGAGATCGTCGGCGAGCTTCCTGGCGTCTTCTGGTTGCAGGCACTCGTGCCAACTGTCGTTCACCATCACCAAGGGCGCGCGATCGCAGGCGCCCAGACATTCGACTTCCATCAATGTGAAGGTTCCGGTTGAATCCGTTTCGTTGGGCTCGATGCCCAGAACCGACATCAATTCTTCCGTCACGCGCTCGGCGCCGCGCAGCGCGCACGGAAGCGTTCGGCACACCTGCACCACATATTTTCCGACCGGCCGCGTGTAAAACATGGTGTAGAACGACACGACGTCTTCGACGTCCGCCGCGGTGCAGCCAATGACGGTCGCCACATGCTGCACGGAGCTCAGCGAGATGTAGCCGATCTGCCGCTGCACCAGGAACAGCGCGGGCAGAATCGCCGACTTCCGGCCTTCGAGCGGATAGCGTGTCGCGATCTGCTCGAGACGCGCGCGATTCTCCGGCTCGTAGGCAAACACCTTCCCATCATCGAACGGCATTTTGCGCGTCGAGCGATGGAACTCGCGGTAGTCGATCTTTGGGTGAAAGGTCATATCAACTTTTGAAGTTTTGAACTGGTGAACTGGTGAACTGGTGAACTGGTGAACTGGTGAACTGGAAACTCCAGATCACCAGTTCACCAGATCGCCAGTTCACCAGATTTCCTCATCTGTCCACATCCCCCATCACCACGTCGATGGATCCGATGACGGCAATCACGTCGGCGATCAACCCGCCGACGATCATCCGCGGCAACGCCTGACACGCGAGCAACGAGGGCGACCGCGCTTTCAGGCGCCAGGGACGATTCGTGCCGTCGGCCACGACATAGAACCCGTGCTCGCCGCGCGCGCCTTCGACCGGCACGTAGGCTTCGCCGACAGGAACCGTGAACCCCTGCGAGTAAATCAAGAAATGCTGAATCAGCGCTTCCATCTCCGTGTAGACGCGATCCTTCGGCGGCGGTACCACCGTCGGCGCGTCGGCGGCAAAGACGCCGGCCGGGGTGATGCGCGACAGGGCCTGGCGGCAGATCGTGACGCTCTGCCGCATTTCCTCGATGCGCACGAGATAGCGGTCGTACACGTCGCCGTCGGTCCCGACCGGCACATCGAAGTCGAACGTATCGTAGCCGCTGTACGGGAAGATCTTGCGGACGTCGTAGTTCCAGCCGGAGGCGCGTCCAATCGGCCCCGCCAGGCTGAGCCCGATGCACTCGTCCTTCGACAGCTTGCCCACGCCGCGCGTGCGCTTCACGTAAATTTCGTTCCTGGTCAGCAGACCTTCGTACTCGTTCAGCTTTGTGGGAAACGTGTCGAGAAACTGCGTGACGGCTTCGTGGAATCCGCGCGGCAGATCGTCGCGAAGGCCGCCCACGCGAATGTAGCTCGGGAACATGCGGAAGCCGGCGATGCGCTCGTTGATGTCGAGCAGCAGCTCGCGCTCGCGGAAGCAGTACAGCATCACCGAAATCGCGCCCACTTCCATGGCGTGCGTGCCCAGCCACACCAAGTGACTGTTGATGCGTTGCAGCTCCGCGAGAAGCACGCGAATCCACTTCACACGATCCGGCATCTCGAGGCCGAGGAGCCTCTCCACCGACAGCGAGTACGCGAAGGAATTCGACTGAGCGCTCAGGTAATCCATGCGCTCGACGAGGGGAATCACCTGTTGGAATTTTTTTTGCTCGGCGGTCTTTTCGATGCCGGTGTGCAGATAGCCAATGGTCGGCGACGCCGAGACGACGGTCTCGCCATCGAGCTCGAGCACCAGACGCAGCACGCCGTGCGTGCTGGGGTGCTGCGGCCCCATGTTAATCGTCATCGTCTCGGTGCGGATTTCCGGCATGACCGTCTTAGCGACCCGTCCCGGGATTGGCGGCGCGCGCCGCCCTGTCCTTGGCGAGATTGGCGCGGAACTCTTCTTCGCTCACCTGCAGCGGCTCGGACGACCGGGGCCTCAATCTGATTTGAACGGGGAAATCTTTGCGCAGCGGATGGCCTTGCCAGTCCTCGGGCATCAGCAGGCGGCGGAGATCGCCGTGATTGTCGAACTCGATGCCAAACATGTCCCACACTTCGCGCTCGAGCCATCCGGCGGCCGGCCACACACTCTGCACCGTCGGCAGACGCGCCGCCGAGCCTGGTACTGCCACTTTCAATCGAAGGCGCGCCGCAGGAGAGGCGAGCAGATACACCACTTCGAAGCGAGGCTCGCGCGGCCAGAAATCCACCGCGGTGAGGTCGGCGAGAAAGTTGAAGCCGAGCTCGGGACGATCGCGCAGCAGCCGGCACACGTCGATCAGCCGATCGGTCTGCACGAACAGCGTTTCCTGCCCGTCGGCGGTCACGATCGGATCGATGACGAGACCCGGCAGCAGGGTCCGCAGCGCGTCGACGATCATGCGCGCTGGCCCGCGATCTTTTTCTGCAGCTGGACGATGCCGTAGATGAGCGATTCTGGCCGGGGCGGGCAGCCGGGAACGTAGACATCGACCGGCACGATCTGATCGACGCCCTGCACGAGCGCGTAATTGTCGAACACGCCGCCGATCTACGCGCAGGCGCCCATCGAGATCACCCACTTCGGCTCCGGCATCTGATCGTAGACGCGGCGCAGCGCGGGCGCCATTTTTCTGGAGAGGCGGCCGGCCACGATCATCAGATCGGACTGGCGCGGCGATCCGCGGAACACCTCGGCGCCAAAGCGCGCGATGTCGTAGCGCGCGCAGCTCATCGCCATCATTTCAATGGCGCAGCACGCGAGGCCAAAGGTCACGGGCCAGATCGACGAGCGGCGGGCCCACTGCACCATCTTCTCGACGCTCGTCGTCAGCACCGGGAGTTCGAGATCGTGATCCGTCACTGATGACTCCAATCGAGCGCGCCTTTCTTCCAGACGTAGATATAGCCGGCCGTCAGCACCAGCGTGAACAAGAGGACCTGTAGATAACCCGACCATCCGAGCGCGCGCAGCGCGAGCGCCCAGGGATAGAGGAACGTGATCTCGATATCGAACAGCAGGAAAATCATCGCGATGAGATAGAACCGGATCGACTGCCGCTCGCGCGCGTCGCCGACCGGCGGCATGCCGCACTCGTAGGGCGCCATTTTTTCAGGCGTCGGATTGTGGGGTCCGAGAATTCTGGAGAGGAACACGGAGACACCGCCGAATCCGGCGGCCAGCATCATCAACAGAAGGATCAGTAGCCAGTCCAGCATCGCAACTGAACGCTTGTGAAGCTTTTCGCAAGCGTTCTGGACCTCATACTATCATTTTGCGGCGGCCGTGCAGCGTACGCCGGCCTCACCCGCTCGACGGACGGCTGGCCGATATGTTGACGTGGTGAATCGGCGATGGGATCGGCTTAGTGCGCGTGCGTCACGCCCAGCGCCTTCAGCTGCTTGTCGAGCTCGGCCAACGCGCTGGTGAGCTGCTGCTTCCTGGCGGTGTGCGCAGTCGTGGCGAGCTGCCGGCTCAGCTCGGTGTGAGCGAGCCGCAGCGATTCGGCGCGGCGCATGCGTTCCGGGTCGTGATCGGCTTTCTGATTGGCTCGTCGTGCGCGCTCTTCCTCGCGTTCGTCCATCCGCTCCTGGATGCGGTTCTGGGCGTCGATTAATCCTTCACCTGCGTCTGCCATCGGTAGTCCTTTCGGGGTCGGGAAATTTACAGCTCCTATGATTATAGTACGATTACCGGATGCCGCCCGCCTCATCTTTTGACGTCACCTCGACCGTCGACTTGCAGGAAGTCGACAACGCCATCAACCAGGCGCGCAAGGAAGTGGGCCAGCGCTACGACTTCAAGGGGTCGCCGGCGGCCATCGAGTTCAACAAAACTGACAGCACCATGACGCTCGTGGCCGAAGATGCGTTCAAGATGGATCAGCTCTGGGACGTCCTGCAGACGCGCCTGATTCGGCGCAGTGTGCCGGTGAAAAATCTCAAACTGGGCGATATCGAGAACGCCGGCAACTCCACCGTGCGACGGATCATCACGCTTCAGCAGGGAATTCCGAGCGACGCCGCTCGCGACATCATCAAGTACTTGAAGGATCAGAAACTGAAGAAAGTGCAGGCCAACATTCAGGGCGACCAACTGCGCATTTCTTCACCCTCGAAAGACGAGTTGCAGGACGTGATGCGCCTGCTACGCGATCACGACTTCGGCATCGCCCTCCAGTTTGGTAATTACCGCTAACCAAAACCGCCGTTGATGTGCCTTTCTGGCACTAAAAAGAACTCTTCGGTGTTGCGCGATTGTCCTGCTATCAATTTGGAAGGGCGCAACTTATCAGTGACTTAGCCCCGCACCACGAATGTGCGATCGGCTGGCATATCTCCTGCTCTCTTGCCATTGAATTTACCGAAGGGACGGCTATGACGCGCAGGATTTTGTGGGTGTTGTTTGTACTTATCACAGCCTTGATGCCTGTCTGGGCATACGGACAAGGTGTGCAAACCGGCGCAGTCACAGGAACGGTGACATCGAGCGACAACGCCGTGCTGTCGGACGCAAACGTCTTCGTGTCCTCGCCTGCGCTTCAAGGTGCGCACAGCACCACCACCGATGTGAATGGCGTGTTCGTGGCGGTGAATCTTCCCCCGGGACGCTACACCATTAGAATTTCCAAGTCAGGCTTCAACGCCGTCGAGAGAAGCGCACTCGTGCCCCTTGGCGGCACGGCGACCGTGAACGCGATCCTCGCAGTGGCCTCGGTCGTTGAGACGGTCGTCGTCGAAGGCGTCGTCCCGCCACCGGTCACCGAAATCCAGACGAGCGCAAACATCCTCGCGAGCGACATCAATGTGATGCCGCTTGGCCGAACGCCGTATCTTGTCGCCGAGTTGATGCCTGGCGTGACGACCAACACGCCGGTGGCCGGCCAGGTGACGATCTCGGGCGGCTTCGGCTACGACAACGTGTTTCTGATCGACGGCGTCGATGTGAACGACAACCTGCTCGGCACGTCCAACGATCTCTATATTGAAGACGCCATCGGTGAGGTTCAGGTGTTGACCTCTGGCATCACCGCGGAATACGGCCGCTTCTCGGGTGGCGTGATCAACATCATCACCAAGAGCGGCGGCAACATGTTCAGCGGCAGTTACCGGACGACATTCACCAATCCGGCATGGACGAAAGAGACACCGTTTGAGACCAGGCAGCGCACCAGCAAATTGTCGACCTTCAGCGAGCTGACGGCGGGCGGGCCGGTCGTGAAGGATCGCCTCTGGTTTTTCGGCGCGGGACGATTCGAGAATTCGTCGACCGCTGGCACCATGCCGCTGACGGCGCTCCCCTATACGAAGACGAACAACAGCAAGCGATACGAGGTGAAGGCCACGGGTACCGTGCGCCAGGGACAGACACTGCAGGGGAGCTATATCGACAACCGCGTGCATCGCGCGAACGAGCCGGTGCTGTCGTTCAGCATCGACAAGGCCGCGCTGATTTCGCCGTCGACGCCGAACCACCTCGGGGTGGTCACCTATCACGCCGCGGTTTCTTCGAAGATGCTCGTCAGCGCCCAGTATTCGCGGCGGGACTTTGAGACCAGGGGCGTGGGCAGCACGCTCACCGATATCGTGAACTCGCCGTTCCTGACGCGCACCGGCACGCAGTATCAGTACAACGCGGCGTACTTCGACGCCACCGATCCTGAACAGCGCAACAACCGCCAGCTCACGGGCAGCCTCTCGTACTTCGCGTCAAGCCGCCGGCTCGGCAGTCACGAGTTGAAAAGCGGATTCGAGGATTTCGTCGATGCACGCATCGGCGCGAATGCGCAGAGCGCGACCGGCTACGTGTTCCTTTCGAACTTTCGCGTCGACGCCGCGGGCATTCCGGTGCTCGACGCCGCTGGTCGCCTGATTCCGACGTTCGTTCCGGGCACGTCGAGGGTGCAGCGCTGGATTCCCACTCGCGGTGCGGCATTCCACATGCGAACGGCGGCAGCCTACGTGCAGGATCGATGGGTCGCGTCGCCACACTTCACGTTCAACCTCGGCCTGCGGATCGAGCACGCGTCGAGCAGCGCGACGGGCGACATCAATGCCATCAACCTCAACCGCATCGTGCCGCGCCTCGGGGCCTCTTACGATCTGAAGGCCGACGGCCGCACAGTGCTGCTCGCCTCCTACTCCCAGTATTCCGGGAAGTACAACGACGTGCAGTTCTCGAAGAACACGAACGTGGGGAATTCCGACCGGTATACCACCGTCTACCAGGGCCCGGCCGGCGAAGGACGCGATTTCGCTCCTGGATTCGACGTGAACAACTATGCCGGCGTTGTGGCCGGCACGTTCCCAGCGGTGAACATCCGGTTCGACAGCCATCTGTCGTCGCCGGTGACGAACGAATTCACGCTCGGCGCCGCACGAATGCTCGGCACGCGTAGCTATCTCAAGGCCGTCTACGTCCAGCGAACGGCGACGAACTTCGTCGAAGACTTCACGGAGTTTGCCAACGGCAGCTCGCCGCTCGTCGTTGGCGGCGTCACCGTTGGATTGACCGACAACGTGCTGTACAAGAACAGCGACCTGCCAAAGCGCGAATATCGCGCGATCGAACTTCTGGGACAGCATCACGTGACGAAGGCTGTGGCGGTGAACGGCCAATGGTCGGTGCAGATGAGAAACGACGGGAATTTCGAGGGAGAATCGCCGAATCCAGCCGGGTCGCCGCTTGGCGACTATCCGGAAATGACCTCGCTCTCACGGAGCGCGCCACTGGGCCATCTCGACGATTTTCAGCGCAGCAAGGTCCGCGTCTGGGCAACCTACGGTCTCTCGCTCGGTCAATACGGATCGCTCGACGTGACGCCGCTCTACCGATACAACTCGGCGAAGACCTATAGCCTCGCGGTTGCCGGTCAAGCGCTCAGCGCCGTGCAAGCCGCTCGAAATCCCGGTTACGCCAGCACGCCCACGCAAACGATTTTCTTCGGGCGTCGCGGATCGGAATCGTTCAAGGGCTACGCGCTCTTCGACATGGCCCTCACCTACGGTGTGCCGCTGTGGAAATCGGCGCGACCGTGGGTGAAGTTCGAAGCGTTCAACCTGCTGAACAACCAGAAGCTGATTGCGTGGAACACCGCGATCACGCAGGACACGACGAGCGCGCGCGACGAAAACGGCCTCGCGACCGGATACATTACATCGCCGACCTTCGGCACAGCGACCTCGGCGAGCCACTATCCGGCGCCTCGCGCCGGCGCCGATGGCGGTCGAATGATCGACGTCGCCGTCGGGTTCCGCTTCTAATCGGGCTTATCTGCGCGCGGCCATCCGCTCCTGCATCTGGCGGGTCAGATGCGGCGTGATGCCAATCATCCGCTCGATGAGCATCAGCTGCCCGCGGTGATGCATCTCGTGTTCTTTGGGCGACAGCAGCATCTCGAACCGCGTACGCGTCGGCTGCGTGGCCACCGGCGCCTTCACTTCTTCCCGCAAAAATTCCTCCGACAAGCCCTCGAGCCACGAGGCGAATGCCTCGCCTTCCGTCGTAAGCAGGTCGATGATTTGCGGTTTCGTGCGGGGCTGCTGCTCTTCGGCGCCGACGTTCTGCATGAACGTGGGGAAGTTGAACCCCTCGAGCGTGGTCAGCCGGTCGACCGCGTGCGCCTGGTGCTGAAAGCGATGGCCAAGCGCGATATGCGCGAGCAGTTGCCCGATCGATTTGGTGTCGGGCGACGCCTTGAAGCCGTACTTATCTTCCGGAATGTCCTCGGCAATTTTCAGTGTGTTCTGTCTCACCGTCCGAAAACTGTTGGCTAGCTGTTTGCCGCCGTAATACGTCATGACACTTCCTCCTCTATCGGTCCGCCGACATTTTATCCGAGTATGATGACTGTCCGTGGCATCGCTCGTCGCCCTCGGCATTCTGTTCAGCCGCCTGACCGGCCTCATCCGACAACGCGTCTTCGCCCACTATTTCGGCCTGCAGTCGGATGCGGCCGACGCGTTCATGGCGGCGTTTCGCATCCCCAATTTTCTGCAGAACCTGTTCGGCGAGGGGGCGCTCTCGGCGTCGTTCATTCCGGTCTATGCCTCGCTGATCGCACGAGGCGATCGCCGCGAGGCAACGCGCGTCGCCGGCGCGGTCGGCGCGCTGCTCGCCCTGGTCACATCGGTCCTCGTCCTGCTAGGCGTGCTGTCGACGCCGGTGCTGATCGCAGTGATCGCGCCTGGATTCCGCGGCGCGAAGCGCGATCTCACGATTGCCATCGTTCGCGTACTGTTTCCTGGGGCGGGCTTCCTGGTGTTGTCGGCATGGTGCCTCGGCGTACTCAACAGTCACCGGAAATTTCTGCTGTCGTACACGGCTCCGGTTATCTGGAACGTCTCGATGATTGCCACGCTCGTTATCTGGGGTGCACGCATCCCGTTGCCCGAGCTCGCACTGCAGCTGGCGTGGGGATCTGTCATTGGCAGCGCGCTTCAGTTCCTGATACAGCTGCCGGCCATCCGGCAGCTGGTCCCGGAACTGCGATTGCGGCTCGACTTTTCCGAACACGTCCGCACGACGGTTCGCAATTTTGTTCCTGTGTTCATCAGCCGCGGTGTCGTGCAAATCAGCGCGTATATCGACGCGCTCCTGGCGAGCCTCCTGCCGACAGGCGCGGTCACCGGCCTTGCCAATGCGCAGCTCCTCTACACGCTGCCGGTCAGCCTCTTCGGCATGTCCGTGTCGGCTGCCGAGCTGCCGGCGATGTCCGGAGCCGCAGGGCTCGACGCAACAGACGAGCTTCGTGCACGGCTGAACAACGGCCTCCGACAAATTGCCTACTTCGTGATTCCCTCTTCGGTTGCGTTCCTCGCACTCGGCGACATTATTGCCGCGGCGCTTTTTCAGACGGGCCGTTTCACACACGAGGATGCGATGTACGTGTGGGCGATTCTCGCGGGATCCGCTGTAGGGTTGGTGGCCTCGACCCTCGGGCGGCTGTACTCATCCACCTACTATGCCCTTCGCGATACGCGGACGCCGCTGCGCTATGCATTGATTCGCGTCGTGCTCACGACAGTGCTCGGATATGTGTGCGCGATTCTCCTGCCGCAGCGCCTGGGCATCGATCAACTGTGGGGCACCGCCGGCCTGACAGCCTCGGCCGGCGTCTCGGGATGGATTGAATTCCTGCTGCTGCAGCGCACGCTCAATCACCGCATCGGACAAACGGGTCTGCCGCTGGGATTCTCCACGCGGTTATGGATCGCGGCACTCGTCAGTGCCGGCATTGCCTGGTCGCTGAAAATCGCGTTGACCGTGTCACAGCCAATCGTGCTGGCCGCCGTGACGCTCATTCCCTACGGTCTGTGCTATTTCGCCGTCACGTTCTGGTCGGGGATTCCGGAAGCGCGGACGATGCTGGCGAGAGCGAAGGTAGTTAATTAGTTGTTGGTTATTAGTGGTTAGGTGTTGACCAACAACCAACACCTAACAACCAACCACTACGAAGTTAGTGAACGTACCCGTACTGTTTCGCCATCTCGACGTTGCGCTGTGACTGCTGGAAGTGATTCGCCGACGCAAGATACGACACGTAGGACGCAAATCCGACGCGCTCGGCCCATCCCAGCGCTTTGAACAACTTCCGATGCTGGGGATACTTCGCGACGAGCACTCGCTCGAAAATTTGCGTCGAGACATTGTTGACCACCGACTCCTGCAGGTGCAGGAGCGCCATCCGCGTGATCTGCCGGTTTCCCGCCTCGAAACTGAGCGGCGTGTCGTCTGGCTTGCCGCTGACCGTGAACCGATAGTTGTGCTCGAGCCAGCCCTGTCGGAACAGCGTCTGGGACGTTTTCCAGTCCATGCGCTGTGCGGTATAAGAAAAGGTAGCCGGTGCGTAGGTGGTCGGGTCGAAGACAACAGCTTTTGCGATGTCCAAGACCACGTTCGATCGCCTCTGGTCCTGAGCCGATGCGACGCACGGAGCCATGAGGAACAACGAAATAACCAGGCCGCACAGGGCGGCTCGGAGCGTTTGTCGTTTATGAGTAAGCATCACGGTTCTCCTAGCCCTATCGAGAGCAAGGTAAGTACCGTGTTTGTGTAGCGTTCTACTGCAGCTTATTGTTCGTTAACATGACAACAACGTGCCATGACGGATCGCGTCGTACGAAAGGACTACGATTCAGCAATAGACGCTATGGACGGGCCGTCAGGCACACGAAGAGACGAGCATGACACTCGAACGCTTCAAGGCCACGCTCCTGAACGACGCACCACCCGAAGGCCTCTCGCCGGCCCTGCGCGCGATGTGGGAAGACGCGCGCGGCAAATGGGACGCCGCTCACCAAATCGCGCAGGACATCGACGACAAGACCGGCGCGTGGATACATGCCTATCTCCATCGCAAAGAAGGCGACCTCCCTAACGCCGGCTATTGGTATCGGCGCGCGGGCCAGCCTATCGCGAGCGGCTCGCTCGACGAGGAGTGGACGCGCATTGTGACGCCGCTGCTCTAGACAGAGGACAGCGGCAAGGCCGGCTTTTCAGAACCCCTTTACGTCTAACTATTTAGCGTGGGCGTAGAGCTGGTATCTTCTTTGCTCTACAGCACAGCAGAAACCTGCTGCGACCTCCACGCAGTAGAGAGAGGAGAACAGACCATGTTCGGTCGAATATTTTCGTTGGTCGTCGTTAGTATGTTCCTCGCCGCTCCGGCATTTGCTGCCCCGTCCGCGCGCGCCGTTGAGGCGCGTCCTGCCGCAAGCGATCAGCTGATTGCGGATCGCATCGGTGAGCAGATTAATCGGTATGTCTACTACACGATTTTTGACGACGTGCAGGGAAGCGTCGACAACGGCCTCGTGACGCTCACAGGCAAAGTGACGGCGCCTCACAAAGCGAAAGAAATCGCGGCGCGCGTGAAGCGGGTGTCCGGCGTGCGCGAGGTCGACAACCAGATCGAGACGCTGCCGGTGTCAACCTTCGATGATCAGCTGCGGGTCGCTATCGCGACCAGCATTTATCGCGATGGGATGTTCTGGAATTACGCGATCCAGGTGAACCCGCCCATCCACGTGATCGTCGATCGGGGGCACGTGACGCTCACCGGCGTCGTGAACTCGGAAGTCGAACGTCGTGTTGCCGGGATGAAGGCGCGCGAGACCTTCGGATCGTTCAGCGTCGCCAACAAGCTCGAGCTCGATCGCGACAGGGGAAACTAAATCAAGTAGAAACTGGAAACTAGGAACTGGAAGGTAAGTGTTGAACTTACTTTCTAGTTTCTAGATTCTAGTTTCAAGTTTCAAGTTAACTGAGCTCCCGCCCTCCCATCTTCGACAATAAAGGACGAGCGCGTCTGAATCGGCGAACCTTGGCGTGTGACATATTCCAGCACCTTGAAGTCGGTGCGCATCTGCGCCGGTTTGATGTCGCACATCACGTATCCCCGCTGATCATTGTAAAACCGCACCCACGGGTTTTCCGACGCCGCCTCCTGATATCCCGGCTTCTGGTCTGCTCCGTCGCCCGTCGACGTGACCGATGTCCCGACGAATTCGGTCGCCACAATCGGTGACTTCGGATTGTCGAAATCGAGGTGAAGGTCGTTTACCCAGTTGCAGTGGATGTCTCCGGCGAGCGTCACCGGATTCCTCGGCTTCCGCGTGCCCAGGAAATCGAGCAGTCGCTGACGCGCGACTTCATACCCGTCCCACTTATCCATGGAGTACTGTTTCGCTGGTCCCGCGACGCGGTCGAGCCGCGAAATCATCACCTGCTGCCCGAGGAGATTCCACGCCGTTGGCGAGCGGTCGAGGCCCCTCATCAACCATTTCTCCTGGTCACGTCCCAGCATCGTCGCTTTCGGATCCAGCATGCCGGGACAGGGCGATTGCACGTTGTCGCCGCAGGGCTGATCGGTGCGGAACTGCCGCGTGTCGAGCATGAAGATGTTGGCGAGCGTGCCGTACTGAAAAGGTCGATAGAGCTGCAGCGACGTGCCGCGCGGCACCGACGAGCGGCGGAGCGGCATGTGTTCGTAGTACGCCTTGTAGCCGTTGGCGCGCCGGATGGCGAAGGCCTCGAGCGGCGCGTTGTTTTCCTGGAAAAACCCCGCGTAGTTGTTGTCGACTTCGTGATCGTCCCACACGACGATCCACGGATACTGCGCATGCGCGGTCTGAAGCGACGGATCGGTCCGGTATTGCGCGTACCGATTCCTGTAGTCGTCGACCGTCATCAATTCCGGCCCGACGTGTTTGCGCACGCGCAGGTTGACGCCTGGCGCTTCGTAGATGTAGTCGCCGAGGTGCATGACAAAGTCGAGATCTTCCTTCGCCATGTGATCGTAGGCCGTGAAGTAGCCCTGCTCGTAGTGTTGACACGACGCGAACGCAAAGCGCAGGCGATCCACCGCCGACTGCGCGGCGGGAAACGTCCGCGTGCGCCCAATCCGACTCAGCTCGTTGCCGGCGCGAAACCGATACCAGTACCACCGGTGTGGTTGCAGCCCCGTCACTTCCACGTGAACCGCGTGCGCCCATTGCGGCGAGGCGACGCCCATCCCTGTTTTCACCACGTCCGACATCTTCTCGTCGGTCGCCACCTGCCATTCGACCTGCACCGATTCGCGCCCCATGCCGCCGCCATTCAGCGGATCGACAGCCAGCCTCGTCCAGAGAACGACGCCGTCAGACGTCGGATCGCCCGAGGCCACGCCGAGCGTGAACGGAGACGTGGAGAATTTCGGATTTTGCAGTGGAGCGCCGCCAGCAAACAGCTCGCGCGCGGACGCACCATACAGCGCCAGCCCGCTCAGGAGAAACGCACGTCGATGCACCATTGTTATCGGCCCGGAGCTGTGTAGGTGCCTGTTTTCTTCACGACCTGATCGAGATCCTCAGGGGTCAGCAACACGGTGATTGTGGAAGTGGCGGCTCCGCTGCTCGCCAGTGTGAGCGAGGCCGCGGCGGCCGCCGCGTTGTCGGGCATCTCGGCGATGACGACGACATCGGTGGCGCCAAACGCGTAATAAAAGGATTCGAGCTTGCCGCCAAGGCTTTGAATGAGGGTCGTGGCAACCGCGCGGCGTTTGGTGCCGCCGTCTTTCAGCAATCCCTTTGCGCCGTCCGCCGTGTAAGACACCTGCAGCAGAAATTTGGGCACAGAGCCTCCTTTCAGAAAGGAAGGACTATACACCGAGTGCAGACGCATGCAGCTGCGCGGTCATCTCGTAGGAGCGCAGCCGGGCCGCGTGATCGAACACCTGCGCGACGATGATGAGCTCGTCGGCGTTCGTGCGTCCAATGAACTCCTCAATCCCCTGTTGAACGGTCGCGAGCGAACCCACGACGGCGACCGACAGCGTCTGGTCCAGTTCCCACCGTTCCTGCGCAGACAGCTGCCGAACAGCACGCTCGTCGGGCGGCGGAAGTGGTCCGGGCATGCCTCGCCGCAGATTCACGAAGGCCTGCTGGTGCGACGAGAACAGGCGCCGCGCTTCTTCGTCGGTCTCGGCGGCGATCACGTTGATCCCGAGCATCACGTGAGGATGCTTCAGGTCTTCCGAAGGACGAAAGCGGCTGCGATAGACCTCGATCGCGTTCATCATGAGCGCCGGTGCGAAATGCGACGCAAAGGCGTACGGCAGGCCCAGCTCGGCGGCCAGCTGCGCGCCGTACAGGCTCGACCCGAGAATCCAGATCGGAATTTTCAATCCGGCCCCGGGAATGGCTTTCACCGTTTGGCCCTGCGGCGCGTTGAAATACATCATCAGCTCGAGCACGTCCTGCGGAAAGCTGTCGACATCGCTCGTCAGCGTCCGCCGAAGCGCACGGGCCGTCACCTGATCGGTTCCCGGAGCGCGGCCGAGCGCCAGGTCGATGCGGCACTGAAACAGCGACTCGAGCGTCCCGAACTGCTCGGCGATGACGAGCGGCGCGTGATTGGGAAGCATGATGCCGCCGGCACCCACGCGTATCGTGGACGTGACACTGGCGACGGCGCCAATGACGACCGCCGTCGCGGCGCTGGCGACCGAGGGGATGTTGTGATGTTCGGCGAGCCAGTACCGATGGTAGCCCCATGTTTCGGCATGACGCGCAAGGTCCTGCGTGTTGCGCAGCGCCTCCGCAGCGTCGCCGCCCTGAACAATCGGCGAGAGATCGAGAATCGAAAACGGGATCATGGCAGCTCCGATCCCATTATGACTATGATGTGGGGATGATGCATGCCACGTTTACGACCAGTGAAGGAACGTTCAAGGTCCGTTTGTTCGATGCCGAAGTGCCGAACACGGTTGCCAATTTTGTTGGACTTGCCGAGGGCACGAAGGAGTTCAGCGATCCGAAGACCGGCCAGAAGAGCAAGCGCCCGTTCTTCAACGGTCTCAACTTTCACCGCGTGATCAAGGACTTCATGATTCAGGGCGGCTGCCCGCTCGGTACTGGAACAGGCGGGCCCGGCTACAAGTTCGCCGACGAGTTCAGCCCGAAACTGCGCCACACGAAGGCCGGGCTCCTGTCGATGGCCAACTCGGGGCCGAATACGAACGGCAGTCAGTTCTTTGTGACGCTGGCGCCGACGCCGTGGCTCGACAACAAGCACAGCATTTTTGGCGAGGTTGTCGAGGGGATGGACGTGGTCAGCAAGATCGGCTCGACGTCCACGGCCTCCGGGGACAGGCCTTTAAAGCCCATCACGATTCAGGACGTGAAAATTGAACGCACGTAGGGTGAACCTGAAATCTAGAATTTGAAATCTATAATCTAAAATTTTAGATTTCAAATTCTAGATTTTAGATTCATTGATCCGGACGGCTGTACTGAATGGCCCATGCCTTGAGCGCCGGGCTGGTCAGGCCGAGTGCGGTGGCCTCCGCCGTCGCACGGTCCACGTCCCAGTGATCGACGGTCAGCCGCTTGATCAGCCACATGGCCGCCGCGCGATTACCGCCGGCGCAATGAATGAACGCCGGCTCGGCGCCTTCCGACGTGATTGCCTTCACAAACTGATCGGCGGCTTTCACATCAGGTTTTGTGCCGTTGAATGGCACGTGAAAGTATCGAAGCCCCACCGCGCGCGCGGCCGCTTCTTCCTTCTCGATATCGGCGCCCGTTTCGCTCGCCTCGCGTAGGTTGATGATCGAGGTAAATCCCATCTTCTTGATCTCTGGCACAGCGTCGGCCGTAATCGCGCCAGCGCACGCGACCGTCGTCTCCAGACGAGCGAGATTGCGGATGCCCTCGACGGTGTCTTTGGTCACTTGCTGAGCGCCCAGGGTCGCCGTGGCGGCGACTCCGGCGAGCCCGACAAGAATGAGAAGGAATGGATGGCGCATCGCCTTAGGCTACACGAATTCGGCCGCGGCGGGGTGATGACGGCAAATCTTTGCCGCAAGCGCCGGGGAATCTCTCAATAGAGAGAAATCGGCGAACTGAAACGCCGGCGACACCGTGCACCCAGCCAGCGTGTATCCGCCGCGCGATCGCGCCGCCTGCCAGTGATGGGCGGGTACGCAGTGCACCGGCTGCTGCATCTCCGACAACGGGCCGAGCACAAAGCGCCCCATCTCTTTGCCGTCGGGCGCCAATTGAAGCAGGTCGAGCGGCGCGCCCTCGTAGTGGTGCCAAATTTCATCCGACGCCACCCGGTGCCATCGGCTCTTCTCCCCTGCCGGGAGCAGAAAATAAATTGTCGTCACAGCCGGCTTGCGGTAGACCTCCGCGTAGTAGCCCCCTTCAGGATGGGGCTGCAATCCAAGCGAGCGGATGAGGCTTTCGGCCCGCGCCTCCATTTTGTGTGGCAGAGCGTAAGCCGTCGGGCTTCAGACGACAAGCTTTGTTATGATGTCTCACTTTATGCCCGCATTCAGCCGGTTCGCCTCATCGGTCGGCGTGGAGTCGGCCTTCACCGTCTTGGCGGTTGCCAAGAAGCTCATGGCCGCCGGGAAGGACGTCATCGAGCTCGAGATCGGCGATAGCCCGTTCGCCTCGCCGCAGAAGGTCATCGATGCTGCCATCCAGGCCATCCGCGACGGCCACACGCGCTACGGACCGTCGCTTGGTATCCCCGAGTTTCGCAAGGCCGCAGCCGAGTACGTGAACCGCGAATACGGTTTGACGGTCACCGCCGAGCACGTGGTCGCCGGTCCGGGCGCGAAAAACTTCGAGCAGCTGTTCTGCGAGGCATTCCTGAATGCCGGCGACGGCGTGCTGGTCTTCAGCCCGCACTTCCCGACGTATCCGCCGAATATTTTCCGGCGCAATGCGCGGGTCGTCATCTCCCAACTCAAAGCGTCGCACGACTTCCGCCCGAGCCTCGACGATGTCCGCCGCTTTCTCAACGAGGACCAGTCGCCGCGCGCGATCTTTTTAAATAGCCCGCACAACCCGACAGGCGGCGTGGCGCTGTTCGAAGACTTGAAGGGGTTGGCCGATCTGGTTCGAGGACGCGAGGTCGCGGTGTTCAGCGACGAGCCCTACGATCGCATGGTCTGGCGCGGCCGGCATCATAGTCTGCTCGAGCTGCCAGGCATGCTCGAGCAGACGTTGGCGGCCTATACCTTCAGCAAGTCGTTCAGCATGAGCGGGTGGCGCCTCGGATTTGCCGTCAGCAGCCCCGCGATCATCGATGTGTTCGGCAAGCTCACCAACAGCGCGCTTTCGTGCGTGCCGCCGTTTACGCAGATGGCGGGCGTGGCCGCCATGCGCGACGAGCTGCCCTACCGCAACGCGAAGATGCTGGAGTTTCAAAAGAAGGTCGAGCTGCTCGTGGCGGGATTGAACAAGATCGATGGCGTGTCGTGTCTGATGCCGGGCGGAACGTTTTACGTGTTTCCCTCGGTCGGGAAGGTGTGCAACCGCCTTGGGATCAGTTCGCAGGGGCTGGCGCTCTTCCTGCTGGAAGGGGCCGACGATCGGCGCGGCGTCGCCTGCCTGGGAGGCGAGGCGTTCGGCGATGCCGGAAAAGGCTTTCTGCGGTTAAGCTGCGCGCAGCCAGACGAACGGATTGCCGAAGCGGTCGTGTTCATGGCGCAGGCGTTCACGCGCAAGGATAGGGTCGACGCGTACCTGAAGACTCATCCCGATTATCGGCTCAGCGAGCAGTACGAGGAAATCACCTACGCCTGAGCCGTCGGCGTCGTTCCGCTGACGCCGAGACGTTTCAGGGACGCTTCGAAGTTCGGTTTGTCGACCGACTTCGAGTAGGCCTCGTCGGGGGCCACGATCTTCTTGGCGACCAGATCGAGCAGCGCCTCGTTCAGCGACACCATACCCACGTTCTTTCCGACCTGCATCATCGACGGAATCTGAAACGTCTTGCCTTCGCGTATCAGGTTGGCGATGGCGCTGGTCGCGATCAGCACTTCCAGCGCGGCGATGCGCCCGCCGCCGATCTTGCGGCACAGGGTCTGCGCGATGACGCCGCGGAGCGATTCCGACAGCATGACGCGAATCTGCGCCTGACGGTCGGCCGGGAACTGATCGATGATGCGGTCAATCGTCGACGCGGCCGTCGTCGTGTGCAGTGTCCCGAACACCAGGTGCCCCGTCTCGGCCGTCTCAATCGCGATGGCCACCGTTTCCAAATCGCGCAGCTCGCCCACCAGCACGATGTCCGGATCCTCGCGCAGTGCCGCGCGCAGCGCGGCCTTGAAGGACGTCGTGTGGGTACGAACCTCGCGCTGATTGATCAGGCACTTCTGATTGTCGTGCACGAACTCAATCGGATCTTCAATCGTGATGATGTGCTCGTCACGGTTCCGATTGATGTAATCGATCATTGCGCACAGCGTCGTCGACTTGCCCGATCCCGTCGGACCGGTCACCAGCACAAGCCCTTTGTTGAGTTTGCACAGATTCAGAATGGCCGGGGAGAGGCCGAGCTTTTCGGCCGAGAGAATCTGTGTCGGGATCACGCGAAAGACCGCGCCTCGTCCTTTTCGATCCGCGTAGATGTTGGCGCGGAACCGCGCGAGGCCCGTAATCTCGTACGCGAAATCGGTGTCGTGGCGCTCGGCAAACTCCGCGCGGTTCGGCGGCGGCATGATCGGATCGAGTAGCCGCGCCAGAAAGTCGTCGGTCAACGCCGGCATATTCGGATCGAGCGGCTGCATGCGGCCGTCCTTCCGCACGAGCGGCGGCGTGCCGACACAGAGGTGCAGGTCCGACGCGCCTCCGTTGACCATCGCGTGAAACAACTTATCAATCGTGTGACCGGTCGCGGGCGCGGTGCGTTCGGCCTCGGGGGCAAGAGTCATGGCTTGGTCGTCTCCTCCAGGAGCTCGATGACATGTCGGACGTTGACGAGAAATGTCAAACGGTCGCTCTCGAGATACATGAATCGCTCTGCCGCGCGGGCGAAATCGCTCAAGCGATCGTGTCCGTGCGGCCGATTCACGCTGACAGTTCCCTGCAACCGCACGCCGTCCGATAGCAACATCGACACCTGGCGGCGGGTCGCCACGTTGTACCCGGGTTCGCTTTGCGCCTCGGCGCCGCTTTGGAGCTTGGCGACCACAACGTGTTCGCGGTTCACGAGAATGGTTCGAGATTTGCCGGCGCCGCCCACTTCAAAAGGGAAAAAGAGCGGTTCGGCGTTCAACACATCCTTGATACGCTCTGGGCCCGCGTGCGTGCCGGTGCTGCCGGCGAGAAAGAAGGATCCATGCACTAACGTGCCGTTCGACAGCGTCAGCGTCGCTTCTGTCTTCGCTTTTTCGACACGAAATTCGGATTGCGCGTGAGACTCCGGCATCGGGGCAGACACGTTGGTGGGAGCTGAAGTGCAAGCCGATTGCCACGCATCGTCTGTGCAGGGAGACGTCAAACTGAGCGATTTTGGGCGAGAAAGCGGACCTCAGACCGGCCGGTAGCGCTGTGCGATGTCCCAACATCGCACACGCCGAACATTTTCGTCAGGGCTTGAAACTTGAAACTAGAAAGTGAGGCGGTGCTGGGCTTCGGGCCTGAAACCCAAAGCCCAGAGCCCGGACCTTTCTTTAAATCTTTTCCTTCACGCCCTCAGAAATTCTTTCCAGGGTGTCGCCTGTGCGGCTGTCTTTGTTTTCTTTGACGGCAATGTCGCCAATCGACACGATACCGACAAGGATGCCGTTTTCGACCACCGGAAGCCGGCGAACTTGGTGCTCGCTCATCAGCTCGCTCGCCTCGCGCGTCGACATTTCAGGCGACGCGCAAATCACATCCATGCTGGCGATGTCGCGGACCGAGCCGGTGACCGAACCGCCCTGAGCGACGACGCGGACGACGATATCGCGATCGGTCACCATGGCGAGCACGCGGCCGTTATTCACGACCGGTACGGCGCCTGTGTCTTCGGCCTGCATGATGCGCGCGGCTGCCTGAACCGTATCGTCCGGCGACACTGTTCGTGGATTAGGGGTCATTACGTCGCGGATTTTCATAGTGCTGTTCCTCCGCTGGGTTCCTTACGCAAACGCCGCGCCGTAACGACGGAAGGCATTCAGTACAGCATGTAAGCTGCAATGGTCCCGGTGCCCGACAACCCGATGTATTGTTTGCCTCCCACCATATAGGTCATCGGCGTGGCGTTGGTCATCTGAGCCAGGTTTACGTTCCACAACGGTTTGCCGGTCTTCGCGTCGACGACGAGCAAGCCGCCACCGCCGCCGAGGAACAACAGCCCTCCCGCGGTCGACAGGACACCCGAACGTCCGACCGGCGCTGGCATATCCCAGACTCTCTTGCCCGTGACTGGATCCATCGCACGAATGAAGCTGCCGGTCTTGTAACCCTTCAGCAATTCCGACAGGGCCTCGCGCGCCTTGTCGCTGGGCGTCCCGCGACCGAACCAGCGATTACCACTGGCGCCGAGCGGATCGTCGTGCGACGTGTATAGCGCACAGCTGTCGCTGACGCGCGTGTAGAACAGCTTCGTGATCGGGTTGTAGGACGCAGCCGGGAAATTCGCGCCGCCGCCGCCGCCGGGGCACGCCGCAATGCCTTCCTTCGTCGCGATCGATGCGGGATCGACGATGGGTTTGCCGCTCTTGTCGAACCCTTTCAGCCACGTCACTTTCGTCGACAGGTTTCCCGTCTGCAGCACCTCGCCGTTCGTGCGGTCGAGCACGTAGAACATGCCGTTCCGGTCACCATGCATCAACAGCTTGCGCGGACGGCCCTGCCAGTTCTCGTCAACGAGCAGCATGGGCTGCACCGCGTCCCAGTCGTGCGTATCGTGAGGCGTGAACTGGTAGTACCACTTCAGCTCGCCGGTCTTGGCCGCGAGCGCGACGACGCTCGATGTATACAGGTTGTCGCCGATGCGCTCTTCACCGGCGATGTCGGGGCACGGGTTGCCGATCGCCCAGTAAATAAGGTCGAGCTGCGGATCGTACGACCCGGGCATCCATGTCGCTCCGCATCCATGCTCGAGCGCCTGCCCCACCCAGGTTTCCGATCCCTTCTCACCCCGTTTTGGAATCGAATACCAGCGCCACACGCGCTCGCCCGTCGATGCGCGATACGCGTCGAGGAATCCTCGCGCACCTTCTTCGCCACCAGCGACGCCGACGACAACCAAGTCGCCCACAGGCAGCGGCGGCGACGTCGAGCTGTAGGACTCGGCGTGCGGTCCCATCTCGACGTCCCACAATTTTTGTCCCGTGAACCGGTTGAATCCGAGGACGTGCGCATGGTCGGTCACCATGAACACCTTGTCGCCATTGATCGATGCGCCACGGTTGGTGCCGATGCCGGCTTCGCTGACGATCCCCTCGTGTCGCGCACCATCGCTGTACGACCACAGCTGACGGCCGCTCGTCGCGTCGAGCGCGTAGATTTCGTTCCACCCGGTGACATACATGATGCCGTCCTGCACCACGGGCGTCACTTGGAGCAGGCGCTGAGTATTCGGGATCGGAAAAACCCATGCGGCCCCGAGCCGCTGCACCGTCGTCGCGTTAATCAGCTCGAGGGGACTATAGCGATTGCCGTTGAGGAAACCGTCGTAGTGCGACCAATCGGCTTTCGGCGCGATCGGCTTCTCGCGGTACACGTCGCCCTCTCTTGAGAGCAGCACAAACCGATTATTTTCGAGCAGGACCGCAGACGTGTCGGAGTCCGCGAGCAAGATGCCTGTTCGCGACCGCCCGTCGGACATTTTGATCGTCGTCGGCGCATAGCTGCCGATGCCCGCGCTCGCGGCGCCTGGCATCGCCGCCGTCGGTGCGACAGCGGTCGCAGGATCCGGTGTTGACGCAACGGGCGCCGCCACGCCGCGTCCTCTGCCCCTCGCTGGTCCCGCCCCGCTCGCTCGGCTCCCCGTATACCCACCGGTCGCCATCGTCGGGTTGGTGCCCGCCAGCACCCGAATCTCGGCAAGAATCTGCCGCAGTTCCGACTCGGCGATCGTGAGGCTGTTGTGTTTTTGCGACACCGCAGCCCGCACGTCGGCGTCTGTGTGATAACGGATGTAACTCAGGATGGACGGACCCGTGCCGCCTGTCAGGGCGGCACCGTGGCAACCAGCGCAGCGGCTTTGATAGGCCGCTGTACTTGTCGCCTGCTGTTGTGCCGTGGAGACGAGTGCGAGCACGACGACGCAGAAAAATATCGTGGCGGAAATGAAAGCGCGTCGCATGAATCCTCCGTGCTACCGACAGGTTGGGCGGGAACGGGGAAAGTCTAGTCGAGAGCTACGCGCCCTTCAAACAGAAATGCCTGCCCGGATTCGCTCGTTGGCGAACCGGACGAACGCCTCGACATCGGTCTGCTGCCGTTCGAGCAGCCCGTCGATAGCGAGCATCGCAATCCCGTGAACCGTCGCCCAGACGAACTGCGCCAGTCGTAACGGGTTTTCGGCCCGCACTGATCCTTGTGTCTGTTGCGCGAGCAGCGCGTCGACGAGCGCCTGGAACGCGCCCGCGCCCTCCCGAGCGCGCTCGGAATCGATGTTCGCTTCCACGTGGCCGCCGAACATGACGCGATAGTGCGACGGGTTGGCGACGGCGAACCGCACGTATGCCATCCCCATCTCCTCGAACGCTGAACCGCTCTGGCCGTGTCTGTGCCACGCCTCGATCAGCTCCACCCGCAACATACGAAAACCTTCAGTTGCCACGGCCGCGAGCAGCGCCGATTTGTCGGTGAAGTGCCGATAGAGCGCGGTTCGCGACACTCCGAGCCGCGCCCCGACGACCCGCAGGGTTAGCCCGTCGACGCCCTTTTTCTGGATAATGCGGACCGCCTCCTGGAGGAGGGCCCGGCGGAGGTCGCCGTGGTGGTACGCGTGTTTTCTGGCCATAAACAGATGGTAACCGGTCTATGTTGACAATGTCAACATAAGGGATTATCATCGCGCTCGTGATGTTGACGTTGTTGACATTGACTTCAACGAGGAGCGTATCATGCAGACGATGATGAACAGGACACGGGATCAGATGAGACGGTTGTGGAACGCCGACGCGCCTCTCACGGGCGCCAGTATGCTGATGCTGGCCGCTTTGGCGCTTGCCGTTTTTGGCCTGGCAGTCGATCCGCGGACGATCACGGGCATGCCGGCATGGATGAAGCCGGCGAAGTTCGCGGTGTCGACCGCGATCTTCATGACGACCCTGGCATGGATCTTCGGCTACCTGCCGTCCTGGGTGAGGATGCGACGAATCGTCGGCCGGGCGGTCGCCTTCATCTTATTACTCGAGGTCGCCATCGTTTACCTCCAGGCGTGGCGCGGCACAACCAGCCACTTCAACGCGGGAACGCCGCTGGACACCACGCTCTTCGCCGTGATGGGCATTGCCATCGGGATACAGACCGCTCTCAGTGCGGTTGTCGCGATCGCGTTGTGGCGCCAGCCGTTCACAGACCGCGCGCTCGGATGGGCGCTGCGCCTCGGTCTCGCCATTTCGATCATCGGCGCGTCAACTGGTGGGCTCATGGTGTCGCCAACCGCGGCCCAGATTGCCGAGGCGCGTATCACGCATCGGCTGCCGGTTTCCGGCGGGCATACGGTCGGCGCGCCAGACGGTGAGCCTGGCATCACCGGGCTTGGATGGAGTCGCGAGCACGGTGACATTCGTGTGCCCCATTTTCTCGGGCTTCACGCACTGCAATTTCTCCCACTCGTCGTCCTCGCAGCGGCGCGCAGAGGGCTGGCCGACGCTCAACGCGTCCGGTTGGCGTTCGTTGCGGCCGCGAGCTATTTCTCGCTGTTTGCGATCCTTCTGTGGCAGGCGCTGCGAGCTCAGTCGGTTCTCGGGCCCGACGCGACGACGCTGATCGCGCTGTCGATCTGGGCGGTGGTGACGATCATCATGTCGTGGACCATCGTCTCGCGGCACCCGGTCCGCTTGCATGTCATGGTGTATTGAGGTGCATGATGACAGCCAATACCGTCTTCTCGATCGTGAATCCCCTCGCGCTGCTCTCGTGGCTGCTTCTTATCGTGCTCCCTGGTCGGAGATGGGTGACTGAGATCGTGACGGGACTTGTCGTGCCTGCCCTGCTCGCAGTTGTCTACGTCGCCATCGTCGGCACGCACTTCTTTGGAAGTCCTGGCGGTTTTTCGTCGCTGCCGGATGTCGCATTGCTGTTCAGCAATCCGTGGCTGCTGCTCGCCGGCTGGGTTCACTATCTGGCGTTCGATCTTCTGATCGGCACATGGGAAACCCGAGATGCGCGCGAGCGCGGTGTGCCGCATCTCGTGCTGGTGCCCTGCCTGGTCCTTACGTTCCTTTTTGGCCCTGCAGGGTGGTTGCTGTACCAAGGGCTGCGCGCAGTTGGGGCGCGCCCTCGGTCCCGAACAGCTCAATCGATTGCATGATCACATGCGTTGGATCGCCGCCTTTTCGAGCAGGATACGGTGTCCAATCTGGGTGTGCGAGGCCAACAGCGTTCCTTCCGGCAACTCGAGCACGCTGAAGCTCCCCTCACGGGGAAATCGGACACGCCATGGTCGAAGGCCGGCCACGGTGTCGACGACGCGTCCCACGGCGTTCAACACGATGATGTCGATCGTAAATCGCATGAACCAGGTATGAACGCCCCGGCACGGCACAATGAGTAGGCCATCGCCGGCGTCGAGATGATCGCGCGTCAGCAATCCCACGGCGCGCTCGAGCCTTCGCTTGGCGACGGTGACGCGGCGAGCGACGACGGCGTCGGTGTCGAGATTTTTCGCGACGAGCGTTTCTGATGTCGGCATACGTTTAGAACGGCAGTTTCGCTTCAGTGGTTTGCTCGAACTTCACGTCGACGGCGGTCCGCCGCTCGCCGCGGTCGGGATGCGACGCCGTGATTTCGTGAGTGCCGACAACGAGTGGAAGGAGCTCAGCGAACGGCGCCTTGCCTATCGGCTGTCCGTCGACGCTCACGTCGGTGCCGTCCGGAACGGAAATCTTCAGCGTGCCGGTCGGCAGCGACACTGTGTACGCCGTCACTTCTCCGGGCTTCACGATCAATGTCTCGTGCTGACGGAAATTGTACCGAGCGTTCACCATCTCGACTTGGTATGTGCCCGGAGCAATCATGAAGCGGCCATCTTCCGCCGGCGCCACCGTTGCGCCATTCAACTTGATGTCGAGCTTGATCGGCGCGAAGAGCGCCAGCCATCCTGAGAAAATCGCCTCAGATGCGAGCGTCGTCTGTCCGAGGCGCACCGTCACGCGCCTGATAATGGTGCCTGACCCACTATGCAGCACCAGGTTGTGCGAGCCAGGCTTCAGATTTGGGATCGTCTGAGGTGATTCCCCGCGGCTCTCGCCATCGAGCGTGATCTGGGCGCCGGCCGGTGTTGTTTCCACCCTCAACGTGCCGCCTTTCACTGGGGGCGCGACGACTTCACGCCGCCGAACCTCGGTGACGGTGCGTTGGGGAGCGGGCTGGGCGGTCGCCGGTGCTCGCCGCGCACCCGTGTCCATCCCGTTCATCACGACGACCACCAAGGCTGCGGCCACCGGAAGGCCCCACTTGATCCAACGGACGTAGTTGAACGGCGCCGCTTCCTCGTCTGCTCCCTGCGGACCTTCTGGTTCCGTCGCGTCGCCGCGATGGGTGATTTTCTGCCAGAGGCTGTAGTAGTCGCGTCGCTCGCCGGAGAATTGCGCGGCGGCCACCTCGACTTCCGCGACTTCCGCGGGTTGTTCGAGGCGTAGGGCCGCTTGTTGTTGGAGGCGTAGCGGCGAATCTGCCTGGAGGCGTAGCGGTTGCTGTGGTCGCGCGATGAGCATCGGTGGCGGTGCTTCTGCCACGGGAAATGAAATGACCTCGGCCGGCCGACGCGCCGATGCGGCGCGCGCCTGCTCTGCTACGGCGCGGGCTTCTTCCGCGGCTTGGCGTGCCTGCTCGGTTGCCGCCTGGCGCGCAGATGCGGCTCGCGCCTGCTCTGCGGCAGCACGGGCTTCTTCCGCGGCCTCCCGCGCCTGCTCGGTCGCCGCCTGGCGCATCTCGGCCATCTGCGTCCGTAGCTCGAGCAGCTGGACCGCTTGACGCTCCTGCGCCTCGGCGCGCACGCGGGCGATTTCAGTTTCGAGAATGGTGTCGG
Source organism: Vicinamibacteria bacterium (assembly GCA_031371345.1). Lineage (GTDB taxonomy): Bacteria > Acidobacteriota > Vicinamibacteria > Vicinamibacterales > JAMQPK01 > JAMQPK01. Next base: position 55,926 of record JANMJM010000127.1, read on the forward strand.
CTTGAGAGCGCACGCGGGCGATCTCGGCGGCGAGCGTCTGCCGGGCAGCGTCTTCAGCAATCGCCCGCGCCTCTCGCGCGGCGTGCTCACGAATCTGTTCCGCGGTTTCTTTCGCGTGCGATTGATCGGCGGCGCGCGCGCGCTCGGCGTCCTTGCTGATGCGCTCGAGCTCGGACTTGAGATGCGCGTCGGCTTGCGCGCGAACCTGGGCCACTTCGGCTTCGAGGGTGCGCGCGGTTTCCGTCGCCTCGTCCTGCACTCGCGTCAAGTCGGCGCGCAGCGCCTCGGCGTCCTGCCGTGCGCGGCCAATTTCCTGGCTGAGCGTGCGCTCGGCTTCGATCTTCACTCTGTTCACCGCTTCGGCGACTGTGCCTTCCGCCTCCGACCGTACGCGCGCGACTTCCGACGCAAGAGCACGCCGTGTCTCCTCCTCCGCTGCCGCTCGCGCATCGGCGATCGCGGCTTCGCGCATTGCATCCGAGTCGGCTTGGAGCCGCGCGAGCTCGGCGAGGCGACGCTCTTCGGCCTCGGCACGAACACGTTCAAGTTCCCTCGCCAGGTTGGCTTCGGTCTCGGCCTGGACGAGCGCCACTTCAGCGGCCATCCGTTCGGCCGATTCCTCGTTCTGCACGTCGACCAGCCCCGCCTCGAGACTCAGGCCCAAATCGCGCGCGAGCTGATCGAGATCGCTTTTGCCGGGTTCGGCATTCACAGGCGCGGCGGTGAATCGTTCCGACGCCCATGGATCGGCGAACGCTACCGGCTCGATGTTGGTGTTCGGAACGGGCGCGTTGAACACAGATGAGGTATCAGGAGATTCATTGTGCGAGACCTGGTTCACAGGCGCTGCGGTGAACCGTTCTGTCGACCAAGGATCGGCGGCGCGCGGTTGGTCGAGGACACTCGATGGTTCAGCCACGGGTTCGCCGGGCTCTGGCGTCCATGCCGCCGGCTCGGGCGTCCAGGTCGCCGGCTCCGGTGCCCAAGCTGCCGGCTCGGGTGCCGACGCGACGGGCTCGGGTGTCCAAGGTTCAGGTTCGGCCGTCCAAGGCTCGGGCTCCGGATTCACCTCCGCTGTTGGCGCATTAATAAGGGTGGGGTACTCGCGGGTTCGCACTGGCCGGTTTCGTAATTCGGCTGCGCGCTCCAAGTGGGTCGCGACCTCTTCGGCGAAGACCGCCGGGTCGCAACCCGTGGGCGCCGCGGTCTCTTTTTTTTTCTTCCGGAAGCTGAAGCCCCCGGTCTTCCCCCCCGACGAAGACGACTTGCCCGACGATTTTCGCAATTGCGGAATCGTCAGCGTCTGAAGATGTGAGGCGCCGTCGAGCGATCGCAGATACGTCATCAACCGGTCTTCATCGCGGGGCGACAGCAAGGCCGTCACAAGGATAACGTCCGGCACCTGTCGGTCGATGGTCTCGATAGCGGCGTCGATGGACGGCACCAGAACGAGCTCCGCTCCAAGGCGCTTCTGCATCGTCCGCAGAAGATTTGCCTGGTTTGTATCTGGCTCGACCAGCAACACGACGCTCATATCAGGTCCTCAACATCGCGACGAACAGAAGACATGCCGCCACGAGAAACGCAAAAAGGTAAACGTTGTCGCTGGCATACCCCGAGGTCACCGCAATGATCGAGTCGACCGTATGGCTGACAACGGCGCTTCCCGTTTCCCACTGCTGGTTCGTAATGCCGCCCGTCACTTCCCCGGCGCGTTCGCGTACGCGGGGATTGATCGAGACCATCATGACGAGCAGCGCGGTAAGCGCTCCGAGCGCAATCGCGGTGTCGCGGAATTTTTTCTTCATGACGTGACTCATTACATGACTCGCGCGCAACTCTGGTACGCGCAGAACCCCTTTCGCAAGCGCCGTGCCTGTCGTGTCGTACTGATCATGTGTTTTGGAACACAGCTTTCTTCTGGCAAACATTGCTGTTGTCGCGCGCGTGTGCTGTTTTGATCGCCGTCGTGCCGCAGGGCCATGGACAATTCATGCACTTCGGTTACGAAATTGGCAGGGGCGACCGCGTGCAATTCCCACCGATCAGTTCGGTCTTCGTACTACCAACTTTGTCGAGTCGGGCGTGTGCTGCTTCAAGCCACGGTACGCGCTCGAACCGGGTGGTGGTCGCACCGTAACTGGTTCGCCGCTCTGCTAGTTACGCCATTCTGATACCACAAATTACTCGCGTGGTACGCCGGTTGCGTTATGACCGCCCGAACGCGCAAAGCCACCGTGGCAGCGCAACCTAAGGAGGAAGAAATGGTGTACCTCGTTTCACTCGTCAACTGGCTTCACCGAGAGGAAGACGGACAGGATCTTCTCGAATACGCGCTGCTTGTGGCGTTGATCGCCCTGGTGGCCGTCGGAGCCGTGACGGCAGCTGGCGTGCGCGTCGACGCGATCTTCAAGGCCGTTGTCGCCGCGATTCCGTTGCCCGCCGCCTAAGACTGCGTAGCCAGCACTCGCGAAGTGGGCGTTGCCTTCGGGCAACGTCCACTGCGCCCTGCGGGATCGCATCAATGGTGGGAGCACTCTCGAACGCCGTCGTGTTCGCGACGTTATGTGCAGGCGTCGGCACCGCGGCGGTGATCGACGTCCGGCATCGGCGGATTCCTAACGTGGTTTGTGCCACGACAGCCATCGCGGGAATCACGTTCGCAGCAACAGGTGTTAGCCAAATTACCGTGGCCTCGTCGGCGATTGGGTTGGTCATCGGGCTCGTGATGATGCTGCCGGGCCATCTGTTCGGCGCCACTGGAGCCGGTGACGTGAAGTTATTCGGCGCTGCGGGCGCACTGCTCGGCGCCGGACGAATCTTGCCCGCGTTCTTTTTTATGGCGATCGCCGGCGGCGTGCTGGCCGTCTTCATCGCCTGGCAGCGCGGCAGACTTCGACAGACCATGCGGCACACCGCACAACTGGCCGGGGGAAGTGCCGACGCAAAGGCGGCAATCGAGTCGCCGCGCACGAATAACAGATTTCCTTATGGCCCGGCCATCGCGGTCGGCAGCGTGCTCGCGGCGCTGATGTAGATAGCAGAGATGGATAAAGGAGACCGACCCATGCAACCTCGTCACGGCGAACGCGGAAATGCGCTCATTGAGACGGCCATCACGATGCCGATTCTTCTGCTGCTGATGGTCGGCATCTTCGAGATCGGCCGCGCGTACGAAACGTGGCAGGTGCTGACCAACGCGGCGCGCGAAGGCGCGCGCATGTCGGTCACGCCAGACAACAACGCGGCGACGACGACGGCGAGGATACGGCAATACATGGCGGACGGCCAGCTCCCAAAATCGGCGCAGGCCACAGTGGACGTGAATACCGCGGGAACCATGGTCGTGAACGGGCTGACCGTCGGTGTGTCGAAGATCACCGTCGACTATCCGTTCGAATTCATCATGTTGCAGCCGGTCGCCCGGCTCGTCGTGCCGGGCACGGCCACCGGGGCAGCCATCACCATGCGCGCGACCGCGCTAATGCGTAACGAATCACAGTAGTTCAAGAAAAAAAAGAGGCCCTATGACTCGCATGCGGATTTTGACTGTGTTTCTCGTGGCGCTCATCGCTGGAGGCGGACTGGCAGCTGGCACCTACAGCTACCTGCAGAACGTGCCGGTGAAGACGGTCACGGTGCCGACCCGGCCGGTGGTCGTCGCCAACGCGAACCTCTCGCTCGGCAGCGAGCTGCGCGCCGACGATCTCACCACAATTGACTGGCCGACGAGCGCTGTTCCGGAAGGCGCATTTGACAGCGTCGCTGCGCTGGTCGGCCGCGGTCTAATCGCGTCGGTCGTCCGCCACGAGCCCGTCCTTCCTGGAAAACTTTCGTCGAAGGAAGCGGGCAGCGGCCTGCCGCCAATTATTCCCGAGGGGAAACGCGCGCTGTCGGTGAAGGTGAACGAAGTGATCGGTGTCGCCGGCTATGTGCTCCCGGGCACGCACGTTGACGTGCTCGCGACGGCCAACGCGAGCAACCGCGCGGAAGACATGACGTCGAAGGTTGTTCTGTCGAACGTCCAGGTGCTCACCGCGGGCACGCGCCTCGAGCAGGAGACGAAAGACAGCAAGCCGGTGCAGGTGACCGTCGTCACCCTGCTCGTGACGCCGGAGGAAGCCGAGCGGTTGACGCTCGCCAGCACCGAAGGCCGAATTCAACTCGCACTGCGCAATCCGATGGACCTCGGATCTCCCGAGACGCCAGGCATTCGGCCAGGCATGCTCCTTGGCAACGTTCAGCAAACTAGAGCCGCGTCCCCGTCCCCGATCAAACGGGTGACGACGGTCTCGAAACCGGCGGCGCCTGTTACCCAGCCGGCCGCACCCACTGTCGAAATCATCCGCGGCGACAAGCGCGTCTACGTCACCGTTGGATAGGAGATTGATGATGAACATCGCCCGAACCTCTCATCCCAGCGTTCTGCGCACTGTGGCCGTCGCCATCCTTATCGTGATGGTGCTCCCGCCGTTCCTCCCCACGCGTGGCGTGGTCGTGGCGAACGGCGAAGTCGACATGAGCCCCGCAACCGAGCAGATCTTTTTGCTCGTGGGCCGCTCGACCATCATCCGCACCGATCGCCCCATCGCGCGCGTGTCGGTCTCGACACCCGACATCGCCGATGCGATGGTCACGGCTCCACGCGAGCTGCTGGTCCACGGGAAAACGCCCGGCACCATCTCGTTGCTCGTCTGGAACGACAACGGACGCATTACCTCGTACGAAGTTGCGGTTCGTCGCGATTTGAGTCCGCTCGATGCCCAAATCAAGAGGCAGTTTCCTGACGAACAGATCGCCGTCGCCAGCAACGGCAAAGACGTCGTGCTGTCGGGCATCGTCTCGACCAAGTACGTCGTCGATCGCGCGTCTTCACTCGCGGTGGGCTACGTCGACAAAGCCGAGAACGTCGTCAACTTGCTCCGCCAGCAGGAAAGCACGCTCACCAATCAGGTGATGCTCAAGGTGCGGTTCGCCGAAGTGAGCCGCAGCGCAATCCAGGAGCTCGGCGCGTCGTTCTTTACCGGGCCCAACGGCAAAGGTGACTGGATTGCGCGCGGCACGACGCAGCAGTTTCCGGCCCCGACCTTCGATAAGGACAAAGGGCTCGTCTTCAGCGATTTCCTGAATTTATTTGCGTTCAACACCGAAGAGCAGCTCGGTCTTGTCGTGCGTGCACTCAAGAACAAGGGCTTGTTTGAGAGCTTAGCGGAGCCCAATCTGATCACGCAGGATGGAGTCGAGGCGAGCTTCCTTGCCGGCGGCGAGTTTCCCTACCCTGTCGTTCAGGGCGGCGGCGCCAACGCGTCAGTCACGATCATGTTCAAAGAATTCGGCGTTCGTCTGAAATTCACGCCGACGATTACGGCGGGCGACATGGTCCACTTGAAGGTCGCGCCAGAAGTGAGCACGCTCGACTTCAGCAACTCCGTCACTCTTCAAGGCTTCAGCGTGCCGGCCCTCGCCACACGCCGTACAGAAACACAGGTCGAGCTTCGGGACGGCCAGACGTTCGCGATCGCCGGACTCCTCGATCGCAACGTGAACGAGACCCTGGAGCGCGTGCCGGGTATCGGCGACATTCCGATCCTCGGGTATCTGTTCCGCAGCCAGAAATATAAGAAGAACCACACCGAACTGGTCGTGATGATTACGCCGCACATCGTTCGCCGTGGCGAGTCCGGCGTGACGCCGAATTTGCCGGCTCTGGATCAGCCATTCCTGCAGGTGCCCAATAAAAAGGTTCCACAGCCTCCGCCGGCTTTCTCCAATCCTACGTCGGGGCAGGATCAGGGTGCACCGGCGCGCAGCGTCGTCTCCAATGCACCATCCATCGAGCCGGCCGCACCTGACGTTCGCGTAAACGACAACGAGCGCAAGGCGGCCGACAAGGCGATTAAGGATCTGGCAAGACAGCAGGCGGTGCTCTCGCAGCAGCAACAAAAGCAGAGTGCGGCCTCACAGCGCACGGCGGCGGTGCAGGCCAGGCAGGAACAGGAACACACCCGAGAAGCTGCCAAGATCGAAGCGGCGCGCGCAGCGAAAGATCAGCAGGCCGCGGCACGTCAACAGGCGATCGACGCCGAACGTCAGAAGCGCGAGCAGAAAATCTCGGAGAAGCGCGCGGCCGAGCAGGCGATTGTAGACCGTAAGCGCTGGATGGAGCAGCAGGCACAGGCCGCGGAAGCGAAAGAAGCCGCCGACAAGCTGGCGAGGGAACAGGAAAAAATCAAGAAGGAACAGGACCGGCTCGCTAAGGAACAGGCGGCGCGTCAGAGCGAATTGGCCCGGTTGGTCTCGCAATACCGGAAGCTCACCGAACCCCAGACGACGCAACCGTCGCAATAGCGTCATTTTCACCGGAGGCGAGCATGAGCAGGCTTCAACAAAAACTGCGGGACGAGCGGGGTATGACGGTCGTGATGGTGGGCGTCGGTTTTCTGGCGTTCATGAGCGCGACGATGCTGGCCATCGACGTCGGCCAGATGATGGTCGCGCGCACGCAGTCGCAGAGCGCGGCCGACGCCGGGGCTCTCGCGGGCGCCGTCGCGCTCGCGTTCGACAACTACGACGATCGATCGGCGGGCGGCCCGGCCGTGCAGAACGCGATTGAGGCAGCGCGGTCGACGTCGAATAACGTCGTGAACGCAAAGACCTCCGTCATCGCAAGCGACGTGACGTTTCCCGCCATCGACAAGGTCCGCGTGGTCGTGCAGAGCAGCGCCGCGCGGGGGAATCCTATCTCGATGTTCATCGCCCCGATCATCGGCATCAACACCGCCAATGTGGGCGCGATCGCCACAGCGCAAGTGATGCCGGCCAACGCGATGACCTGCGTGAAGCCGTTTACGATTCCCGACAAGTGGGTCGAAAACCAGACACCGCCATGGGATTCGACCGATACGTTCGACGCGTTCGACAAAAAGGGAAACCCGATTGCGAATCCCGACGTCTACATCCCGAAAGGGGATCCAGCGAACCCAAATCCCAATTACTCGGGGTACGACCAGAAGCGCGATACGGGCACGCTGCTCACGCTGAAGGCCGGCACCGGCAACAACATCGAGCCGAGCTTTTATTTCGCCTGGGCGATTCCGGGGAGTGGCGGCGCCAGTGATTACCGCTGGAACATCGGCAACTGCAATACGACCGTCATCGGCTTCGATTTTCTCGAAACAGCTGAGCCAGGAAACATGGTCGGGCCGACCAAACAGGGCATGGACGATCTGATCGCACGCGATCCGAGCGCCTACTGGGATGCGACCAACAAGAGAGTGGTCAGCGATATTCATCCGAGCCCTCGGGTAGTGGCGATTCCCGTGTTTGATCCGGTGTACTACGAGAGCGGCAAAGTGAACGGCCGGAATGCCGATCTGAAGGCGGTCAACTACATCGGATTTTTCATCGATCGTATGGTAGGCAACGACGTGCGGGGGTACATTACGCCGATCGGTGGCCTCTATAAAGGTAATGGCGGCCCGACGCCGCCTGGCGCGTTTCCAAAAGCAATCGTCCTGGTCGAATAGCGGCGCTGACATGGCACAACTAACGGCTCTGATCAATAGCGGGGACGCTGAGTTTCGTTCCTATGTGACGAAACTTCTACGGTCGTCCTCTGTCTCAGTAGGCATCGTCGACGAGCGTCACGCCACCAGCAGTCCGCCCGCGCTGGCGGTCGTGGACATCCGCACCGGATCAACCAAGAGCGTGGACTCAATCGAACGATTGCGCGCGGCGGTGCCTGCCGCCACAATCTTCGCGATCGCCTCCACCGCCCAGCCCGACCAGATTCTGCAGGCCATGCGCGCCGGCGCGAACGAGTACCTCTCCTGGGGGCCGTCGCTCGAAGAAGCTTTTCTCACGGCCATCGACCGAACGGCGCAGCGCATGCGGTCGAAGGACGGCGCGCGTTCGAGCATTGTTCTCTCGTTTTTCGGCGCGAAGGGCGGCGCTGGCACGACGACGCTGGCGGTCAACACCGCGATCGAGATCGCGCGCGTCTCCAAACACCCGACGCTCATCATCGACCTTCATCAGTTCATCGGCGAGGTGTCGCTGTTTCTCGGCGTGCGGCCCCGATTCACGCTCGTGGATGCGCTCGACAACCTGCACCGGCTCGATGCGGAGTTCTTGCGCGAGCTCGTCGTGAAGCACAACTCCGGCCTGGACATTCTCGCCGGCGGCGAGCACATCGACCGCCCCGGTCCGCAGGACGTGCCCGGCTTCGAGCAGCTGCTGCAGATTCTCGGCCGCACCTACGACTACATCGTCATCGACGCAGGGCCACTCACCAGCCCGTGTTCTGACGTGGCGATTTTCGCCGCCGACACGGTCTATGTCGTGGCGAACCCCGACGTGGCCTGCATCCGGAACACCCATCGCCTGCTCGACCGCATGGGGCAGCTTGGGGCCGGCAAAGACCGCCTGCGCGTGCTCCTGAATCGGATGTCCGATCAACACGAGATCGGCCGCAAACAGATCGAATCGACGCTGGGCCAGCCGCTGCATATGGTCTTTCCGAGCGACTACGCCGTGGTGTCACGGGCCCTGAACTCGGGCGTGCCGCTCACGTTGAGCAATCACTCGGAGCTGGCCACGCAGTTCGCTAACTTCACCCGGCAGATTGTGAATCCTCACAAGACCGGATCGACTGAAAAGGCGGCACCCGAACGGGCGCCCTTCCTGGGACTCTTCTAAATCATGGCGATACCAGCAAACGCTCCTCCGTTGCCGGCAAGCCGCGCGACAAACCCAACTGTGGACGCACGCCGCGCGCAGTACCTCGAAGTGCGCGGCTCGGTACATCGCAAGCTGCTGTCACGGCTGAATCTTGAAAAACTGGCGACCGCGGAACGCAGCCGCGCCGAGGGAGAAATTCGCGCGCTCGTTTCGACGCTCATCGCCGAAGCTGGCATGCCGTTATCGGTAACCGAGCGCGATGCCATCGTCGGCGACGTGCTCGACGAAGTGTTTGGCTTCGGTCAGCTCGTGCCGCTGCTCCGCGACAAGACGGTTTGCGTCATCCTTGTGAACACATATAAACAGGTGTACGTCGAGCGCGCCGGCAAGCTCGAGTCGGTGCCCGCGGCGTTTCAAGACAACCAGCATCTGCTACGCGTGATCGATCGCATTGTCAGCGGCGTGGGACGCCGCATCGACGACAGCTCGCCGATGGTCGACGCTCGCCTGCCGGACGGATC
>JANMJM010000137.1:0-30044 GCA_031371345.1 Vicinamibacteria bacterium
CGGCAGCCTGCCGGAAATCAGGGCCGCGCTGGACGGAAAAGTCAATAGCGGCGTGTGGGCACAGTCGAACGGCGCGCTGCAGGTAGTCAGTGTGCCCGTCGCGATCGGTATTGATCGGCCTGTGTTGATGGGCACGCTCACGGTCGGCTATCGCCTCGACGAAGCGCTGGCCGAGCAGTTCAAGCGCGAGACCCAGAGCGACATCGCATTTTCCGTCGACCGGCAGATCAAAGCCTCCACGCTTTCCGATCGCGACAGCCTGGCGTCGTTGTTGAACATCGAGCAGGTGCAAACCATTTCGATCGGCGGGAACGAGTACGTGGCGCTGAAGCGCCCGCTTGCACCGGCGTCGGCATCAGCCAGCGTGCTGCTGCTGCGCTCGCGTACCGAACGGCTGCGGTTTCTGACTGCCATTCATACCGGCTTGGCGGTGATGGCCATGGTCGCGGTGCTCGCCGCGACGATTCTCAGTTACGCTGTCGCGCGGACCATTACGAGGCCGATCGCCACCATCACCGATGCGATGCGCGAGATGGCAGCCACGGGCGATCTCACCCGTAAGATTTCGCTGCAGCGCGCAGAAAACTGGGAAGATGAGGACGCCAAGCTGCTGGCGGCGACGTTCAATACGCTGACGGACTCCATCGATCGGTTTCAGCGCGAGGCGGCGCAGCGCGAGCGGCTGTCGGCGCTCGGGCGTCTTTCGACGGTCGTCGCGCACGAGATTCGCAATCCGCTGATGATCATCAAGGCCTCGCTGCGCACACTGTCGAAAGACACCGCCACCCGCGACGAGGGCCGCCAGGCGCTGAAGGATGTTGATGAAGAGGTGGCGCGGTTGAACCGCGTGGTGAACGATGTGCTCGACTTTGCCCGGCCGATTCGGTTCGACTTTGCCCCGACCGATGTCAATGCCGTGTGCACCGATGCCGAACAGGCGACGCGCGAGGGCGCCCAGCCGATGACGGTAAAATTGACCTTGGATGAGGCGCTGGCGCCGATCGTGACCGATGCCGAGCGGCTGCGCATGGCGATGGTGAATATCCTGGCGAATGCGCGCCACGCCGTTGCCGAAGCGGGGCCCGACGCGAATATTGAGATTCAGACGAAGAACGGCGCCGCCGGTCGCGTGTCGGTCATCGTGCGCGACCGCGGCATCGGCGTCAAGCCGGAGGACTTGCCGCGCGTCTTCGACCCATACTTCACGACCAAGCGGACAGGATCAGGATTGGGGCTCGCCATCGCAAAAAACATCATTGAAGGCATGGGCGGATCGATCGCGCTCGACAGCAAGCCGGGACAAGGCACCGTCATCACCATCGACCTTCCAGCACGGGTCGGGCGCGCATGACGGCTGTGGCCGCGCGAGGCACTCTCCTGCTCGTGGACGACGAACAGAAAATCCGACGCGTGCTCGGCGAGGCTCTACGCGCTGAAGGGCACGACGTGATCGAGGCGGCCAGCGGGCGCGACGCGCAGCGCGTGCTCGGCGAGCGCAGCGTCGACGTACTGATCTGCGACAACCTCATGCCCGACATGACGGGCCTCGACATCATTCGCGAGCTGGTCGCGTCGATGCCCGAACCCGAGCGGCCGCAAATTCTCATGATGACCGCCCACGCCACCATCGAAAGCGCCATCGAGGCCATGAAGCTTGGGGCGCTCGACTATCTGCAGAAGCCGTTCGAGGTCGACGAACTGCTCGTCGTCGTGCGGCGGGCGCTCGATCATCAGCGTCTCAGCTCGCATCAACGATATCTTCTGGACGAGCGCGACGAGGAATTCAACCACTACGGCATCGTCGGGCGCAGCCGGGTCATGCAGGAGGTCATTAAAAAGGCGGAGCTCGTTGGTGAAACCAAGAGCACGGTCCTCATCACCGGCGAAACGGGAACCGGGAAAGAACTCGTGGCGCGCGCGATTCATGCGCGAAGCGCGCAGCGCGACATGCCGCTGATCAAAGTGAACTGCGCGGCGATTCCCGACACACTGCTCGAGTCGGAGCTGTTCGGCCACGTGCGCGGCGCATTTACGGGCGCGATGTCCAATAAAAAAGGCAAATTCGCGCTCGCCGACGGCAGCACGATCTTTCTGGACGAAATCGGCACGCTGACGCCGGTCCTGCAGTCGAAGCTGCTGCGGGTGCTGCAGGAGCGCGAGTTCGAGCCGCTCGGATCCGAACGCAGTCAACAGGTCGACGTGCGCGTGATTGCGGCAACCAACCGCGATCTCCGTCAAATGGTCAAGGACGGGACGTTCCAGGAGGATTTGTATTACCGGTTAAACGTCATCCCCATCGAAATTCCGCCGCTGAGAAACCGGCTCGAAGACATCCCTGTTCTGGTCGAACATTTCATGCGCAAACACCAGCAGCGCACGGGCAAGCGGATCGACCGCATCGAGGCGGGCGTTATCGACACGCTCGCCGACTATCAATGGCCGGGTAACGTGCGCGAGCTCGAAAACACCATCGAGCGCGCCGTCGTGTTGTGCACCGACGGCGTGATCGGCCCGGCATCGATTTCCGTGCTGGGTGTCGCCACGTCGCCGTCAAGCGGCCTCCCCTCCTTGAAGCTGCGTACTAACATCGAGTGGATCGAGCAGGAAACCATCAGGCGGGCGCTCGACAGCGCGGGCGGCGTGAAAAAAGATGCCGCCGACCTCATGGGCATCAGTCAGCGCGCACTCAGCTACTACCTCGCGAAGTACAAGTTCCAGTAGAACGTAACGGGTTACGCGCAGCGTAAGCTGGGTTCGCCACTCCACCTGGATTTCCTTGAAAATCAGGTCCCTTCATGGTTCTCACGACGGCACCGGCTTTGCCTTCGAACCTGAAGCGTCATCAGACGCTGAAGAGGAACACCATGAAAAAATCTATCGAGCGTCACGCGGGCAATGAGCAAATGCTCATGATCGTCCTCGCGATCATTTTATGTCTCACGGCCTTGTGGGCGATTAGCTGTGGCGGCGGCTCATACTCCTCGACGCCAGCGGCGCCATCCGCCTCGACGCCAGTGACGACCCCCGCGTCCACGACGCCTGCACCCAGCACAACGCCTTCGGTAACGGTGAACATCGTCACCTCTTCGGGCAGTGGCGCCTTCAACCCCAATCCTGTGCAAGCCGTCTCGGGTACGAACATCATCTGGAAAAACGATACGTCTGCGACCCACGCGTTAGTGATGAACGACGGAACGACGATTGGCACCCTTGCGCCAGGGGCAAGCCTTGCGACGGCGTTCGGTGGCTCTGGGGGGAGTTATCATTGCACGCGCCACCCGAGCATGGTCGGCAGCATTAATGGCGCGACAGCGCCTGCGCCGCCTGCTGGGACGGGCTCCGATTACTGATAACTGAAGGAGCCGTCGTGCTGTCTCGTCTCAAAGTACTCATCGTTCTCGCCGGTTTGTTGACGGCCCCAGGCCTCTCGCTCGCTCAAACGCCGGCGCCCACTCCGGATCCCAGGGATGAGCGCGACATGGCGTTGAACCTCGCGGAGCCCGATTACACCACAGTGAATTTGCCGACGACGCTGCGGCTGCCTCGCATGAAGAGCGCGTTCCGCGTGACACACCGGTTTGCCCGTTCGTGGTCGGATGGCACCTTCGGCGATCTGGCCAGCGATTTCTTTGGCATCGATCGCGGCGCGCAGATTGGGCTGGAGTACCGGATGGGCATCATGCGGGGCCTGCAGGCGGGCATTAACCGGACAAGCGCCGGCAGGACGATTCAGTTTTTTGGGCAGTACGACGCGATTCGTCAGAGCGACGCAATACCAGTCACCGTCGATATTCTGGCGAGCATCGAAGGGCTCAACAACTTTCACAAAGGTACCGCCGTCGACGCCGAAGATAACGAATACGCGACCGCTGTCGGAGTCCTCTTGTCCCGAACGATCGGTAATCGCGCGGCGTTCTATCTTCAACCCTCGTTTGTCTATCACTCCAACGCCTATACAACAGCCGGATGCCTCGAGCATCTGGAGCACGGCCATGTCATTCCGGGATGCACGGATTCGACCGTAATGGGCGTCGAGTCGAATACGCTGCTCGTGGGTCTGAGCTCGCGCGTGAGAGTGTCGTCTGGTGTTTATCTGCTCGGCTCATGGACACCCCGCGCGAGCGGCTTCCGACCTGGCGTCTCGCTCAAGACGTTCGGTATCGAGAAGCGGCTCGGCGGGCATGCCTTTCAACTGAATTTCTCAAACTCCCTGGGAACGACCATGGCCGAGCACTCGCGTGGGGCGAGCAACAACAGCGACTGGTTCATGGGATTCAACATCTCCCGGAAGTTCTTCTAACCTACTGCTTCACCAGCTGGCCGCGCGCAAATCCACCGCCGTTCAACGTGCTGTGAATATTGAAATAGTAGTTTGCGGGATTGTTGATGATGTCCTGCGCTCTCGCCGCATCCAGGTTGCTCGTAATCCCGGTCCTGGTAAGCGTTAAGAGCCCATTTACGAGAACGAATTCCCCCGAGGTAAGTCCGAGGCTGATCAGGGCACTGCCGTTTTGTCCGGCGGGAGCCGGATGAATGTGCGCCGCTGTGACGGTCGTATTCGCGGGAAATCCGTTCATCGTCACCAGGAAGTCGGCGTTCGCCGCCGTGATCGCGCCACCAGCGTCGCGCGTAAGATTCAATGTCACCGTTGCGAGTCCATTGCCACTGGCTTCTGCGTTGGTGATGGGGGGAACTTCGTTCGCCGGCAGCAACGCGGCCGTGAACTTCACTTGAGTCGGATTCGTGGACGGTGCTGCTGGAGACTTCGATCCGCAACCAGCGGCCAATAGAATAACTGCGCCAAGGGCAATGAGACGTTTCATGTTTTCTCCTCCTGATATTGATCAGTAGAACTTGCGAGAGAGGTTGAACCCGAGGAACAAGCTGGACGGCGCGCCGCCCCGGGCGATCTGCGAGAAGGTCGTGCCCACCGTGTTAGAGAAATTCAACTGAAAGACGTGACCGCCGACCCGCCCTTCGATACCGAACGAATATTCTGGATCTCCTGGCGCATAGCCGCCAACTCGAGGCGACGCTTCTGCGAGCAAGTAGACGTTGTGTCGCACCTGCACTCGGCCCCCTAGGCCAAGGAATCCCGTCTCGCGCACGTCTCCGGCGACGCCAGTGCTGTTGTGCACCCACATCGGCGTGGCATACAGAGCCGCGAGGTCGCCGACGCGGCGTGAGATGACTGCACCGAGCGCGGGCGATCGGTCTCTTCGAAAATTATTGGCCCCCTCGATCGACACCAGCGCTGAGAGCGACACGGGAATTCCACCGCTCTGTGACACTGGGTCGTACTTCGCGTAGAACTGGGTCTGCCGATCGATATTCGTCCTGTAAGCGGCGGCCTGAAGGTGGCGCGCCACGGCGAACCGGTACTCGAATCCAATGGCGGCTCCGGTGTCAAGCCCGAATAAACTGCTCGCCTGAGAGCCAAACGATCCAGACCGCAGGTTTCCCTGGAATCTGTGCGTGAGCCGGAAGCTGCCTTTGTGACGCGGCAGGCGCAGCGTTGTGGGGAGATTGACGAGGGCGAAGTCCGGCTCAGTCGGCACTAACGCCGCGTCTTCGTCAGCCGGCGCCGGCGCCGCTTGCGCGGCAGGCGTCTGTCCCCAGACGACCTTGGCCGGCGCAATGTTGAGAACGGCGATTGACAGTAGAAACGGACTCCAGCGAATTGAGCGCATGAGGTGAAAGGCTAGTGCAATGCCCGGACCATATGAAAGCCCTGAATTCTTTGCGATTCACGCCAAAACTGCTTACTTGTTACGTAAGCGTTTACGCAGCCGGAACGTCTGACATTTCGGGCCACGGACGGTCTAAGATTTCAATATGTGGAGAGTGCAACGAGTGTTGGCCATTGGTGGTTTGGCCGCCGGCCTGGTCAGTTGCGGAGGATCAACGCCGTCTTCTCCGAGCGACGGCGGCGGAACGCCGACGCCAGCGACGACCATCACGCTGACGACGGCTGGCGTCAGCCCGGCCGCGATTAGTGTGAGTCAAGGGACGCGCGTCGTGTTCGTGAATAACGACACCCGGACCCGCGAGATGTTCTCAGATCCGCATCCCGAGCACACCGACTGCCCCGAGTTAAATCAGGTAGGCTCCCTCAGCCCCGGTCAGAGGAGGGAAACTGGGAATCTCAACACCATCAGAACCTGCAGGTACCATGATCACAACGATCCGAACAACCCGAGGTTCCAGGGACGGATAGTGATCCAGTGAATGTGAAATCTAAAATCTAAAATCTAAAATTTGAATATAAATTCTAGATTTTAAATTTTAGATTTTAGATTCTTTCGCCACCATGACTTCCGTCGACTTGATGACGGCCAGCGCTTCGTCGCCGCGTTTCAGCCTCAGCGCATCAATCGCATCGCGTGTGATGACGGCCGTCAGCATTTGATCCCCGATGCGCAGACGGATCTGCGCCATCAGTCCGTCGGTGCGCACTTCCTCGACGATGGCGCGAAGCTGATTCCGGGAGCTGAGGGCCACGAGCACGGTCTGAGCGGACCGCGACGCGCGCTTCGACCTCCGCGCGGGTTTGCTCTCCGGCCGGGTGCGGCGCCTGGCGAGGAACCGGTCGATTTCCGACTCGGCAATGCGATGGTGCCCGCCAGCGGTCTGCACCGTGCGGACCGTGCCCTTGTAAATCCATTGCTTCAAGGTGGGATAACTCACCCCGAGACGTCGTGCGGCGTCGCGAACGCCAATCAGCTCAGCAGGCATAAATCGTTGTAAAAATCGTATGGTATCATATTAAACCGATTATGATTTTTCGAAGCCTTGCCGCGGCGCTCCTCGCGGTTTCCTTCGCCGGAGCGCAAACGCCGCCGCCTGAGCTCACGGTGTTTGCCGCGTCGGATCTCGGTCCCGCGCTCCACAACATCGTACCGCCGTTTGAAAAGCAGGCGCACGCCAAGGTCACGGTGGTGCTTGGTTCGTCCGGCACGCTGGCCCAACAGATCCGCAACGGCGCGCCCGCCGATGTCTTTCTGGCCGCCAACGAACGCTTCGTCGACGGCCTCGTGCCCGACGGCCTCGTGTTATCCGAAAGTCGGCTGCGTTACGCCAGAGGCCGCCTCGTCACGGTCACGCTGAAATCGAGCGCCGCTCGCATCGACTCGCTTCAGGCTCTCGCGAATGCCAAGGTGCGGCGCGTGGCTATTGCGAATCCCTCCCATGCGCCCTATGGCCTCGCCGCGCAACAAGCGCTCGAGGCGTCTGGATTGTGGACCGCGGTTCAGCCCAAGCTCGTCTACGGCGAGAACGTGCAGCAGGCTGTTCAGTTCGTGCGCAGCGGGTCGGCCGACGCCGGCATCGTGGCACGATCGATCGTCGACACACGAGATCTCGCGTGGACACTCGTGGACGCAAAATTACATGCGCCTCTCAACCAAACAGCGGGCGTCATGGCGAGAACGAAACACAAGGCGCTCGCGCTGTCGTTCCTGGAATTCGTCAACGGCGCGCAGGGCCGCACGGTGATGCGCCAGTTTGGATTCCTTCTGCCGGGCGAAGACTTCTAACGATGGACTGGTTTCCAGTCGCGCTCTCGCTTCGCGTGGCGCTGCTCGCCACAGTGGCCACGGTCATCGTGGGCGTGCCGCTTGCGTGGCTGCTCGCTCGACGGCGCTTTCCGGGCCGCGATCTGATCAGCGCCACCCTGCTCACCCCACTCGTCCTCCCGCCCACAGTGCTCGGCTACTACCTGCTGATGACGATCGGGCGCCGGGGACCCATCGGCCGCCTACTCGAGGCGCGCGGCATCGAGCTGGCCTTCACCTGGCGCGCAGCCGTGCTTGCGGCCGCGGTGGGATCGTTTGCGTTGCTGATCAAAACCGCGCAGGCCGGGTTCGAATCGATCGACAAGCGTCTCGAGCAGGCGGCGCAAACCCTCGGCCATTCCGACTGGAGCATTTTCTGGACGGTCTCGGTCCCACTGGCGTGGCGCTCGATTCTCGCCGGCACGGTGCTCGCCTTCTGCAAGGCGCTTGGCGATTTCGGCATCACGTTGATGGTGGCCGGCGATATCCCGGGCCGAACGCAAACACTGCCGCTCGCGATTTACGACCACGTGCAGTCCAACCAGCTCGCACAGGCCAATACGCTCGCGCTCATCAGTGTCGGTTTCGTGGTGGTGCTGATGCTGGCGCTTGGGCGCGTGGCGCGCCTTCGCTACTGACATATGCTGAGCATTGCCATCCGGAAGCGCTTCGGCGACTTCACGCTCGACGCCGAATGGACCAGCCGGCAGCCAATCGTCGCGCTGGTTGGACCCTCAGGCTCGGGCAAGACGCTCACCTTACAATGCATCGCGGGTCTCGTTTCTCCCGACACCGGACGCATCGTCTGTGCGGACCGCGAGCTCTTTGATGGCCAGCAGCGGATTAACGTGCGGCCGCAGCAACGCCGCATCGGCTACGTGTTTCAGGGATACGCGCTCTTCCCTCACATGACGGTGCGCCAAAATATCGACTACGGAAGGAGAGGCAGGGTTCGTCCAGCGTTCCCCGTCCTCGAGCGGCTTGGCCTTGGCAGCCTGGAATCGCGCTATCCATCAGAGCTGTCTGGCGGAGAGCAGCAGCGCGTCGCGTTGGCGCGCGCGCTGGCCACCGATCCCGATCTATTGCTGCTCGACGAGCCGCTCTCGGCGCTCGATGCGCCACTGCGCCGCCAGTTGTGCACCGAGCTGAGCCAAACGCTTCGCGAGTGGGGAAAAATGGCGGTGCTCGTCACGCACGATCTCTCGGAGGCCTACCAAATCGCCGATGTCGTCGTACTCTGTGAAGGCGGACGCACCACCGAAGCCGTGCCGAAGAATGATCTGCTGTGGAACCCTTCGTCGGAACGGGTGGCCCGGCTTATCGGTGCGCGCAACATTCTTCGAGGCACGATTGCGGAAACAAAATCCGAGTCTGTCATTGTGGAATGGCGCGGCGTGCGGCTCGAAGCGGCGCAATCTCCCAGTCACGATCTGCACGCGCGCACCGGCGACGAGCTCGCGTTCTTTGTTCGCCCCGAATACGTCAGGCTGATCAGGAAAAATCGCACGGTCTCGGAGAACCTGCGGCAGACGAATTTATTTCGCGGCGATATCGTCGGCGAGCGCGACGAAGGCACCACCTGGGTGCTGTTCTTCAGACTTGCGACGCCTGGCGAGCCGTTTCAGGTGAACTACGATCTCGAGATCGAAATTCCGAAGCTGGTGTACGAACGTCTCGGCGTCGCGACCGATCGGCAGTGGGATGTGTCGATCCATCCGGGTTCAATTCAAATCCTGCCAAGCCACTAAGCCGCGGGATTCAGTGGCCGAGCCAGCTCCTCCGCTGTGCGATTTGATCGGGTCGCGCGTTCGCCTGCACCTCCAACGACCACGCAGACGAAGGATCGGCGGCAAGCGTGACGTCCACCGCACGAGCGATGCCGCGGCGTGCGACAGTGATGCGCGCGATGTTTCCTGCGCCGATCTTGGTAAGCGCTGGCGCGAGGGGCGCCTGCGCAATCGGCACATCATTCACCGCGATAATTTCATCGCCCACGTCGATGCCGGCTTCCGCAGCAGGGCTGTTCCGTCGAACCTCCGTCACGATGGTGCGCTGGTTGTCGACTCTCGAGCCGACGCCGAGCCACGCCCTCGGCGTATTCGGCGCCGGTTTGAACTGCAACCCGTACCAATCGAGCGCTTCGCGATAGTCAAGTTCCTCGGTCGTCTCGAGGGCCCTGGCAAACCATCGGCGAAGCTCTGGACCGTTCGACGCACCGACGATGTCGACGGCGGTCGCGCGCAAATCTTCCGGCGTAAAGCCCTTCGCTTCTGAAAAACGTTGATACAGCAGCCGCATCAGATCGTCGAGCGATTTCGCTCCGCCGGTCAGATGGCGAATCTTTGCGTCGAGCGCAAACCCGACGACGAGACCTTTTGTGTAGTAGCTGATCGACACATTCACACTGTTGTCGTCGGGCCGGTAGTACTTGATCCATGCGTCGTACGAAGCGAGCTCGGCCGACTGCGCCAACCGGCCCGGCGTCGTTTGAAGGGTGGCGATCTCCGTTGACAGCATTGCGAGGTACTCATCGTCTGTTGACACGCCGGCGCGACGAATCTGCAGGTCGGCGTAGTAGTCGGTGACGCCTTCGGCAAACCATAAGCTGCGCGTGTAGACCTCGTTCTCGTAGTCGAACGGGCCAAGCTCGATCGGCCGAAGCCGCTTCACGTTCCAGGCGTGGAAAAATTCGTGGCTCGCCGTGTTGAGCCAGGCGAGATACGCCGGCCGTGTCGCTGTCGCGTCGCGGCTCGGATTCAGAACCGTCGAGTTCTTGTGTTCGATGCCTCCGCCGGCGCCGCCGATGACGTTGAAAAAGTAATAGGCGTCGTACGGCACGACGCGCCAGAAATCGGTCGTCTGCTGCACGATCGTCGCGAGATCCTGCACGGCCCTCTTACCGTCCCACGCACCGCTTTCACCGACATTCACGAGATAGTGCTGTTTACCAGCCACGCTGAATTCGGAAATCGCAGGATTCCCCACAACGATCGGCGAATCGACCAGGGTGTCGTAGTCGGGGGCGAGGTAGCTGTCGGGGCCGCTTCCCGGCGGCATGCCTGACACGCTCCGAGACCACCCCTGAGGCAGCACCAGCCTGACCTCATGCGGGCGATTCAACGTCGTGAGCAACGTGATGAAGGTCGGAGCGCCATTCAACAGCGCGAACCGATCGTCAATCCAGTTGGTGCGCACGCTCATCTCGTGCCCATACACGCGATAGTGCACGGCAACCGAACGCGCGCCGTTGGTTTGCACGCGCCATCTATTCTTACGAGTTTTTTCGACCATGAGCGGCGCATGACTCGGACCGGCGGCGGTCAGCGCTTCGATATTGCGCGCGAACTCACGGACGAGATACGAGCCGGGTGTCCAGACCGGCATCATCAGCGTGATCTGCGACTGGCCGTCGGTGGGGTACACGGCCTCGACCTCGACGTAATGCGAGAGCGGCGCGGGAAAACCCAGCGTGTAACGGACGGGCTCGAGCGTCTGCGCGTGCAGCGGCTGCGCGCAACAGATACACGCCAGGATCACGAAGACACGAAGCGACGCGAAGGCACGAAGGGACGTCATCTTTTCAGCTCGTGATCTCGCCAGGGCGAAGTTCAATCACGTCAATGCCCTTCAGACCGATGTACTGCCGGAGTTCGTCGGGAGTGCCAGTCAGTTCGGGAAACGTGCCGTAGTGCATGGGCACGACCGTATTCACCCCGAGCCAGTCCGCAGCTGTGGCGGCGTCTTCCGGACCCATCGTGTAGCGGTCGCCGATCGGCAGAAACGCAATGTCCGGCTTGTAGCGCTCGCCTATCAGGCGCATGTCGCCGAAAAGCGCCGTGTCACCCGCGAAATAAATACTTGGGCCGTCTTCGAATCGCACGACGTATCCGGTGGCCGGACCGAGATAGGTGCGCTGGCCGCCTTCATCGACGCTGCTGCTGTGCAGCGCATTCACCATGATGATGTGCACGCCTTTGATGGTTTGACGGCCGCCGATGTTCATTGGCCGCGTGTTCTTCACGCCCTGCCGCTCCAGCCACGCCACCAATTCCACCGGCGCCACGACAGTGGCACCGGTGTCGCGAGCCACCGTGACGGCATCCTCGCAATGATCGCAATGGCCGTGCGAAATGAGCATCACGTCGACAGCGCCGACTTTCCTCGCCGAGGCAGGGCACGACGGGTTCGTCGCAAGCCATGGATCGAACAGCACCCGCACGCCCTTCGGCGAGGTCACCATGAACGTCGAGTGGCCGAACCAAACGAGAGTCAGGCCGCGCAGGCTGGCCGAGCGGCCGGTCGCCGCGCCATCTGCCGAAGGCAATCGCATCGCACAGAATTATCTATTAAGATCACGAACACGTGTCGACTGTCATTCCTCTCACCCCTGTGACGCCCCGAGAACCAAAGCCCGATTGGCTGAAGGTTCGGGCGCCCGGTTCCCCGTCCTATCTCAGGCTGAAGAGCCTGATGCGCGACCTGAACCTCCACACGGTCTGTGAGGAAGCGCGCTGCCCGAACATCGGCGAGTGCTGGACGCACGGCACGGCCACCTTCATGATCCTTGGCGACATCTGCACGCGCGCGTGCGGCTATTGCGCCGTCGGTCACGGGCGACCGCACGCCGTCGATACGGCCGAGCCGACGCGCGTTGCCGACGCTGTGGAGAGGCTCGACCTTGCACACGTCGTCGTCACGTCGGTCGATCGTGACGATGTCGCCGATGGCGGCGCGGCGATTTTTGCGGAAACGGTCCGCGAGATTCGGAAGCGGACGCCAAAGGCCAGCATCGAAGTGCTCATCCCCGATTTCCAGGGAAACGAGGCCGCGCTGTATACAGTGCTCGATGCGCGACCGGACATCCTCAACCACAACACCGAAACCGTTCCGCGGCTGTATCGCCTTGCGCGATCGGGTGGCCGTTACGCGCGCACGATGGAGTTGCTCGATCGCGCACGCAGGTACGCGCCGGCGACCGCGACCAAATCCGGCATCATGCTTGGGCTTGGCGAGGAATGGGACGAGGTGATTGCGACGCTCGACGATTTGCGGAAGGCCGGGTGCGCGATTCTCACGCTCGGACAGTATCTGCGACCATCGGCCGCGCATCTGCCAATGGTTCGTTACTACCATCCCGACGAATTTGCCCGACTGAAAGCGATCGCCCTCGAGATGGGCTTCACACATGTGGAGTCCGGCCCTCTGGTGCGCAGTTCGTATCACGCACACGAACAGGCCGACGCTTACAAAGCCGCCTCGGGCACCTAGTCACTCTGCGTTTCAGCGCCTCTCGGTCAAAGCTCTCGCTTTCTTGAACACTGAATCCATCATCTTCGGCGTCAGCTTGCCGGTGTTCGTGTTCTGGCGGCTCGGATGATAGGACGCAATCACGATGGGTGATCCCGCTTGCCTGTGGACCAGACCGTGTCCGAATGGTGGCCGCGGACGCACGACCACGCCCTTCCCCGCCAAGATTCTCCACCACACGTCGAACGCGATCTTCCCTAACGCCACGACCACCTTCACGTTCGGCAGATGCTGAAGCTCCGCTTCGAGATGTGGCTGACACGCCAGGATTTCTTCTGGCGTCGGCTTGTTGTCTGGAGGCGCGCAGCGAACAGCCGCGGCGATGTATGCGTCGCGTAGCGTGAGGCCGTCGTCAACGGACTGCGATGTGGGAATGCTGGCGAAGCCGTTGCGGTGCATCGCGGTCATCAGAAAATCTCCCGAGCCGCCTCCGCCATCGCCGGTAAACACACGCCCAGTGCGGTTCGCGCCGTGCGCGGCCGGCGCGAGCCCCAGAATCAGTACCCGCGCATGTGGATCGCCGAACCCGGGCACCGGCTTGCCCCAATACGTGTCGTGGCGAAATGCCGCACGTTTATCGCGAGCGACCTGCGCGCAGTAATCGCGCAGCCGCGCACATGTGGTGCACGAAATGATGTCTTGATGAACCTTGCTGAGTGACACTGGAAGGATCGCTATCTTACCCCTCGCCCTTTACCCCTTACCCCTTTTTCGGTTTGTACACGTGAACGCTCTCCCCGAAAAAGACATCTGCCGCTTCCATCACCGTCTCCGACAACGTGGGATGCGGATGGATGGTGAGCTTCAAATCGGCCGCAAGCGCGCCCATCTCGATCGCGAGCGTGCCCTCGCCGATCATCTCGCCCGCGCCAACGCCGACGATGCCGACACCGAGAATGCGCTCGGTCTCTGGATCGATGATGAGCTTGGTGAGGCCATCGGGCCGGTCGAGCGTCGCGGCGCGGCCGGACGCGGCCCACGGATACTTGGCAATCTCGATTGCGCGGTTCTGCTGCTTCGCTTCGTTCTCGGTAAGACCTGTCCACGCCAGCTCGGGATCGGTGAAGACGACAGCAGGAATGGCGCGCGGTTCGAACACCGACGGCTGGCCGTGAATCGCTTCGACAGCGACGCGTGCTTCGTGCGACGCCTTGTGCGCCAACATGGGATCGCCAGCGACATCGCCGATCGCAAAAATTGATGGCTCGGACGTGCGGCGCTGCGCATCGACTTCGATGAATCCTCGCTGGTTGACCTTTACGCGCGTCCTGTCGAGGCCGCCGATAGCCGAGTTCGGACGGCGTCCAACCGCGACGAGCACGCGATCGAAATTCTGCGCGCTCTTCGGCGCGTTCTTGCCCTCGAACGCCACGACGAGGCCCTTCTTTTCGTCCGTCACTCCTGTCACTTTGGTTTCGAGCAGAATGGCTTCGCTATTGGCTTCCATCCGCTTGGCCACGATCGCGGCGAGATCGCGATCGGCCCCGGGCAACAGGCCGTCGGTCATTTCGACCACCGTCACCTTCGACCCAAGCGCGGCGTAGACAGTCCCGAGCTCGAGCCCGATATATCCGCCGCCAACGACGAGCAGACGACCCGGAATGTCTGGCAGCTCAAGCGCAGTCGTCGAATCGAGCACTTTGGGACTGTCGATGGAAACACCAGGCACCTTGGTCGGGCGCGATCCGGTCGCGATGATGATGTAGTCGGCTTCGACGCGCTGCTGGCCGCCGCCCGATACCTCGACGCTGAGCGTCTTGGCGTCGACGAAGGAGGCCTTGCCCTGGATGTACGTCACTTTGCGGGCCTTGGCGAGAAGGCCGAGGCCGCCGGTCTGCTTCTTCACGACGGCGTCCTTCCAGCTGCGCAGTTTGTTGACGTCGATTATGGGCTTGCCGAACGACACGCCGAAGTTGTCCGCGTGCTTCGCCTCGTCGAGCACCTTCGCCGCATGTAGCAGCGCCTTCGACGGAATGCAGCCTTGGAACGTGCAGACGCCCCCGGGATTCGGCTCCGCGTCAACGAGCGTGACCTGCATGCCGAGGTCGGCCGCATGGAACGCTGCGGCGTATCCGCCGGGACCGGCGCCGATGACAGCGATTCGTGTACTCATGAAATCAAATATGGCGATTGGGGGATAGGTGAATGGGTGATCTGTTGGTGATTGGGTGATGGCTCTGGCCGCTACACGTCGTCCAATCGCCTATCGCTCACTCGCCGATCCGATCTACGCGTCGAGCCAGATTAACGCCGGCTGCTCGATAGCCTCGACCACCCACCGCAGCAGGCGAACGCCGTCGGCACCGTCAACGACGCGGTGATCATAGGAGAGCGTGAGCGGCATGAGAAAGCGCGGAACAAACTCGCCGTCGATGAACACCGGCTCCATCTTCGCGCGCGCCACACCGAGGATGGCGACCTCGGGCCAGTTCACAATCGGCGTGAATGCACCGCCGCCCAGGCTGCCGAGGTTCGAAATCGTGATCGACCCGCCCTGCATGTCGTCGAGCGACAGCTTGCGGTTGCGCGCCTTCTCGGCCGCCTGGGCAATGTCGTCGGCGATTTGATACAAATCTTTTTGATCGACGTCGCGGATGACCGGCACGAGCAAGCCGCGATCGGTGTCGACGGCCACACCAATGTGGACATATTGCTTGTAG
This sequence comes from Vicinamibacteria bacterium, assembly GCA_031371345.1. Lineage (GTDB taxonomy): Bacteria > Acidobacteriota > Vicinamibacteria > Vicinamibacterales > JAMQPK01 > JAMQPK01. Next base: position 15,521 of record JANMJM010000137.1, read on the forward strand.
ATGATTTCGTCGTTCTGGAGATCGACCGACGAGTTGGCCTGCGGGAATTTCTTCATCGCCGCCGCGAGCACCTTCATCAGAAATGCCGTGATGGTGACTGGTGCGCGCCCCTCGCCTTCCGCTTTCTTCGACAACTTCTTGCGCAGCGCCTCGACCTGAGTGATATCGGCACGGTCCATCTGGAACACGTGCGGCACCTGGTTCCACGCCTGCGTGAGCCTGTGGGCTGTTGTCCGCCGCACGCCGCTCATCGGCTTGCGCTCGACTGGCCCCCAGTGACTGAAATCGGGAAGCGCCGCGCCGGCAACCGCCGGCCGGGCACCGCCGGCAGCGCCAGCGAGCGCTCGCCGCGCGTATGCGGTGACGTCGTCGGTCGAGATGCGGCCGCCGGCACCCGAGCCGTGAATCTCGGAAATATTCACGCCAAGCTCGCGCGCCAACCGTCTGGCCGACGGCGCGGCGGCGATTGCTGCGGGATCAACCGCAAGCGCCGCCGACGCTGCAGGTCCAGCCGAGGCCGGCGCTGGTGCCGCGGGCGCTGCCTTCGATCGGTTCAACTCGACGACTTCCGCTTTTCGTTTCGGTTCAGGGGAAGGCTGCGCCGCTTTCGGTGGCTCCGCCTTCGCGCTCGGCGCTCCGACGGACGAGTCCTCGATGACCAGAATCGTTTGCCCGACTTTCACTTTGTCACCGGGCTTCACTTTGACGTCGCTGACGACGCCGTCGGACGAAGAGGGAACTTCGATTGTGGCTTTGTCGGTCTCGAGCTCGAGAACGGATTGATCTTTCTTGATTTGATCGCCCGCCTTCACCATCACTCGAAGAACATCACCGCCTTCGATGTTCTCGCCCAGCTCGGGCAGTTTCATGTCTGTCGGCATTTTTTTAGTTTTCAGCTCCCAGCTTTCAGCTCCCAGCTTCCAGCTTCGGGTTAAGAAATGGCAGGATTCTTTTTCTCGGGATCAATGCCAAGGTCTTTGATGGCCTTCTCGACGAGCTTCGCGTCGATCTGCTTGTCGCGCGCCAGCGCCGACAGCGCGCCAACCGCGACGAAGCGCGCATCGACCTCGAAAAACTCTCGCAGCTGCTTGCGTCCTTCGCTGCGGCCGAATCCGTCGGTGCCTAGCGCGACGATCGGGCGATTCAACCATCGATCGACCGAATTCGGCAGCGCCTTCACGTAATCGGACGCTGCGACAATCACGCCTTCCGTAGTGTTCAGGCATTCGGCGACGTACGGCATCTTCGCCTTCTGCGCCGGGTGCAACATGTTCCACCGGTCGCATGCGTTGCCGTCGCGATACAGCTCGCCGTAGCTCGTGACGCTCCACACATCGGCCGCGATGCCGAACTGCTCGAGCAGTGCGGCGGCCTTAATCACTTCAGGAAGAATGGCGCCGCTCCCGAGCAACTGCGCTTTCAGCTTGGCGCTCGTGTTCTTCGCCTTGCTGAAGCGATACATCCCCTTCAGAATCCCGGGCTTCACATCTTCCCCTTCCGGCATGGCCGGCATGGGGTAGTTGTCGTTCATCAATGTGAGGTAATAGAAGATGCTTTCCTGCTCGACGTACATCCGGCGGATACCGTCCTCGACGATCGTCGCCAGCTCGTAGGCGAACGCCGGGTCGTAGCTCACGCAATTCGGATAGGGGTAGGCAAACAACTGGCTGTTGCCATCCTGATGCTGCAGCCCTTCGCCCGCCAGACTCGTCCGGCCCGCCGTGCCGCCCAGCAAGAACCCGCGGCATCGCGAATCGCCGGCGGCCCAGATGAGGTCGCCCACACGCTGGAATCCGAACATCGAGTAGTAAATGAAGAATGGGATCGTGTTGACGCCGTGGATCGAATACGCCGTGCCTGCAGCGATGAACGACGCGAGCGATCCGGCTTCGTTGATCCCCTCTTCGAGAATCTGCCCGTCGGTCGATTCCTTGTAATACAGGAGTGTGTCCATGTCGACCGGCTCGTACAGCTGACCCACGTGCGAATAGATGCCGACCTGCCTGAACAACGACTCCATGCCGAACGTGCGCGCTTCGTCGGGGACAATTGGCACGACGATTTTCCCGAGCTCCGGATCGCGTAACAGCTTCGACAGCAGCCGCACGAACACCATCGTCGTGGACGCGGGACGCTCGGTACCCTTGCTGAACTCTTCGTAAAGTTCGTTGCTGGAGATCGTGAGCGCCTTCGTCTTCGTTTCCCGAATCGGAAGCGATCCGCCAAGCGCCTTGCGCCGTTCCTTTAAATAGGCGATCTCGGGGCTCTTGTCGTCGGGCCGGTAGTACGGCGCTTCGCTGAGCTTTTCTTCGGGAACAGGGATGGCAAATCGCTCGCGAACGGCGCGCAGATCGTCTTCGGTCAGCTTTTTCTGCTGATGGGTGATGTTCTTCCCTTCGCCCGCTTCACCCAGCCCGTATCCTTTAATCGTGCGCGCCAGAATCACCGTCGGCGCGCCCTTGTGCTCGACGGCGGCCTTGAACGCGTTGTAGACCTTCACGGGATCGTGCCCGCCAAGCGTCAACCGCTTCAGCGCGTCGTCTGAGAGATCCTTCACCATCTCGAGCAGCCGCGGATCGGCGCCCCAGAAATGTTCGCGGATATACGCGCCCGATTCGACCGTGTATTTCTGATACTGGCCGTCGACGATCTCGCCCATGCGCTTCACGAGCAGCCCGTCTTTATCTTTGGCGAGCAGCGGATCCCAATCCTTGCCCCAGAGCACCTTGATGACGTTCCACCCGGCGCCGCGGAAAATCGCTTCCAATTCCTGAATAATCTGTCCGTTGCCGCGAACGGGACCGTCGAGGCGCTGCAGGTTGCAGTTGACGACGAAAATCAGGTTATCGAGCTTTTCGCGCGCGGGCAGCGTGATGGCGCCGAGCGATTCCGGCTCGTCGGTCTCGCCGTCGCCGAGAAACGCCCACACCTTCGAGCTGGACGGTGCCTTCAGCCCGCGATCTTCCAGGTAGCGGATAAACCGTGCCTGATAGATCGCCATGATGGGCCCGAGCCCCATCGACACGGTCGGATACTCCCAGAAATCGGGCATCAGCCATGGATGGGGATAGGACGAGAGGCCGCCGCCCGGCGCGAGCTCGCGCCGGAAATTATCAAGCTGCTTTTCGGTCAGGCGCCCTTCGAGAAACGCGCGCGAGTAGATGCCTGGCGCCGCGTGTCCCTGGTAGTACACGACATCGCGGTCGCCGACCTCGCCGGTCGCCCTGAAAAAATGATTGAACCCGACTTCGTAGAGCGTCGCCGCCGATGCGAACGTGGAGATGTGGCCGCCGATACCAGGCTCGACGCGATTGGCGCGCACCACCATCGCGATGGCATTCCATCGGACGAGGCTCTTGATGCGCCGCTCGATTTCCTGGCTGCCGGGAAACGCCACTTCCTGATCGACCGACAGCGTGTTGATGTACGGCGTGTTCGCGCTGAACGGAAGGCGAATGCCTCTACGCCGCGCGTGATCGGCCAGATTCAGCAACAGCTGCCCTGCACGGGCCGGGCCGTTGCTCTGCAGCACATAGTCGAGAGAATCCAGCCATTCCTTCGTTTCAATCGACTCGAGATCGGCGAGATTTTCAGCGGCGATGTTTTTCATTTGGCTGGCGGTTGCCCTTCGATCTTCACTTGCCCCAAGGCCGACATGTCGGTGGGAAGCTCTTTCTGTCCGGCCGGGTACTTGTTGAGCTTCAACACGTACGCCATCACGTCGGCCGTGTCCTGTGGGCTGAGCGATCCAGGCGCGTCGGCGGGCATCGTCGCATGAATGCGATCAAAGAAATCACCGAGCGTGAGCGAGTTCCAGTTGCCGAGAAACTCGAGCCCGACCAACGTGGGTCCGGCTTCGCCGCCCATCAGCTCCGAGCCGTGGCAGCTGACACAGGATTTGTTCGCCAGGCCCTCACCGCGCTTGGCCTGGACGTCGGTGTAGACGCCGCTCCAGATGCCCGATCCGGTCTGTGCCGCCGCTGCCGGGGTGGCCGCAGCCTGCGCGTGCACAGGCGCGGTCATTGCCGCCCAGATGCAAACTCCCCACACAAATGCTGCCGCCACTACCACTTGCGTCCATTTATTAGTTGGTACAGTCATGGTGCCTCGCTAGGAAACGAAAAGAAGGTCATTATACAATTTTCACTGCACGCACAATGAAACTCAACCAGCGGTCCTCTTTTCGCATGCTCGGGGCCGCGCTGCTCTTCCTGTCAATCCAGACGGCGGTGCGCGCGCACGATATACCCGATGAAATTGTCATCCAGACGTTCTTGAGACCCGACCAGACGCAGCTGAAAGTGTTGCTGCGCATTCCGCTGCTTGCCTTGGGCGAGTCGAGCCTCCCGAAGGACGGCACGGGATATCTGGCGCTTCCGTATATCGATCCGGCGCTCGGGGAAGCGGCGAACCAAATTTCGAACGGCATCGTGCTGGTGGAAGACGGCGCGCGTTTGATGCAGTACGACATGGCCAACGCCCGCATTTCGCTCCCTTCCGACAAGTCGTTCGATTCGTTCGACGCGGCTGTGTCGCACGTGCGCGGTCCGAAAATTCCGGACAACACGCAGATCTACTACAACCAGGGATTTCTCGACCTCGAGCTGAATTACGCCATCCGCTCGCAGAATTCCGACTTCGGCATGCAGGTGCTGTTCGGGCGCGGCCTCGCCAACCGCACCGCGACCTACCTCACGTTCATCCGCCCAGGGGGCGACGTCCGGGCGTTTCGTCTCCACGACGATGCGTCGATGGTGCATCTCGATCCGAGCTTCTACCAGGCGGCATGGGGATTCCTCAGCGCGGGGTTCTACCGGTTTCTCGACAGCATCGATCATCTGTTGTTTGTCTTTGTCCTGGCGTTTCCGTACCGCCGTGTGCGCGACCTGGTCAAACCAGTCGCCGCGTTTGCGCTGGCGCACTCGATCACGCTTGGCGCCGCCGCGCTGGGGATGGAGCCGACCGGCAGGTGGTTCGCGCCTCTCGTCGGCACGCTGATGGCGTTCTCGATTATTTATGTGGCCATTGAGAATGCGGTGGGCGCCAATCTGCGCCGGCGCTGGATGGTCGCATTCATCTTTGGATTGGTTCACGGCTTCGGCTTTGCGCTCGCGTTCGGCGATCTGCTGCAGTTTGCAGGCGGTCACAAGATCGCGGCGCTGTTGTCGTTCAACATCGGCCTCGAGCTCGGGCAAATCATCATTCTGTCGATCGCCATGCCTGCGCTCACGCTGCTTTTCACTCAGGTGTTTTCGGAGCGATCGGGCATCATCGTGCTCTCGGCCATCGTCGCGCACTCGGCGTGGCACTGGATGATGGATCGGCTCGCCGTGCTGCGCGTCTCTGATTGGCCGTCGCTGGATTTACCGTTCGCGCTCGCGCTGGTCAGGTGGCTGCTGGCGATAACGGTGGCGGGCGGCGCCGCGTGGTTCCTTGCCGAACTGCTGCGGAGAAAGCCGAAGGAACCTGAGCTGCCGGAGTCGTCCATCGTCGATCGTCCACCGTCCATCGTCGATCGTCGCTAGGCGAGCACGAGTTGACGCGGACGATCGACTATGGACGACGTCGCCTCCGCCAGTCTTGCAGCGTCTCTACCGCGACGTCCGGTCTGTCACTAATGATGCCGTCGACGCCCCAATCCAGCAGCCGGCGAATGTCGTCCGGTTCGTCAACGGTCCACACCTGCACGATCAATCCCGCTTTGTGCGCAAGCTTGACGAATCTGCGGGACACGACGCGGGTGCTGCCGCTCGTCTCCGGAACTTGAAACGCCTGATAAGGAACGCGCCCCGGCGACAGAGAGCACCACGATCGATACAACGCGATCCGCGCCTCCATTCGGCCGGCACTCGTCGCCACGTCGGGCGCATACGCACGAACCGCGCGCAACGCCGACACGCTGAACGATCCGATGCAGACATGATCGATCGCGTTTGCGCGGCGAACCTCGTCCACGACGGCGCGCGCCAGCTCGGCGCTCGGTTCCTTCAACTCGACGATGATTTTGCGTCCGGGATAACGCGCAAGCACATCGCGAAGTGTCGGAATGTCGAGCTCGGCTAACTCGCTTGTTGTGCGCGCATTGAGCGGTCCGGTTCCGCGCGTCGTGCGATCGAGCAGGCGGTCATGATGAACGACGACAATTCTGTCGCGCGACAGGTGCACGTCAAGCTCGAGGCCGTCGGCCCCGGCGGCGAATCCCCGATCGAAGGCGACCAGTGTGTTTTCAGGACCGATCTTGCTGCCGCCGCGATGAGCGAAGACAAGAGGGCCGTTTGAGACGAGCGCCGGATGCACGCGGGAGATCTTATTGGAGATTGGGTGATTTGTGATTGGGTGATGGCCAATCGCATGGCCACTCGCATGGCCACTCGCTTAGCCACTCGCCAGATCCGTCCCAATCACGCCAATCACAAGATCACCAATCGCCCAATCTCCAATGGGTTAGAATCGCATCAGGACCATCCATCCATGAAAAATATCTCGAATATCAAGACGCTTGGCGACCTGCGGAAAGCTCGCGAAGCATCGCCGGAGGCTTTTCCTCGCCGATCGGTGAAGAACGAAGTCCGCGACAACCTCATCGGCAAGCTGAAGGCCGGCCAAACGCTGTTCCCCGGCATTATCGGTTACGACGAGACCGTCATTCCGCAGCTCGTCAACGCCGTTCTGTCGCGCCACAATTTCATCCTGCTCGGCCTGCGCGGCCAGGCGAAAAGCCGGATCCTGCGCGCGCTTTCGTCGCTGCTCGACGAGCAGATGCCGTACGTCGCCGGCTGCGAGATTCACGATGATCCGGTGGCGCCGATTTGTGCCTCCTGCCGGCGTCGCATCGCCGCCGAAGGCGACGCGACACCCATCGCATGGCTCGGCCAGGACGCTCGATACGTCGAAAAGCTCGCCACGCCCGACGTCACCATCGCCGATATGGTGGGCGACATCGACCCGATTAAAGCGGCGCGCAGCGGGCTCCAGCTGTCCGACGAGCTCACGATTCATTACGGGTTGCTGCCACGCGCCAACCGCGGCATCTTTGGCATCAACGAGCTTCCCGATCTCGCGGGCAAGATCCAGGTCGGCCTCTTCAACATCCTTCAGGAAGGGGACGTGCAGATTAAGGGCTACCCGATCCGGTTGCCGCTCGATCTGCTGATGGTGTTTACGGCGAATCCGGAAGATTACACGGCACGCGGGAAGATCATCACGCCGCTGAAGGACCGCATCGGATCGGAGATTCGTACGCACTATCCAGCGACGCGCCAGCACGCCATGGACATTACCGCGCAGGAAGCGTGGCTCGATCGCGCGGCACAGAAGGGACAGATTGACGTGCCCGACTACGTGCGCGAAGTCGTCGAAGAGATCGCGTTTCAAGCGCGGGCCGATCGAAAGATCGACAAACGATCGGGCGTCAGCCAGCGCCTGGCCATCACCGCCCTTGAAAACGTGCTGTCGAATGCCGAACGGCGCGCACTCACCAACGGTGAGCACCCAGTCGTCCCGCGCGTGACCGACGTGTATGCGGCGCTGCCGTCGATTACCGGCAAGTTCGAAATGGAATACGAAGGCGAGTTGAAGGGCGCCGACAACGTTGCGCGCGAACTGATTCGCGCGTCGGTTGCCAACGTGTTCGCCGAGCGGTTCGACGGCGTCGATCTGCGTCGCGTCATCGAATGGTTCGACCTCGGCGGCACGCTGCAGACCGCCGACACGTCTTCGGCCAAGGAACTGCTCGCGCATGCGAAGGGCGTGCAAGGACTGGTTGAGCTGGCCGATCAACTGAAAATCGGCGCGAGACCGGCGGAGCCGGCCCTCGCCTCGGCGATCGACTTCGTGCTGGAAGGCCTGTACGCGCAGAAGAAAATCAGCCGCAGCGAAGATCGCGGGTATCACGCCGCCGAGCCGCCGCAACGGCGCGCCGCGAGCCGCGCGACCGAACGCGATCTCGATGAAGGGCTGCCGCTGCCGAGTGGAAAGAAGAAGTACTACAACTGATAGGGGTAAGGGGTAAGGGGTAAATGTCACGCGGAACGCGTTCTATTGCCTTGCCGCTTGACCCTGACTGAATCTGTATGAAGTACAAGTACTCCAAGTACACGGGCGATCCGCTTGACGATCTCGATCTCGAAGATCTCGTCGAGAAGTTGTCCGATTTGCTGCTGTCGAGCGGATTTCGGTCGCCGTTCGGCGGGATGTATGGTGAATCAGACGACGACCGCACGATGCAGGCGCTGCACGACGCCATCATGGACGCGCTCTTCAACGGCGGCGTGCTGCCGGAGGAGACGCTCGAGCAGTTGATGGGCGATCCAGCAGATGCCGATCAGGCGGATGCGCGTTCGAAGCTCGAGAAGCTCATCCAGGACATCATCGATCGAATGATGCAGGAAGGCTTCATCACGCCGTCGCCCGATCTCGCAGCGGAGCGCGAACATCGGCAATCACAAGGCGACGGCGGTCAGTTCGGGCCCGACGCGCCGCCGAGCCGCTTCGAAGTCACCGACAAAAGCCTCGACTTCCTCGGGTATCGCGCGCTTCGGGATCTGCTGGGCTCGCTCGGCAAGAGCAGCCTCGGCCGCCACGACACGCGCGACCACGCCACCGGCATCGAAACGATCGCCGCACCGAAGCCCTACGAATTCGGCGACACGTTGAATCTCGATCCGAGCAGCACCGTGCTGAACGCCGTGCAGCGGATCGGTCGCGAGCGTCGCGAAGCGGGAGAACAGCTTGGCGTGCTGGACTCGATCGACATCACGCACGAAGATCTGATGGTGGCGCAGGGGGAATACCAAAGTTCATGCGCGACGGTGCTGATGCTGGACTGCAGCCACAGCATGATCCTTTACGGCGAAGACCGGTTCACGCCCGCCAAACGGGTGGCGCTGGCGCTCGCCAATCTCATTCGTCTGCAGTATCCCGGCGACGCCTTGAACGTGATTCTCTTTCACGACTCGGCCGAAGAGATTCCGCTGCGTGAGCTCGGCCGCGTGCGCGTCGGCCCGTACTACACCAACACGCGCGAAGGATTGCGCCTCGCGCGCCGCATTCTCGACAAACAGCGGAAGGATATGCGCCAGATCATCATGATCACCGATGGAAAACCCTCGGCGCTGACGCAGCCCGACGGGCGCATTTACAAAAACGCGTTCGGCCTCGATCCGTTCATCGTGTCGGAGACCATCGCCGAAGTGGCCACGTGCGGGAAGAGCGGCATCATGATCAATACATTCATGCTCGCACGCGACTATGAACTGGTGGCGTTCGTCCGGCGCGTCGCGGAAATCTGCCGCGGCAAGGCGTACTTTACGACTCCGTACACGCTGGGTCAGTACGTGCTGATGGACTACATGGACAAAAAGACGCGCACCATACATTAGGTGTTAACTGGAAACTAGAAACTGTAAACTGGAAAGTAAGTTTGGGAACTTTCTAGATACTTTCTAGTTTTTCGTTTCTAGTTCTACGTTGCATGTTACCGACTGAAATTCCCCTCTTTCCCTTACCGAACGTGGTGCTCTTCCCTGCCGCGCTGCTCCCACTGCATATCTTCGAGCCGCGCTATCGCGCGATGGTTGCCGATGCGCTCGAGAACGACCGGCTCATCGGCATGGTCATGCTGCGCCCGGGCTGGGAGCCGAAGTACGAAGGGGCGCCTCCGGTATATCCCATCGGCTGCGCGGGATTCATTACCCACGCCGACCGGCTGCCCGATGGGCGCTACAACATCCTGTTGCGCGGCCAGGAAAAATTCCGAATCGAAGACGAGCGGTTCGCTGGCGACGGCGATCAGCGCTACCGCGTCGCGCGCATCGAGTCCATCCCGGAAGCCCCCCGCCCGGCGAGCGGTGCACCAAGCGACGCCCGACAGCGTCTGGAGCGTCTCATTGCCAAGCGTCTGCACCGGAATCCCGACGATACGATCCCCAAGGACATTCCGGACGCCGATCTGATCCACTCGATCGCCCAACACCTGGAGCCGCTTGAAAAGCAAGCCTTGCTCGAGTGCAATGGATTACTGGAGCGGTGTCGCGTGTTGGTCGAGCTGCTCGAGATGAAGACCATCCTCACGCCGGGCGGGAAGACGAGACTGCATTAGTTGTTGGTTGGTTAGTTGATTAGTTGTTGGTGGGTGGTTCCGATGTGAACCCGGCTGACACTCGTCGCGAACGACCAGTCAACTAACAACGAACGAACTAACAATTAATCAACTACGGTTGTTGATTAGTTGTTGGTGGGTGGTTCCGATGTGAATCCGGCTGACACTCGTCGCCAACGACCAATCAACTAACAACTAATGAACTAATCAACTACGTTTCAGCGCCGCGATTCCCAGCGTGAGGAAAAAAATCAAACTGGCGGCCAGCACGACGGCTCCACCGGTAGGCACCAGCAGACGCGTCGAAATCGCCAATCCACCCACGCCAGCCAAAAACGCCACGGCCACACTTCCAATGAAGTACGCGCGCGTGCCCCGTGCCATGTTGCGCGCCGCCGCCGCCGGCACTACCACGAGCGCTTCGACGAGCAGGGCGCCGATCACTTTCAAGCTGACGAGAATGGCAATCGTCAGCACCACAGCGAACAGGTATTCGAGAAAGCCAGAGTCGATGCCGCGCGCTTTCGCGAGCGGAGGACTGAGGCTGTCGAGCAGCAGATCGTTGTAGTGCATCAACAGCACGACCGCAACAGCGGCCCCGGCTACGACCAAGAGCGCAAGATCGATGTCGGTGACCGTCAGGAGGCTGCCGAACAACACCGCTTCCACTTGATGCACGTTGAACTGCCGCGTGACCGCGACCAGGAGGCATAACCCCAGCCCAAGCGTAAGCGCGAGGAACACGCCGATGAGCGTATCGGGCGGGAGCTGCGATCGCCGCTTCGCATAGACCATTCCCAGCGTCGAGAGCAGGCAGAACCCGAACATGCCGCCGTACGGCGCGTTGAGCGGTTCGCCGAGCAGCAGCCCGACACACACGCCCGTGATCGCCGCCTGCCCGAGCGCCGCGCTGAAAAACGCCATGCGGCGCGCCACGACCAAATGGCTCAACCCGCCGAGCAGCGGCGCCAGCAACAGCACGCACAGGAATCCACGAACAAGAAACGGGTACTGGAACCAGGCGTAGAAGGCCGTCATGCGCGCGCCCGCTCCAGCATGGTCACGTGATCGGCGATGCGTCGCACCTGCGCGGAGTCGTGAGAGACCATCACGACCGTCATTTCCCCTTTCAGCGACATGAGCGTCTCGTCGAGCCATCGCGCTGCCGTGTCGTCAAGGCCGCCGGCCGGCTCGTCGAGAATCAGCAGTTCCGGCAGCGGATCGAGCGCGTTGGCAAGCAGCACGCGGCGCAACTCGCCACCCGAAAGCACCGACAGCAACCGCCGCTCGAAGCCCTTGAGTCCCACGCGCTCGAGCAGCAGCGATATGCGTTTCTGAGTGGCTGGCACGATCCCGAAACACACCGGCCGCCTCTGCCGCGTCAGCGCGAGGAAGTCGGCGACGGTCACTGGCAGCGTGCGATCGACATGAAACTGTTGGGGGACGTACGCGATGCGTCCGGTGCGCTCCCAGTGCGCCACGATGCGCCCAGTGAAGGGTGTGAGACCCAGCACGGCCGACAGCAGCGTGGTCTTGCCCGCTCCGTTGGGCCCCACCAATGCGTGCAGAGCGCCGCGCTCCACGGAAAACGAGACGTTGGACAGGAGAATCTCGCGCGCGTGGCGCACGGTCAGATCGCTCACCTCGAGCAGCGCGGTCATGCCTCCGTGACCAGCGCCCGGATCATCGTGTCGACGTTTCTCTGCATCTCCCGCTCGAACCTGTCTGCGGAGAAGGGACCCGATGCGATGTGGCTGATGATGTAAACCCTGACGCCAGCCTCGTCGCGAAGCACCTTGAGCAGCGGCGGCGGAAAGGCCTCCTCGCTGAAGACGACGCGGATGCGTTCGCGCTTGAGCAACGCGATCATGTCGCGCAGTTCCCCAGCCGACGGCGTGAGGCCGTGCGCCGGCTGGACGACTCCGGCGACCTCGAGCCCGAATTCCTGAAGCAGATAGCCGTAGCCGTCGTGCACCGTCACGACACGCGTAATTTTGGCGTCGGCGAGCGAGGCTGCGGCATTGGCCCTGATCTGCCGCAGACGGCGGGCGTATCGCGCCGCATTCTGCTGAAGCGCCGCCGCGTCGCCAGGCTTGAGCTTCGCCAGCGCCTTTTGAATCGCGTAGGTTTGCTGGATGGCATTGGTAAACGAAATAAAGGTGTGCGAATTGGGCCCCTTGCCGCGCACCGAGTGAATCTGCGGCGTTTCGTCGTTTACGCGAATCAGCGTCACGCGCGTGTTGCCCGACGCTTTCAACATGGGCGTGATGAAATCATCGTGACCAATCCCATTGATCACGATGGCATCGAGATCGACGAGCTTCTTGATGTCCTCCGGGCGCGGCTGATAATCGCCGGCGTCGATCTCGCCCGGCAGAATCGCGCGAACTTCGTAGCCCGGAAGATTGCCGATGACGTTCGCGGTCCAGGAGTAGTACGGGTGTAAGGTCACGCCCACTTTTAGCGTTGCGGGGCGTGGCTGAGCCATGGCGAGAGGTATAACGAAAAACGGGAAACTAAAAACGAGAAAGTAAGTAAAAAACACTTGCCGACGTACTCTCCAGTTTCCAGTTTCTAGTTTTACGTTACCGAGCACTGGCTCCCCCTATCATCATCTGCGTCCACCCTTCGTTCTGGGGCAGACGCAACGCCGCAAATCCACTGCGGCGATGCTGCTCGGGAATATTCCAGATCGTCACATGAAGCGTCGTCCCGTCCGGCAAACGATGATGCGTCTCATCGTTGGGTGCAGGATCGCGCGGTTCGCCTGGCGCCGGTTCAAGAATGACGAGCGCCCAGGCGGGCGCCGATGGATCAGACGGCACGCCGAGGTAATTGGTCGCCCAGTCCTGGCGAACCGAGGTCCATTTATACGGTGAGCCTTTTCGAGTGGGATCGGCGGCAAACGGCGGAATGCCCTCCCCGGCGAGCGCAGCAACATCTGGCCACCGTCCGCTCGTGGCGCGAATGCGCTCTGCTTCGAGAAGCCCTTCCTGAAGCTCACGAAACGTCCGTTGCTCGACAGGCGCTGCGTCGCTTATCAGTTTTTGATACGGCAAAAGATCGTCGATCGTCGATCGTCGATCGACGGTGGACGATGAGGGCATGAACAGGTAGGCGGCGACCATCACAACAACTGCGCCGGCCGCCTTCAGCACGTTCAGCGTCTCGGCACGCACTGACGGCGGCTGAATCTCCACCGTCCGGGTCGTCACGAGTTGCCCCTTGCCCCTTGCCCCTCGCCCCCGGATCGCTTGCCCATACGTTCTGCCACGAGTCCGATGATCTTCTCGCCGTGAAAGCGGCCGTTCTCGATGAAGATATTCGACGTGTCTTTGCCGCAGATCGCGCCGCCCGCGAGGAACAACCCGGGGACGTTCGTCTCAAAGGTTTCCGGGTTGAATTCCGGGTTCATCGAGTCGCGCTTCAGCCGGATGCCCGCCCGCCGATACAGATCGCAATCGGGGTGGTAGCCGGTCAACAGAAACACCGCATCGGCGGGAACCTCGCGAGTCGCGCCGGCGTGCTCGACGACCACCTGCGTCGGCTGTATCTCAACGAGCCGCGTGTTCAACAAGCCAACGACCGAACCTTCTTTGATGCGATTCTCGATGTCGGGCTTGACCCAATATTTGATGCTCGGCTTCAGCCCTGGATGGCGGTGCACGAGCGTGACATGCGCGCCCGAGCGAAACAGCTCGAGCGCGGTTTCGGCCGCCGAGTTGCCGCCGCCCACGATGACGACCCGCTTGCGGTAGAAGCCGTGCGACTCGTTGTAGTAGTGCGAGACGTGCGGCAGATCTTCGCCGGGCACGCCGAGAAAATTCGGATGATCGAAATATCCGATGGCAAAAATCACGTGGCGGCTGTGACGGATCCGGCGCACGCCCTTGTCGGAGCGCGTTTCAATCGCAAAAATCTCCTCGCGCGCAGGCCCAGCTTCGCGATTCACGGCAACGACATGCTCGCCAAAGTCGATGGCCAAATCGTAGGTGTCGACCACGCGGCGGTAGTAGCGCAACGCCTCAATGCGCGTCGGCTTTTCGAACGGCGACACGAGCGGAAGGCCGCCAATTTCCAGAAGCTCCGGCGTGGTGAAGAACACCATGTTCACCGGAAAGCGATAGATCGAGTTGACGAGCACGCCCTTCTCGACGATGGCGTAGTCGAGCCCGAAGCGCTTGGCCGCAATCCCCGCGGCAAGTCCAGCGGGGCCGGCGCCCACAATCGTGACGTCGCGAATCTGCATCAGACGAATTCTGCCATCATCTGCACTCGTTTACTCCTTGCCCCTTGCCCCTTACCCTTACCCCTTGCCCCATACCCCAGCCCCAATTAGTAAGCCCCCCCAACCCACACAAGTGCCACACCCCTGCCCCAATTTCCCAAAAAAGGGAAAAAATACCCAAAAATTGTGAATAAAAC